>JASHPU010000116.1 GCA_030037885.1 Xanthobacteraceae bacterium | reverse complement strand
CGCCGCCACCCAGAAGCCGGGTTCCCCCGATAACGATTTGACAGGCGGGATTGCATTACCCATGTTCCCGGCGGCTCCGCTAAGGCCCTGTCCCCCTATAGCGACAGAAACCAAGTAGAATCATTGAGTTAGCATGGACCTCGTACTGGTAGAATCGCCCGCCAAGGCGAAGACGATCAATAAATATCTGGGCCGGGGCTACGAGGTTCTGGCCTCGTTCGGCCATGTCCGGGACCTGCCGGCCAAGAGCGGTTCGGTCGATCCCGATCACAATTTTCGCATGCTTTGGGAGGTCGATCCCAAGGCGCAAAAGCGCCTCAACGACATCGCCCAGGCGGTCAAGGGCGCCGACCGGCTCATCCTCGCCACCGACCCGGACCGCGAAGGCGAGGCGATCTCCTGGCACGTCCTGCAAGTGCTCAAGGACAAGAAGGCCCTCAACGGACAGGACATCCAGCGCGTCGTCTTCAACGCCATCACCAAGCAGGCGGTGACCGAAGCGATGAAGAATCCGCGCGGCATCGACCAGGCTCTGGTCGACGCCTATCTCGCCCGCCGCGCGCTCGACTATCTCGTCGGCTTTACCTTGTCGCCGGTGCTCTGGCGCAAGCTGCCGGGTGCGCGCTCGGCGGGGCGGGTGCAATCGGTGGCGTTGCGGCTCGTCTGCGACCGCGAGCTCGAAATCGAAAGATTCGTCCGCCAGGAATATTGGTCGATCGTCGCCACGCTGGCGACGCCGCGCCGGGAGACCTTCGAAGCGCGGCTCGTCGGTGCCGACGGCAAAAAATTGCAACGCCTCGATATCGGCTCGGGCGCCGAGGCCGAAGCCTTCAAGCACGCGCTGGAGAGCGCGGCGTTCACGGTGGCCGCCGTCGAAGCGAAGCCGCTCAAGCGCCATCCGCAGCCGCCCTTCACCACTTCGACCTTGCAACAGGAAGCAAGCCGCAAGCTCGGCTTCGCCCCGGCCCATACGATGCGCGTGGCGCAGCGACTCTACGAAGGCATCGACATCGGCGGCGAGTCCGTCGGGCTGATCACCTATATGCGAACCGACGGCGTGCAGATTGCCGCCGAAGCGGTTGCGGCCGCGCGCCGGCTCATCGGGAGCGATTACGGCGCACGCTATGTGCCGGCCGCGCCGCGCCGCTATGAGGCCAAGGCCAAGAACGCCCAGGAAGCCCACGAAGCGATCCGGCCGACCGACCTCTCGCGCCGGCCGCGCGACGTCAAGCGTCACCTCGATGCCGATCAGGCCAAGCTTTACGAATTGATCTGGCTGCGCACGGTGGCGAGCCAGATGGAGTCGGCCGAGCTCGAGCGCACCACCGCCGACATCGCCGCCAAGGTCGCTGCCCGCCTGCTCGATCTGCGCTCAACCGGCACGGTGATCAAGTTCGACGGCTTCCTCACGCTCTATCAGGAAGGCCGCGACGAGGATCCGGAGGATGAGGATTCGCGCCGTCTGCCGGAAATGAGCGCAGGCGAGCGCCTCACCAAGCGCGCGATCGCCGCCGAGCAGCATTTCACCGAGCCGCCGCCGCGCTATTCCGAAGCGTCGCTGGTCAAGCGCCTGGAAGAGCTCGGCATCGGCCGGCCCTCGACCTACGCGTCGATCCTGCAGCTCCTCAAGGACCGCAAATACGTCCGGCTCGACAAGCGCCGGCTCTATCCGGAGGACCGCGGCCGCATCGTCGTGGCGTTCCTGGAAAGCTTTTTTGCCAAATACGTCGAGTACGACTTTACTGCCGGCCTCGAAGAGCAGCTCGATCTCATCTCCAACAATGAAATTGCCTGGCGCGAAGTGCTGCGCGATTTCTGGCGCGACTTTATTGGCGCAATCGACGACACCAAAGACTTGAAAATCTCTGAAGTCATCGATGCGCTGGATGCGCTCTTGGCGCCGCATCTGTTTCCGCCGCGCGCCGACGGCAGCGATCCGCGGCAGTGTCCGAATTGCTCCGGCGGCCGGCTGACGCTGAAACTCTCCAAATACGGCGCCTTCATCGGCTGCTCGAACTATCCGGAATGCCGCTACATCAGGCCGCTGTCGGCGGCCGGCGACGGCGCGGCCGAGATCGGCACGAAAGTGCTCGGCGTCGATCCGGAGAGCGAGCTCGAAGTGACGCTGCGCAGCGGCCGTTTCGGTCCCTACGTGCAGCTTGGCGAGGGCGTGGACGGCGAAAAACCGAAGCGCGCCGGTCTGCCGAAAGGCACGTCACCGGACGATGTCGACCTGAAAAAGGCGCTGGCGCTGTTGTCGCTGCCGCGCGAGGTCGGCCGGCATCCCGAGGACGGCGAGCCGATCCGCGCCGGCGTCGGCCGCTTCGGGCCTTACGTGCAGCACGGCAAGATCTACGCCAACCTCGAATCCGCCGACGAGGTGTTCACGATCGGGCTCAATCGCGCGGTGACGCTGCTCGCCGAAAAAGTGGCGCGCGGCCCGCGTTCCCGTCGCTTCGGCGCTGATCCCGGTCGCCCGCTCGGCGATCATCCAACCAAGGGCGGGCCGATCCTCGCCAAGAGCGGCCGCTACGGTCCCTATGTCAGCCACGCCGGCGTCAATGCCACCTTGCCGCGCGATAAGACGCTGGAGACGGTCACGCTCGATGAGGCGGTCGCGCTCCTCGACGCGCGTGCCGAGCGCGGCGCGGCTCCTCCGCGCGAGCGGCGGCGCCAGAGCGCACGCCCTGCATCCACAACGGCGCGGCCGAGCACCCGGTCCACCGCCAAGGCAAAAGCCAATGCACCGAAGGGGCCCGCGGCAGCCGGCAACAAAAAACCGGCGCGCGGGACGACGCAAGCTGCCGAATAATTTGCACCCATATCGTTCACGCCGCCAAAGTTCATGGCGATGAGCGCCGCGCGCAGGGCTCAGCCGGCGGGCGGGGCAAAGCGAGCGCTGCCCTCGCGCGACGAGCTGCTTGCGTTCGTGCGTGACAAGAGCGGCAAAGTCGGCACCCGCGAGGTTGCCCGCGCCTTCGGCGCCAAGAACGCCGATCGCGCCGCGCTCAAGCGCATGCTGCGCGAGCTCACTGACGAAGGCCACATCGAGCGCCGCCGCAAGATGCTGCATCGCGCCGGGACGCTGCCCGCGGTCGTGGTGGCCGATGTCACCGGTCGCGACAGCGACGGCGAGTTTTTGGCGCGGCCGACCGAATGGGACGAAGAGGCCCACGGCACGGCGCCGGTCATCCGCATCATCACGCCGCGCCGTGTCCGGCCCAGCGAAGCCGCCGGCGTCGGCGACCGCGCGCTTATCCGCATCGAGCGCGCCGGGGCGGAGGAGACGACCGGGCGCGTCATCAAACTCATCGACCGCGCCAAGCATCGCGTGCTCGGCATCTTTCGCGGCCTGCCAAACGGCGGCGGCCGGCTCGTGCCGATCGACAAGAAACAGCTCGGCCGCGAACTGGCGATTCCCGTCGGCGCAACGGCTTCGGCGTTAGACGGCGATCTCGTCTCCGTTGACGTCGTGCGCCACGGACGAGTCGGTCTGCCATCCGGCTCCGTTGTCGAGCGGCTCGGCTCGATCAAGAGCGAGCGGGCGGTCAGCCTGATCGCCATCCACGCCCACGGCATCCCGCAGGAATTTTCGCCCGCGGCGCTTGCCGAAACTGCGGCGGCGCGGCCGGCAACGCTCACCGGGCGTGAGGATTGGCGCGCTATACCGTTCGTCACCATTGATCCGCCGGACGCCAAGGACCACGACGACGCCGTGCATGCGGCGCCCGATGCCGATCCGCGCAACGCGGGCGGCCACGTCGTCACCGTCGCCATCGCCGACGTGGCGCAGTACGTGCGGCCCGGCTCGGCGCTCGACCGCGCCGCCGCCGAACGCGGCAACTCGGTGTATTTCCCCGACCGCGTCGTGCCGATGCTGCCCGAGCGCATCTCCAATGACCTATGCTCGCTGCGTCCGAGCGAGGACCGCCCGGCGCTTGCGGTGCGCATGATCGTCGGCGCCGACGGCCGCAAGCGCGCCCACAGCTTTCACCGCGTGCTGATCCGGTCGACAGCACGGCTGCACTACGAACAGGCGCAGCTCGCGGTGTCCGGCCGCACCGACGAGATCACCGCGCCGATCGCGCAAGCCGTGATCGAGCCGCTCTATGCCGCGTACCGTGCCGTGCTCCGCGCCCGCGATGAACGCGAGCCGCTCGACCTCGATATTCCCGAGCGCAAGATCGTGCTCAAATCGGACGGCACCGTCGACCGGCTGATCGTCCCGCAGCAGCTGGAATCGCATCGGCTGATCGAGGAATTCATGATCCTCGCCAACGTGGCGGCAGCGGAAAGCTGCGCGCGCGCGCGGGTGCCGCTGATCTACCGCGTGCACGATGACCCGGCGCCCGAAAAGCTCAATGCGCTGCGCGAGTTTTTGGCGACGCTCGACATTGCGCTGCCGAAAGGCGGCGCGCTCCGCCCCGATGCGTTCAATCGCATTCTGGCCCGCGTAAAGGGGCGCGACGTCGAACGCCTGGTCAATGAAGTGGTGCTGCGCAGCCAGGCGCAGGCGGAATATTCGTCGGATAATTTCGGCCATTTCGGCCTCAACCTGCGCCGTTACGCCCATTTCACCTCGGCGATCCGGCGCTATGCCGATCTTGTCGTGCATCGCGCGCTCATTCGCGCGCTCAAGCTCGGCGGCGACGGGCTGCCCGAGAGCGTGACTGCGGCCGAGCTTGCCGAAATCGCCGCCAACATTTCGGCGACCGAGCGCCGCGCCATGAAGGCGGAGCGCGAGACCGCCGACCGGCTGATCGCGCACTTTTTGGCCGACCGGGTCGGCGCGGTATTCGATGGCCATATTTCCGGCGTTACGCGCGCCGGTCTGTTTGTCGAACTCGACGAGACCGGCGCCGACGGCTTTATTCCAGCGCGCTCGATCGGCGACGAGTATTTTCGCTTCCACGAAGCCGGACGCGCGTTTGTCGGCAGGTCGCAGACCCACCGCCTCGGCGATCCGGTCACGGTCGAGCTCGTCGAGGCGGCGCCGGTCGCCGGTGCGTTGCGTTTTCGGCTGGTGCGCGATGCATCGACGCAGCCCCGCCGGACTGGACACGAGGCGCAGGCGCAGCAGAAATTCGGCCGCGGCCGGCAATCGCGCGGCCGTCACTGATCAAATCGCATGAGTTCGTCGCCATGAGCGCGGATGTCGGGGAGTCGATGGTCGAAAGCGGCGTCGCGGCGGATCGCGCCGAACGTTTGACGCGCACGATTCGCGACCAAAGCTTTCCCAATCTGCGGCCGCGGGATTCGGCAACGCTCATCCTCATCGACCGCGCCGAGGTTGTGCCGAAAGTGCTGCTCGGCCAGCGCCATCTGCGGCATCGCTTCATGCCCGGCAAATTCGTCTTTCCCGGCGGCCGCAGCGAGCCGGCCGACCGCCTCATGGCGGCGACGGCACCGCTGCACGAGCGGCATGTCGCGCGGCTGATGCAGCGCGTGCGGCGCCCCAGCGCCGTCAAGGCGGCGGCATTCGCGCTCGCCGCAGTGCGCGAGACTTACGAAGAAACCGGCCTCATGCTCGGCGTGCGGGTCGACCGCGCGTTCAAGACGCCGCCCGGAGCGTGGGAGGCGTTCGCCAAAGCCGGCGTCATGCCGGATCTCAGCGCCGTGCACTTCATCGCCCGCGCCATCACGCCGCCGAAACGCCCACTGCGCTTCGACAGCCGCTTCTTTGCTGCCGACGCGTCCGCCGTGGCGCACCGGGTCGATGGCATGGTCGGGCCGGATGCGGAATTCGTCGAACTGGTTTGGCTGCCGATCACGCAAGCGCGCACGCTCGACATGCCCGGCATCACCGCGATCGTACTCGAGGAACTGCAGGATCGCATCGCCGCCGGCATGGACCCGGAGTATCCGGTGCCGCTCTACCGCATGCTGCACAAGCGCTTCGTGCGCGAAATGCTTTGAACGTGTTCTGCGGTTGACAGGCCCGCTTTCTTGACTTTGCAGAACCGGCGACTAGGTTGGCGGCACTTAAATCGCTTTTCGAGGTTCCGTCATGGCCAAAGCCACCACCATCAAGGTCAAGCTGGTATCGAGCGCCGACACCGGCTTCTATTACGTCACGCGCAAGAACTCGCGGACCATGACGGATAAATTGGTGAAGAAGAAATACGATCCGGTCGCCAAGAAGCACGTCGAGTTTCGCGAAGCCAAGATCAAGTAAGGCGCTGCCGGCGTCTTCCTTAAAGCGTCATGCCCGGCCTCGCGGCCGGGCGTGACGTTTCAGACGCCCGAGCAAAAAAAGGTGGCCGGGCGGGAACGGTGTCCTGAGGAGGCCACTCGAACCGCTCCCGCGCCGGCCGAACCCCACGGACCCAGGAGATGCGGCGGACCTGAGCACTCCGTAGGGTATTGAGCAAAGCCGTGCATTTCGGGCCGTCGCATCGACGCGCGGCAAATCGTTCTTATTGGCTTATGTCTGCTTGTCGACAAAATTACCGTAATCCACAGGGAAAGCAACGGCCAAGATTTCGCCAAAATGTCCGATCCGGGGATAACCCAAACAATTCAGCTTAATGGACAACTATCAGTTGTATTACGGCGGGAGTATCTGCCTTGCGGTTGCAAGACCCGTCTAATCAATCGCGTGCTTAGGCCGCATCGGGGACCACGCGGTTGCGGCCGTCGCGCTTGGCGCGGTAGAGCGCCTGGTCGGCGCGCTTGAGCAGCGCCGCGGCGCTGTCGTCCCTGCCCCGCACCCCCGCGATCCCGATCGAAATCGTCACCGGAATGCTGCGCGCGCCCTGCTGGATGGCGAACGGGTCGGCGGCGATGCGCCGGCGCAGGCGTTCGGCGACCATGGCGGCCACTGCCATGTCGGTTTCCGGCATGACAATGACGAATTCTTCGCCGCCGCAACGGCAGGCGAGGTCGATGCCGCGGATCGAGCGGCGGATGCGCAACGCGAACTCGCGCAACACGTCGTCGCCGGCGTCGTGGCCGTGGCTGTCGTTGATCGCCTTGAAATAGTCGATGTCGAGCACCAGCGCGGTCAGCGGCTTGCCGCGGGATTTGGCCTGCTCGATCAGGGTCGCCAGATGGCTCTCCATGTAGCGGCGGTTGAACAGGCCGGTGAGCACGTCGGTGATCGCCATCTCGATCGACATCTGCACGCTGTCGCGCAGCCGCTCGGTATAGCGGCGCTTGCGCACCTGGGTGCGGGCGCGCGCGAGCAACTCGTTCTTGTCGATCGGGCGCATCAGATAATCGTTCACGCCGATTTCCAGGCCGCGGACCATGCGCGCGGTGTCGTCGGGCTCGATGACGGCGAGAACCGGCGTATTGCGGGTGCGTTCGAGCGAGCGAATCTGGCTGCACAGCCGCAGCGCATCGAAATTTTGCAGTCCCAGCGAAACGATCACCAGATCGTAATTGCCGTCGGCGGCGCGGAACAGAGCCTGGTTCGGATTGGCCTCGACCTCGGCGGCGTGCTCGCCGGCGAGCACCGCGGCGATGCGCTCATGCGACGACGCGCGATCGTCGACAATGAGCACCCGACCGCCACCGCCGGTGTCCGCGATCGCTTCGCGTTCCGGTGATGCGATGCCGATGTCGCGCGAGGTCATCGCGCGCATGCGCAGTTCGTCGGTGACCATTTTCAGCCGCGCCAGCGAGCGCACCCGCGCGATCAGCGCGAAATCGCAAATCGGCTTGGTGAGAAAATCGTCGGCGCCGGCCTCAAGCCCGCGGACGCGGTCGGCCGGCTGGTCGAGCGCGGTGACCATGACCACCGGAATGTGGTGGGTGGCCGGATTGGTTTTGAGCCGCCGGCAGGTTTCGAAGCCGTTGACGACCGGCATCATGGCGTCGAGCAGAACGAGGTCGCATTCCCCGCGTTCGCAGATGGCGAGCGCTTCCTCACCGTTCATCGCCGTGGTGACGTCGAAATACTCCGCCGACAGCCGCGCTTCGAGCAGCTTCACATTGGCTGGAACATCATCAACGACGAGAACGCGGGCGGTCATCGCGAATACCTTACGGATTACCCAGGAAATGCCGGACGGTTTCGATGAACTTGCCGACCGAAATCGGCTTCGACAGATAAGCTTCGCAGCCGCCTTCGCGGATGCGCTCCTCGTCGCCCTTCATGGCGAATGCCGTGACCGCGACAACCGGAATGCGCTTGAGTTCGGCATCGTCCTTGATCCACTTGGTCACTTCGAGGCCGGACACTTCCGGCAGCTGAATGTCCATGAGGATCAGGTCCGGCCGATGCTTGCGCGCCAGATCGAGCGCCTCGATGCCGTTGCGCGTGCCGACGGTCCGATAGCCGTGCGCCTCCAAGAGGTCGTGGAAGAGCTTCATATTGAGCTCATTGTCCTCCACAATCAGGACAGTTTTGGCCATCCCCAATCCTTCCGCCCCTGCCCCGTCGACGCCGCGGCGGCAAGGGGCGGTCCCGCCGACACAGCCGCCCTGCACGCCTCAAGCTAGTGGCGATATGTTACGGAAAGGCAAAGACAACCGATGAAACGGCCGTCACGACCGGCTCGCCAGACGGCCGAAATACTGGCCGTTCAAGCACTTTCCTTTATCGCCGAAGAACCGCAATCGCTCAATCGCTTTCTCGATACAAGCGGCATTTCGGCCGCGCGGCTTCGCACTGCCGCCACCGAACCCGAGTTTCTTGCCGGCGTGCTCGAGTATATGCTTTCCGACGAGACTCTGCTGCGCGCGTTTGCCGACCATGCCGGCATTGATCCTGCCGAACTGGCGCGTGCTGTGAGCGCCCTCGGCGGCGCGTGGGAGCGCGATTTGCCGTAAAAGCGTTGTCGCAACTTCTGCTGCGAGATTCTTCTGCTGCGAGATTCTTGGGCCGTGAGCTTCTGCCGCGATTGCCTCGCCGATGCCCGGACCGGCGCCGCCCGTTGCGCCGCCTGCCGCTCGCCGCGCCTGTTGCGCCATGACGAACTCGCCGCGCTTGCCATCGCCCACGTCGATTGCGACGCCTTCTATGCCACGATCGAAAAGCGCGACGATCCGAGGCTGGCCGCCGAGCCGGTGATCGTCGGCGGCGGCCGCCGCGGCGTGGTGGCGGCGGCGTGCTACGTGGCGCGCACCTTCGGGGTCAAATCCGCAATGCCGATGTTCGAGGCGTTGCGGTTGTGCCCGCACGCCAAGGTGATCCGGCCGAACATGGAGAAATATGCCGCGGTCGGCCGCGAGGTGCGCCGCATGATGCTTGAGCTCACGCCCTTGGTCGAGCCGCTTTCGATCGACGAGGCGTTCCTGGACCTATCCGGCACCGAGCGGCTGCACCGCATGACGCCAGCCAAGGCCTTGGCGCGCTTTGCCCGCGAGGTCGAGCAGACGCTCGGCATCACGGTTTCGATCGGCCTGTCCGGCAACAAGTTTCTCGCCAAGATCGCCTCGGATCTCGACAAGCCGCGCGGTTTTGCCGTGCTCGGCCTTGCCGAAGCGCCGCCGTTCTTGGCCGAAAAGCCGGTGAGTTTCATTTTCGGCGTCGGCAAAGCGAGCGCCGCGCGCTACGGCCGGGACGGCTTTTTGCGCATCGCCGACTTGCAGCGCGCCAGCGAGGCCGAGTTGGCGCGCCGTTACGGCGAGGAAGGCCGGCGCCTGGCGCGCCTCGCGCGCGGCATCGACCACCGCAAAGTCAGCGCCGACCGCGAAACCAAAAGCGTGTCGTCGGAGACCACATTCGAGCGCGACATCGCCGATTTCCGCGCCCTGGAACGCATTCTCTGGAGCCAGACCGAAGAGGTTTCGGCGCGCCTGAAGGCCAAGGCGCTCGCCGGCGCCACCGTTACCTTGAAGCTCAAGACCGCGGATTTTGCGATTCGCACCAGGGCGCGCTCGTTCGCGACGCCGACGCAGCTCGCCGGCCGCATCTTTGCCGTGGCGCGCGACCTGCTGCGGCGCGAAGCCGACGGCACAGAATATCGCCTGCTCGGCGTCGGGTTGAGCGCGCTCATCAATGCCGAACAGGCCGATCCCGCCGATCTCGTCGACGGTCGCACCGCTGACGCCGAGCATGCGGTCGACCGCGTGCGCGCCCGCTTTGGCGACGACGCCGTGGTCAGAGGCTTGGCGTTCGAGCGGCCGGAGGAAAGCTGAACGCGATCAACAGGCACGCAGGCAGGCGGCGTCTTAAGGGCAAGGCTTCGCCGGTTTGAGCTCGAGCGAAATCAGCTTTCCCTTCACGACAAAATCGTTGTAGTCGAGCATGAGCGCGCGGGAAATGCCGTTGTCGTAGAGCTCGAAGCTCAGCGCATAATCCGGCGTCTGCTCGCCGCTGTCCGACGCCTTGTTCTTGGCGAAATAACTGATCGTCACCGGCCAGCGCGGCACCTTGGCGAGCGTGGGCTCCTTGCCGGCGGCATCGTCCGGAATGCGCTCGCCGGGCGCGATCTTGTGGCCGATTACGGTGAGCGTGTTGAAAACCTTGTCGCCGGTATCCGAACCGTCATAGACCGGAAAGCTGAGAATGGTCTTGCCGGCGCGCCCGGCCGCGATCGCCCGCACCATGTGTTCGGTCGGGAACACGACCTTGGGGTCGAAACCAAACCTTTTACGCTGCGGCTTGCGCAGATCGACGGCGGTGACCTTGGCGCGGTGGTCGGCGCGCCCATCGACGGCATCGATCAGATTCTCGTTGAGAAAATTCTGCGACTTGAATGTGAAGCTCTTGGCGTCGCCACCTTCCCAAGTGGTGGAACGCAAGTCGCTCGTCGACACCTTGCCTTCGCCATCGTCGATCTCGGAAACCTGGCGGAAATCCAGCGAGTAGCCGCTGCAGGCATTGCCGTCGAAATCGTACAGGATGCGGCCGCGCACCGCCTCGACCGGCGAGTTGCCGCGCGTATAGGCAAGCGTCAGATCGTAAATCGCCCGATGCGCGGCGAGTACGATCGGTGCGTTCTGGGCCGGCGCCGCCATCGGCGCAGCGCAAAGTATCAAAGCGCAGGCGAAGGCGCCGCTCAGTGCGGTGATGGCGCGATCAAGTGGCAAAAACCGCCTCTTGCCAAAATTTGCGAAAAACCCCGCCTCGCCCCGGTCGGTTGTCCGCAGCATGTCGCTTTCATCGCCCAAATTGCGGCGAAGATAGGGACCGGTATGGCCCGCCGCAACCGCGGAGCGCTCCTCTCGCTTGCGCGCCGTGGCCCTATCGGTCAAGACTCCTGCGCGTACGGGTGCGCCTGCGAAGGCCGCCGCGTCGACAACGTGGAGACGGTCATGGCCGGAGCGGTGGAAAACAAGCTCAACGGATTAGGCATCATCCTCAAAGAGGCGCCGGCGCCGGTCGCCAATTACGTACCGTTCGTGCGCACCGGCAACCTCCTCATGGTCTCGGGCCAGCTCTGCTTCGACGGCGACGGCAAGATCGTGGCCAAGGGCCAGCTCGGCGGCGGCGTCTCGATCGAGGACGGCCAGAAGGCGGCACGGGCCTGCGCGATCAATCTCTTGGCGCAGGTCAAGGCGGCGCTCGGCGATCTCGACCGGGTGTCGCGTGTGGTCCGGCTCGGCGGCTTCATCAACTCCGCGCCGGGATTCGTCGACGGGCCGAAAGTCATGAACGGCGCCTCCGATCTCATGGTCGCAGCGTTCGGCGACAAGGGTAAGCATGCGCGCTCAACCGTCGGCGTCGCCGCGCTGCCGGCCGACGCGGCGGTGGAAGTCGAGGGTCTGTTCGAAGTGTCTTGAACGTGGCGACGTCGCTCGACTGGCTCACCGCCCGGCCCATTGCCCATCGCGGCCTGCATGACGCCGCCGCCGGCGTGATCGAGAACACTGCGGCGGCCGCCAGTGCGGCCATTGCCGGCAATTACGGGTTGGAGGTCGACGTCCAAGTGAGCCGCGACGGCGAGGCCATGGTCTACCACGACGACGTGCTCGGGCGGCTAACCGACGGTGCCGGACGGCTCGATGCTTTGAGCGCGGCCGAACTCAAGCGCATTGCGTTTCGCGGCAGCGATCAACGCATGATGACGCTGGGCGATCTCTGCGACCTGATCGGCGGCCGCGTGACGCTCGTGATCGAACTGAAGAGCCGGTTCGACGGCGATGCCCAGCTGCCGGCCCGGGTCGCCGAGGTTCTTGCCGGCTATCGCGGTCCTGCCGCGCCGATGTCGTTCGATCCGCGGCAGCTTGCGGTGCTGCGGCAAAAGTCCTGCGATCTTGTGTTCGGCATCGTCGCCGCCAAATACCGGCCGCACCCCTATTGGGACCTGATGCCGCCGTGGATGCGGTATGGCATGGGATACTTGCTGACCGCCTTGATGCCGCGGCCGCAATTCGTCGCCTATGCGGTGGCAAATCTGCCGGCGCTGGCGCCGCTCGTCGCTCGGCGGGTTTTTGGGCTGCCGCTCCTGACCTGGGCGGTGCGCACCGATGCCGAGCGCAAGACGGCGCTGCGCTTCGCCGACCAGATGATTTTCGAAGGCTTTCGGCCATGACCGAAGCGCAGAAAACGACAAGTCCGGAACGGAGCACGGCGCCGGAACGTGCGCCCGGCGAACTGCGCATCCAGGTCGTCGACCGCATCAGCGCGGTCGGCGCGGCCGCCTGGGATGCCTGCGCCAATCCAAACGCTGAATCGATTTCTGATCACAACGAGATCGCTACCGAAGCTGAACCATACGGCCAAGCGGGAGAAGCGGCATCGGCGCCTAAGGACACGGTTTATGATTCCACTTCAAACCCCTTTATATCACACGCATTTTTGTCGGCCTTGGAGGACTCCAAATCGGTCGGCAGCCGCACCGGCTGGCAACCTCGGCACCTGCTCGCCGAAACGGCGGACGGCGCGCTGGTCGCGACCGCGCCGTGCTACGTCAAGAGCCACTCACGCGGCGAATACGTGTTCGATCGCGGCTGGGCCGAAGCCTACGAGCGCGCCGGCGGCCGCTATTATCCGAAGCTGCAGGTCGCGGTGCCGTTCACGCCGGCAACCGGGCGGCGGCTCCTGGTTGCGCCGTCCCGGCACGCCGCGGCGATCCGGCCGGCGCTCGGCCGCGGCCTGATCGAGCTGTGCCGCCACGATGATACGTCCGGGGTGCATGTCACCTTCGCGACCGAACAGGAATGCCGTTCGCTTGGCGAACTCGGCTTCCTGCAGCGCACCGATCAGCAGTTTCATTGGCAGAACGCCGGCTACACGCGTTTCGACGACTTTCTCGCCGCGCTGGCGTCGCGCAAGCGCAAGACCATCCGCCGCGAGCGGCAGGATGCCTTGGCCAACGGCATCAGCGTCCATTGGCTCAGCGGCAGCGATCTCACCGAAGCGGTTTGGGATGCGTTCTTCACCTTCTACATGGAGACAGGCTCGCGCAAATGGGGCCGGCCGTATCTGACACGCGAGTTCTATTCGCTGGTCGGCGAACGCATGGCCGACCGCATCGTTCTGGTCATGGCCAAGCGCGCTGGCCGCTGGATTGCCGGCGCCATCAACTTCGTCGGCTCACGCACGTTGTTCGGCCGCCATTGGGGCGCCATCGAGTACCATCCGTTCCTGCATTTCGAGCTGTGCTACTATCAGGCCATCGACTATGCGATCGCCTACAAGCTTTCCTGTGTCGAGGCCGGCGCCCAGGGCGAGCACAAGATCGCGCGCGGTTACATGCCGAGAACGACGCATTCGGCGCATTACATCGCCGACCCGGCGCTGCGGCGGGCGATCGCCGATTATCTGGCGCGCGAGCGCGCCTATGTGGCGGCGGTCGGCGCCGAACTGGCCGCTACCGCGCCCTATCGCAAGGATTTGGTGATCGGTGGGTAGCGTCGGCGATTAGGGGCACACGGAATGAAAATTCGCCGCGTCATTCCGGGGCCGAGTGAAACGAGGAACCCGGAATCCATAAGCCCAGCGCGTGGTTATGGATTCCGGACTCGCCGCTTCGCGGCGATCCGGAATGACGGCCAAGGAGCACGCGATGCCAAGCTATGATCCGAACAATATCTTTGCCAAAATTTTGCGCGGCGAGTTGCCCGCCCACAAAGTCTACGAGGACGACAAAACCTTTTCGTTTCTCGACATCATGCCGCGCACGCCCGGCCACACGTTGGTCATTCCGAAGGCGCCGGTTCGCACTTTTCTCGATATCGCGCCGGAGGACCTTGCCCATCTCATCACGGTGACGCAGCGGATCGCGCGCGCGGCGGTCAAAGTTTTCGCCGCCGACGGGCTTACCATCCAGCAATTCAATGAGCCCGCAGGCGGCCAGGTGGTGTTTCACCTGCACGTCCACATCCTGCCGCGCCAGACCGGCGTGCCCCTCAAGCCACCGGCAACCTTTAAAGAGGATCCCGCAGTGCTGTCGGATCAGGCGCTAAATTTGGCAACCGCGCTCAAAGGCTAAAAGGATCGCGGCAGACCCGCACGGAAACACACGACCGCTAATGTCCGCGCGAGACGCGCTCGATTTCGGCGCGCACCAGCCGCTCGACCATGCCGGGCAGATTCTCGTCGAGCCAGGATTTGAGCATCGGGCGCAGCATTTCGCGCACCAAATCTTCCAGCGTCCGCGCGTTCTGCACCAAAACGGTCTGCGCCAGCGAGTTGAAGGCGGAATCGACGGCCGATCTGGTCGACTGCGAGAGCAGATGCACCTCCGGCTCGCCGCGGGCCGGTGGCATGGGCCTTTCGGCCGTGTCGTCGAAACCGACATCGGACCCACCGTCGATGGTGCGAAATTGCGGCGCCGGTCCTGATGACGCCCGCGGCGGCTGAACTGGGGCGGGCGGCGCCGCTGCCATGGATTCGGTCAGTTCCAGAATGTCGGCGGACTGGTTATCGGCGTCGCTATCCGCATCCGCACCGGGTGCGTCCAGTGCAGCCGAATCGGGCTCAGCCGCTGGCGCTGGCGGCGGCGCCTCCACCGGCGGCGGTGTCGCGGGCCGCAGTGCCGGCGCGGCGGCTTTGGCTTCATCCGCTCCCGGTTGGGTCGATTTGGTGGCGTCGTCGTCGGCAATAATCCGACGAATGGAAGCCAGGATTTCCTCCATCGACGGTTCTTGCGCTTTCGCCGGCTGCGTCATGCCCGCATCCCCGCTGCCTGCCCCTTGCCCCCACACCGAAGCGCGCCGCCGCACGGCCGCTGCCCCGCCCCCCATCGCCGATCCGCGCTGCACACCTGCCGCGCCAGCGAATCAGAACCAGTACTATGCAATGCTGCCGCTAAGTTGTCTCCAACTATGTCACGCGCCGGTGCGAACGCAAGCATGCGGTTGATATCGTCTGATAGCTAGCGGCCGTCCGGCGTACGCACGCCGACCCAGGCATCACGGACCTGTTGATAATGCACCTGCGGATCGTAGATCGACACATTGAGGTTGAGGTGCTGCAACGACAGATCGCCGACCGCCGCCAGTAACGTGTATGAGGCCACCACGCGATCGTGCTCGGCGGTAACCAGCGCCACCCGCGCGTTCACCAGTTCCTGCTGGGCGTTGAGCACATCGAGCGTGGTGCGCTCGCCGGCGCGGGCCTGATCGCGCACGCCGTTGAGCGCGATGGCAGCGGCGTTGACTTGCGCCGTCGTCGCCTCGATCTGCGCCCGTGCCGCGTCGAGCTGCCCCCAGCTCTGCACCACGGTGGCGCGCGCCTGATCGCGAGTGACGTCGAGATTGAGCCGCTGCTGGCCCAGCGTTTCTTTGGATTGGCGGATCGCGGAATACTCGCCGCCGCCCTGATAGATCGGCACTGTCAGCGTGCCGGCGACCGAAGCCAGGAACTGGTGGCTGACGTTGTAGGTTGCGAACCAGTTCTCCGATGCGCCGGCGGTCAGGGTAAGGTTGGGATAGAGCGCGCCTTCGTTGATCTTGACCGCGAGTTCGGCGATGTCAACGCCGTACATGGCGGCCAGCACCGAGGGGCTCTGCTGCTCGCCGGCGGCGATGGCGGCGGCGATCGTCCGCGGCGCGAAATGATCGACCGGCGTGCCGCGCGCGAGCCGCCCCGGCGGCACGCCGATCACGCGGCGGTAATTGGCCTCCGACGTCACGTAATTCGATTGCGCGCCGAGCAGCGACGAGCGCCCGGCGGCAAGCCGCGATTCGGCCTGCGCCACGTCGGTGCGCGTCACCTCGCCGACGCTGGCGCGATCGCGCGTCTGCTTGAGCTGCTCGGTCAAAACTTCGACATTGCGCCGGTTGAGCTCGAGGATCGCTTCGTCGCGCAGCAGATTCATGTAGGCGGTGGCAGCGTCGAGCAGCACCTGCTGTTCGGTGACGCGCAGAGTTTCGCGCGCGCCCATGACCTGGCTTTCCGCCTGGCGCACGTGATTGGCCGTCTGCAGGCCATTGTACAGCGTCTGTGTCGCCGTGGCGCCGACGCCGCGCGACACGAACGGCGTATTGACGTTGGACGTGCTGCTGACGCCGCCAACGGAATTAAAGCTACTGCTCGTTACATCGGTGAAGTTTTCCCCGCCGTTGGCAGTGATGCTCAGCTTCGGCCGATAGCCCGACAGAGCCTGCGGCACGTTCTCGTCGATGGCGCGCAAAGCGGCGCGCTGGGCGTTGAGCGAAGGATTGTTCTGGTAGGCCTGCACCAGCGCCCACTCGAGCGTGTCGGCGGGCGCTGCCGTCATGGCGAACGCCAAGGCGGCACCGGTCAGAGCCAAGCTGGCACTTGTCCGGATCAACGCCCCCATCCGGCTCGAACGCATGACTCTCGACAACTCCCCCATACCGGCACTGGACCACGCGCCACCCCTCACCGCCGCCGAACAGCGGAGCCGAACATCGGACATTATGCGGCACCGACGTGCGGCGGAACCCCTGCAAGCGGCGTTCGCCACAGAATTCCGGACGTTGGCGCATATGCGCCACAGGTGGGGCCGCGCGTGATGCCGTTCGCCGCGGAGACGACGCGCGGAATAGGGCCTTTCGGCGCTAGAAAACGAAGGCCGGCAGCGCAGTGAATCCGGGCAGCAGCGGCGCTGCGGCGTCGAAGATGGCACGGCCGAGCAGGCGCCCTTCGACGAGCCGGAAAATCGTGCCCTTGGCGTTCGGGCTGCGGCCGAACATGCAGACGAGGCGGCCACCCGGCTTGAGCTGTCGGCCCAGCGCGTCAGGCACGATTTCGGTCGCTCCATTGAGCAGAATGAGATCGTAGGGCGCGGCTGCGGGCCAACCTTCGACCAACGGCCCGCTGACCACGACCATGTCGCCGGCGCCATTTGCGGCGAGCGCCGTTTTGGCTTGCTGCGCCAGGGATGCATCCGCTTCAAGCGCGACGACCGAGCCGGCCAGCCGTGCCAGTACCGCCGCCGAATAGCCGAGGCCGCAGCCAATATCGAGGACGTGGTCACGTTCGGACACGCGTGCGGCCTGGAGGAGCCGCGCCAGCACCATCGGACGTGGCAGCGCCCGGCCCGGCGCGATCGCGATCTCGCCGTCCAGATAGGCTTGCGCTTCGAGCCCGGCCGGTACGAAGCGCTCGCGCGGCACCTCAAGCAAGGCCGCGATCAGGTCCGGATTGGTGACGTCGGCGGTGCGCACCTGACCGTCCACCATATTGCGGCGCGCGGTGGCGCTGTCGAACATGCGCGGCATCCTCTATTTTGTGCCACCGCCTTGTGCGGCACGGTCCGGTAAAACGCAAGCGCGGCGTGATGCAACCCTCATGACGCCGCAAGAGCGCTGAGCGCAGGTCTGCGGCCACGCACGCGCCTTAACTGGAGCGCGGCTTTTCGGCCTCACCGCTGCCGCATGAAGGCGCCTGAGTACACGACTGTCCAATAACTCTGAAGCGCGATAATGACGGCCATCATGTGATTCTCCGGCCTCGCGCGCGAGGACAGGACACTGTTGTCCATCACCATGCCTAACAAAGCTTCGTTTGCTGCGCAGCCAGCATCAGCGCGATACCCATCTCCGCAACGCGGGGAGCATGCGCGCACAACAAAGCAAAGATGCACGCACAAATGAGGTCAGGCGTTCCGACAGTGTTTCCGTTCCGTTGTCTAGGAACCCGAGCGCACCAGTCGGACAGCGAGCGAGAACCCGCGGCTGTGTGCGTCGATTTCACCCGTATAAAGGTCTACATAATACACCAAGTTTGCCGCAGCAAACTTTGATGTAGTCCAGTACAGAGTGCCGTTTGCATCTGCATCTGGGTCGTGGTGGATCTCACGGAGATCTGGAAACGCAATCAGATTGACCGGCGGCACGCCACATTCGTTCTCGATGAGGCTATAGAGTTCCTTTACATCGGGAACGCGCCAGCCAGGGCCGGTGTCCTTTGCAGCTTTAAGCGCGGTCGTCAGTCCAACCAACGCCCGTTGTCCCGTACAGCCAACATGATCTTTCCAGACCATACCGACGCTGCATCGCTTCCATGTCAACCCGATCCTGGTGTCAAAAGCCTCATCGTTCTTTAAAACAAAGCGCCCAGCCGCAGAAGGCGGACACGCTGCAAGCGCACCTTGAACGCGAAAAAACTCAGCAGGGGGATGAGCAGGATGATCCGCCGCACGAAGCCTCTCCTTCGCTTTGATCCGAATTATGCATATCGCTTGAGGCTGCTAACACAAGACAAGCGACTACGAACCTCTCGAAATGTGAGTCGCGTTGCATGTGAGTCTCGTTGCTCGAAACACGTAGCTGTCATATTCTACAACTATTACGGCGTCGCCGGCTGAGTTGTAACAAGGAAATCCGATGGCTTCCGAGGTAACGGCATTTCCGGCCCATAGCAGTGCGCTTAGCGTAAGCGACGCCGTCCCGAGCAGCCGTTGTGATATCCCGTTCATTGGCGGCCCGTTCTCAACCGTTACCGTGCTTTTCGAGCTGGCGATCTTTGATGAGGAGGCAGCCAAACGCTTCCCACATGGTTTGATATCGATGTGCGTCCTCGACAGGAAACCAAGTTGCCGGACCCCCGTGATCAAGCGCGTGCAACGGATGGTTTCCGCTGCCGTTGGCGATGATCGTGCGTATGCCTGCGCCAACTGCAATCTGCGCGGCTTGGACCTTCGTGATCATCCCGCCAGAGCCGCTTCCGTTACTCGATTGGCTGGCCATCATGACCACGTCGAGGTCCGACGCGGTAACCACGGTGATGTGCCGCGCTGACTCATCGAGCCTCGGATCGGCGGTGAAAAGCCCGTCAACATCTGTGAGCAAAAGGAGAGTATCAGCGTTTGTGAGGCGGGCGATCCAAGCGGCGGTAAGGTCGTTATCACCGATAAGTTGATCGGTTGGCGAAACGGCATCATTCTCGTTGATAATGGGGGATGACGTCGGCGGCCAACAGATCTTTAATGGTGGCGCGAAGGCCCAGCCATTCTTCTGATATCCGAAGAGTTGGAATCCAGGCCGCCGGACAGCGGGATAGCCACTGCACTGCACATCCCTGCGATTCTGGCGACACTTCCCGACAGCAAGTCAAAAATTAATTTCTGCGCCTGCGGCAGCGGGGGACCCCGCGGCGTGGCGCATCCATATTCCAGATAACATAATTTTCTGATCGGCGACCGATGGTTATCATCGCGATGGACGGTGGTTACGGCGCCCGGCTTGGCTTTTACGCCGTTTTGAATTGGCGTATAGTCATCTAAGTGCGACCCTGCATTTACGACCAATTCTTCCTGTTCAAACTGAAATATTTCCGGATCAACAAGGCCGACTGTTTTCAATTCCGAAGTGACCCACAACTGCCGCCCGAATAATATGTGGGCCGGCTGAAGACCTAGCGCGTCCGACATAATCGCGACGTCGCCGTCGCCTGTGAAGCGCACCAGGTTAAATGGGCCCTCGACGAATGCCAGCGCTTTGACGCCAATCAGACCAATCAGGAGCACCAACAACTCTGCTGGTCGCGCAGTGACCGCCTCTGAGGTATAGATCGCCGCGATTGCTCGAATTTCCTCCAGATTTGTGATGTCACCGACCAAAAGATAGTGGCCATCGCGGGCGCCACGGCAGCAGAGATAGTCTTCCCGCCGCCCTGACAATGTACGCACTAACAGACGCCATCCACACAGACTTATCTTGTCGACAGTTTCGTCTCGACCAACGCCGATGGCGTCCAACATGTGCCCGGACTTTTCCGGAACTGCAACGAACGAATAGGCCACCGTTTCCTCCGCACTCGCGAGCAGCGTCGCCTGGGCGTTTAGCGGAGCATTGATTAGCAAAGCAACTCACAGAAATGGTAGTTGTCATGTTGGTTGCCATGTTGTGCGGATTGTCGGTACATGGAGCGCGAGTGACAAGCGCGCACAGAGAAATTTGGTATCCTGATTTAGAACGCCATCACAGTGCTGTCAGTCGAGCTACATGCTCCAACGCGCAGATGTTTTAGGGATGCTATGCGCAACGTGACAGCGGGTGCAGCTATTGCTTCGACCCGCGCGTCCGCCGCCACGTCCGGTGCGATGGCGTTGATCGGCAAGATCGCGCGCTGGCCGATTTTGCTGCTGAACGTCGGTGCGGTGCTGGCGTTCGTCCACCGCTACGAGCCGAGCCGTTCGACACCGCAAATGGCGCTGGATCACCTGGGGCACCGCGTTCGCCGCGGTAGGCTGGGTTGTGCTCTCGATCCTGTTCTCCTTGTACACGGCGAATTTCGCCGACTACAACAAGACCTCAGGCTTGCTCGGGCTATCATCGGTTTCATGGGCTGAATCTGGCTGTCGATCACGGTGATGCTCCTGGGTGCCGAGATCGATGCCGAAACCCATCCGGACACCACGACCGGCCATCCCAAGCCGCTCGGCGCGAGCGGGCGACGATGGCCGACACGGTCGGCGCCGCACACTGAGCCCCTTCTCAGCGCCGGATTTCCCCGTTCAGAATGAATCGGGCCGCGACGGACGCGGCCATTGCGTAATTGCCTGTCATCGTTTACGTATTTCGCCTCCACGGCCACGTGGCGGAGTGGTTACGCAACGGTCTGCAAAACCGTGTACCCCGGTTCAATTCCGGGCGTGGCCTCCAAGTCCTCGCCTATGCGCGAAGCTGTCTCTCCGTGCTGCGATCATGGCGCGGCGACTTGCGGGGAACGAGCCTGCGGCCAAACCGCTGCAGCCTGCACGGCGCTTTTCACGCCGCGGATGCTTTCAAAGCCGCTGCGCCTTTGTTATATGCGCCTTTCGCGCCCGCCCTGCCCCGCCGCGGCCGGACGGCGCCTGTTCCCCGGTAGCTCAGCGGTAGAGCAACCGGCTGTTAACCGGTTGGTCGCTGGTTCGAATCCGGCCCGGGGAGCCAAGTAAAATCAAAGGGTTAGTTGGTGATGCGGCCGCGTCTAGAAAGGCCAAAAAGCTGGTTTGGCAACGCTTATGGCAACATTCGCACAGATTCCCGACTCGTGGGCCGACAAGCTCGCCGAGGTCACCAAGCAGCTAAAGGAGATTAGCCCCAGCGATCCGGCAGGGCCGTTGTCGGCGCGTGTCAAGGAGTGCCTTGCGGCGGCGAGAGCCTGGGCCGAGCAAGATCCCGATACCACGCTGCATGCTAGTCCGGAATCTTTCCGGCTCGCGCTGGTGCAAGCACTCCAAGGCAACGCTGACACGCAGGCCGTGGAATACGCCATCGCGATTCTGCGCGGAAAGCATTGGGTAAGAGGCCAATAAAAAAGCGCTTACGATCGCGCTGTCGTTGGAACGTGTGCCGTAGCGGCCCGGCGCTCTGCAGCGAGTTTAGCCGTCTGCCGGTCCTTGCGCCGCGCCGCCGCGCGGGCAAGCTCCTCGATCAGCCGCGCGATTTCCGGGCGAAGGCCGGGCGGCGCCGGCATCACGCCGGCGCCCTTCTCGTTCGTTTGTTTGATTTCGTCCGTCATGCGGCCGCGACCATATCGTCGATGATAGACCACGCAAGGTCATCAGATTTTGTCTCGGCCGCGACGATCGCCTTCGCCCTGATGCCATCGACCGTCGCGGCGGTGCTGTCAATCACGCGCTGCTCAAGATCGTTGTAGCGCGCGCAGGCCTCGTCATAGTGGGCGTCGGCGGCATCGAGCCCCGTGTCTCGCCGTAGCGCCGCGAGCTGCGCCGTGTAGGCGTCATGCGCCGCGAGAATCTCGTCGAAGCGCTTCTGGTCCGTCTCGTTCGGAATCTGGGCGAAGAGTCGCGCTTGCAAATCAGGCGGCGGCGGTGCGTCGACCGGCAACAAATCCCACTCCTCGTGTGTTCCGATAAATTCCTCGCGAGTGCATGGGACGTTGCGCCGCTCTTCAATCTGTTCTGAATTGCACCAAAGCTGCGCCCGTTTATGACCGGTATACTCGAGCTCGTTACCAATCGGGTCCGTTGGATTCCAGCGCAGCGCCGCCGGTCTCATGGGCGTGCGGGCCTTGTAAGTCTCCTCTGCTGCGTCCGAGTCAGCGATCGCCGCCTCCATATTGCGCCACGCGGTCAGAGTCTCTTGGCAAAGAGCGACCAGTTCAGCATCAGGATTGTCCGGAGATAGTGCGGCGATCGACGTGGCCGGCACAATCGAGGGCTCCGCGAAAGCGGTAGCGGATGCAAGTGACATAGCGGTTACGATCAAGTTCATAAGCGCGCTCCTACGGTTTACGCCCAACGCGGAATGCGCAGGCGCGCTGTCAACGCGCGTGCGCGAAGATGTTTCGTTTTTCATTGATGGGCTCGCGGTTTGATCCGGCTTTCTCACGGCCGGGTCGCCAGCGGCAGGCTGGCGCCGGGAGCGTGAGAAACACGTCCGCGAGAACGTGCGCCACGGCCTTCGCCCGAAGGCTATTGTATAACCGAGGCGCTCCCGGCATAATCCGAGCCGGTCGCGGCCCACGGTTGTGGGCGCGGCGTGTTTCGGCGACGAAAAGGCCGGCAAGCCTTTGCGGTCGCCTATCGCGGATGCAGCGCGATCCCCGGCAAGGGACCGCTGCGGGAGTTCTCACGCTCCGCGAGCACATATACCCGATTTTTCGACAACGCGCAAAAAGCCCCTTCCGGGGCCGCTGCGCAGTGCATTCCACAAGTGGAAAACTCGCGCTTGCATCTCGCGTGGGCTTCGGCAATTCCATGCGGTCGATGCACCAGCTCACCATCCCACCGCCCGACCAGGTCGGGCCCGACACGCCGTTGCGCTTGGCTGTCGCGGCGGCAATCGCGTATCCCGACGGTTCGATGACCGCCGCAGGCCTGCGGCGGGAACGCGATCGTGGCCGCCTGATCGTCGAGCGCACCGCCGGGAAGGGCTACACGACACTGAACGAAATTAATCGAATGCGAGCAGGGCCGAGGTTACGCGGCGCGTTCCAATTCGTGCTTGATCGCCAGCGCAATAAACTCCGATCGATTGACGCCGTGCGCCTCCGCATAGCGATCGGCGTCAGCAAGCACGTCCTCAGGCAGCATGACGTTGACGCGCGCTTTCTCGCCTGCCGCCGTCGGTGCCGGAACGAGCGTAGCAACACCATCGCGATAGCCTTCCTCGGCCATGATTGCTTCGAGTGTAGATGGCGGCGGAATTTCCACGCCGTCGGCGGCCAGCCCCTCAAGGTGCAATGCGAGCGCCTCCGCGGCCATGCTGCGCGCCTCGTCCAAGGTGCGGCCGGCAGTGACGCAGCCGGGAAGATCGGGAAACGAAACGCCATAGTCGCTGTCGGCGTCCTTGTGGATCAGGGCGATGTAGTAGCGCATTTCGACTACCTCAATTTGAGTTGCGCTTGCTTTTCGATGCTGCGGAGCGTGCCGACCGGCACGTCTCTCTTCGGATGCGGGACGGTGACGCGGCCGGGTTTGGTCGGATGCTTGAACTGAACGTGGCTGCCCTTTTGTGCCACCCGCCGCCAGCCCGCAGCCTTGAGCGCGTCAATAACGGCCCGGCTATCCATGTGTACGGATATACACATGCGTCTCGCAAGCGTCAATGCCTGTACACACTGCCATACACACGGTTGGACGCGCCCGAGATTGAAGCCGGCGCCAAGCGCCGGCCTCTCAGAACGGAATGGCGTAATCGAGCGGCGCGGTCGAGAACGTCGGATCGTGATACGGCGCGCCTTCGGCCGGACCGGCGCCCTGCCGGACCTGGTGCTTGGTCACCGCCATTGCCAGCTTGTCCCCGTCGACGTAGAGGTTGCTCGTCACCTGAATTGTTTGCTGCCCGGTCGGCGGCGCGACCACGTTCCAAGACTGCGAGCCGGATGATGATGATGACGACAACGACGAATTGCGCAGCCCGAACAGCGCGCTGCCCGGATGCTCCTTGATGTTGGTCCACCAATCGGACCAGCTGAGCGTGCCGTATTCCTGTTTGTTCGGCAGCGCAGCGCCAAGGATGCCGCCGACGATCGCGCCTGGCGCGCCGGCGATGCGGCCGCCCGCATAGGCGCCGAGCCCGGCCGTGACGATCGTGCCGAGCACGCCGGAGCCGAGCGTATCCTTCATCGTTTTCAGGCCGCTGTCGAAGCTTCGCAGCGTATCGGTGAGCGGCGGCAACACCTTCGTGCCGATGTCCATCAGGACGTTCTGCAGGTCCGCCCAGGTCTCGCGGAACTGCTGGATCGGCGAGGACTCGCCATACTCCTTGAAAAACGCAGTCCCGGTCTCGAACCGGGCGAGTTCGGCCTTCAGCCCCTCGATCTGCCCTCGGATCGCCGGATCGGAAAGCAATGCGAATGCGCCGGAGCCTTGCGCGCCGAACAACTGCCGCTCGATTGCGGCGCGTTGGGTGAGCGGAATGGCGCCCGCGTGCTCGCCGCCGATGTCGAGAAGCTTGAGGAGATCGGGCTTGCCGGCCGTAAACCAGGTCGGTTGATTGTTGGCGTCGACCAGGCCAAGCGCGTGCAGCGCCTCCTCGTGCTTCTTGAACGCCGTCTTGGACATCAGCGACGTGCCCGGCTGCGCTCTGATCGCAAGCTCGCGAATCCACGTCCCGGACTTCGTGTTCGCCACGCCGCCGCGCTGCATCGCGGTCATCAGCAAGAGCGTGTCGAACGGGTCGAATTCCAATCCGGATTGCAGGATCGGCACGGCGTAACTCGCCGTGCGCTCCATCGATTTGAGCCGCTCGGGGTCGACCGTGCTCAGATACGCGATCTTCGGCGCGTCGCGTTTCAGGTCCTCGACGGAATAATGCTTCATCATATGCGCGAAGCCGGTGAACACCTCCATGCCTTCCGCCGTGGAGCTGTCCTTGAGCCGAGCCTCGGCGGCCGCGGCCTCCATCAACGGAGGCATCACGGCGATACGCTGGCCCCACGGCATTCCAGCAAATTGCCGCATACCGACCAGCAACGCGCCCTCTACGTCATGCACCGGCATGCCGGTCTTCGCCGCTTCGCGCTGAACAAGGTCGCGCAATTCTTTGAAGCGACGTGCTTGCTCGCCTTTGTCGGCCGGGATGCCCGCCGTATACATCGCGCGAAAAGCAGCGTCCTCGAACTGCGCTTCCTGATAGGCGCCGTAGGCCAGCATGCCGGCGCCCGCCATCGCGGCATTGTTGCCGATGCGGACGTTGGCATGACCGCCGGGGAACGGCAGGCCCAGTGATGAAACGTGAATGCCGCCGCCTCCACCGCCGCCATGACCCATGACGCGCTGTCGCGGATTAGCGGCGGCGATCGCGCGCGTGGCGCGGCTCGCCGCCGTCGCGGCGGCCGCAACGCGTTGCCATTCCGCCGCCAACGTGTGCACCTCGGTGATCGCGGTCCCGACCTGCGCATCCATCGTGGCAAACGTGTTGCCGAACGAGGCGCGCAGCTTGCCGGCCTGATCGGTCAGGCCTTGGAGTCGCGCATTTAATCCGGACAGGCGCAGCCGGCTCAGGCCCGCGAGGTTTTCGCGGGCCTCTTTGACCATCAGATTGAATTCGGCGACCTTCTCGGCCATCCGGGTGAGGGTCGCGGTCGCCTCGTCCTTGATCTTGAAAACCGACGCGACTTCGAACGTGGAGATCATTTGAGCTTCGCCCCCGGCGTGAGCAGCGCGACGGCGGTTTCGCCGAGCGTCTCGGCCGCGAATTCAAGACTGCCGAGCATCGCCGGACCGAGCACGGGCCGCGGCGGGGTAGTTTGAGTGCCGAGTTCCTGATAGCGGAAAATCTTGCGATCGGAGCCAACGGCGAGCGTCAGGTCCGCAACTTCGGCCCTGATCGAATCCCGATCCGCTCCGGTGCGCAACCGCGGATCTGTTGCCGAGACTTGCCCGGTGTAGCCGAGCCGCTCTTTCTCGGCGACGGTCGCCGGCGCGAGCGGCGGCCAGTCGGACATTTCGTTGCCGATCATTTCCGCCGCGAGCGGAACGGTGAGCGCGCCGATCTTCGCAAGGTCGGCATCAAGCCGCGGCCGCACCGCCTTTGCGGAGGCCTGCAGCATCTTCGCGAACTCGTCGAGCGTGAGCGTCGTCATTTGCGCTCTTTCCACCTCCCCGAGCCCCAGTCGAACTCGCCGCCGTCGATCTCGCCGCAGATGATCAGGAATGCGACGCGGGTGTCGTTCGACAAACTGAAGGCCCATTCGGGCGGGAAGCCCTTGCGGACCAGGCCGACGCACTCGCGCAATACCGGATCGGCGACGAGCTTCCTTATGGCAAAGGGTCGCCACTCTCACCCTTCTCGAAATGCTCCCGATGCGCGGCAGTCGCCGCTTCGAGCCCGTCGTTATCGAGCCTCTGGATCAACGTTTCGAGCTGTAGCTTCGAGGCCGGCACGCCCTGCGCCACGCCGTCGATCGACACGACGCAGGCGGCAGATAGCGCGTAGGAGACGTACATCACGTTTTCGGCGAGCTTCGGCCCGAGCGCTTCGAACAGGCGCAGCCGATCGAGCGCGGTCAGTCGGCGAATTTTCAGCTCGCGGCCCTTGCGATCTTTGACCGTAACGACGGGCGCTGGCTGCGCCATCGCGTAGCCCAGCTCGCCCGGCGCCGGCCCGAGCACCTTTTCGGTGGTGACTTGGGTTGGCTCGTTCATGGTGATTCCTTCAGTTGGAAAGACAGATTCGGGAGTTGCGGCACGCGCGGCATGGCGAATGACGCGATCGGCAAAATGCCGATCGCGAGCGCAACCTTGTTGACGCCGGCGATTGCCTCCAGCCGCCGCATGTCGGCGCCGAGCTGTTCGAGCGTGGGCCAGTACGGCGGCAGCAGATCAACGAAGCGCCGATGCCAAGCGACGATCGCGTCCGCAATTTCGATCATTGGATATCGATCGGAAAATGGGTTCATGATGATGGCTGGACCTACCAAGATGCAGTGGTTGCTATTTGCCGAAGTTAGGATGCGGCCATCGGAAAACCTACTTCGCCGACTGAGCCGCCGGCCGCTTGGCTTCTTTGCATGGCTCGCCGCACTTGCTTTTCAAATCAGATATTTGTTTCTGAAGCGCGACGTTTTCAGCACTGAACCTTTCCATTTGTGCCTCATAGGCATCCGCTACAGCGGCCATATGCGCGAGCGCGAGCTGTGATGGCGCGAGCTGTTGCGCCCATGCAGTAGTTGACAAAGTCGCAGCAATCAAACAAACAACAAGCGTTCCGATTTTCATCGCATGTCCTCCTAACAGTGAACTACGATCCCGTTGGCCGTCGTAAAGCTTGAACTCGGCGTTCCGGTACACGACAAACCTGGGCTGCCGAGGATTTGCACACCCCCGGC
The DNA here is from genome assembly GCA_030037885.1 of Xanthobacteraceae bacterium. Lineage (GTDB taxonomy): Bacteria > Pseudomonadota > Alphaproteobacteria > Rhizobiales > Xanthobacteraceae > BOG-931. Next base: position 28,932 of record JASHPU010000116.1, on the reverse strand, counting down.
TCCCGTGATTGCAAAACCGTTGGGACCCTTGAGGAAGTCGCCAGTGATTGTCCACGTGGAAAGATCGATACCGGTAGCGACGGTCGCCGAACTTCCGTCCGTACACACGGCGCATCCGCTACTTGAAAGAGCAGCGTGCCCGTGCAGCGAGTTGAATAGAAGCCCGACGTTCCAACCCGTCTCAACAGCGCCGATCTCGTAAGCGCCGTCTAGCGCCGTGCCATTCTCCGATCCCGTCATGACAGCGCCACAGCCAAAGTGCCAAAGCGCCGACGCGCCGTTGTCGATACGGCTGTCGCATTCCATCCCGGCAACCTCTGACGCCGAGCCGCCAGACAACAGAATACCTTGCGGGTTTGCGCCATAGCAGCCGCCGGAGCCGGTGTTTGCAGCGCTCATGACGCAGCGCGGCACCAACGCAATCATATCGCCCATTTCAATTGCAGAATTAACATTCACGTCGACACGATCAGCCCATACGTTAGCGACCGCCGCGGGCGTGGTGGACGCCTCTGTAAAATCTAGGAAATGCCCCGCAATGATATCGCTGCTGGTCGTGTCGTCGCTTTGGTCATTGACGGTAATCATATTGTAGATAGGGCTTCTCACGGGAACACTCGATGCCGGCCCGGTTTGATTAATAGCAATGCCCTGGTTGGTCGTACCGGACGGCGGATTGATCGTCTGAGTCCCGGTAAAAATATTTGCGCCAAGCGTGGCGAGGTTGGACGCTGCGATGCCGCTCGGGGCGAGACGGCCGCCGACTTCCTCCAAGAGGTTGCCGTTGGTCCCATTGCTAATCGTCGTCGCGCCGCCGGCATCAATGTTCGGCGCACTAGCGGCCACGCCGACATGACCTGCATTGTCGATCAGTATTTCGCCGGGTACCCCGTTGCTGATTGTCGTTGCGCCGCCAGCATCAACGGTTTCAAGATCGTGCGAGTTCGGTGAAATAGCGATCTGCGCCGATCCGGACAGCGGGATCATCGCGCCGGCGTTGGTCGATGCGGTGATCTGCGTGATGGTGACGGTCTGGGCGCCGGCCGAGTAGACGCCGTATCCAGCCAAGTTTTGCGCCGGCGATGCGCCCGTATCGCCGATCGCGATCGAGACGGTCGAGCCGTCCGGCACATTGGCTTGCGAGAACGACAGGAAGCCGGGCAGCGCGACGCCGAGCGCGACGACATTGGTCGCGCCCGTCGTCGGCGTCGTCATGCGGACAAGATCGTAAAGTGACGCATAGGCGCCGGCGCTGGTCCAGAGGAATGCCAAGCCGACGAACAGCAGCGCGATAAGCCGCGTGGAGAAGGTTTTCATTTGTGGCCGCCCCGATCGGTGTTCGTGCCGCGATGGTGCCTGGACGCCGGGAAGCTGCAGACCCGCAACTGACCGATCGCCGCTTCGCCGAGCGCGAACGGGCCGTTATGGCATTGAGGAGCCGCCGAGCGCGTCGCGGCGTGTGCCGGCGCCATCAGCGCGGCGAACGCCGTCAGCACCGCGGCTCCCGCGAGAAGCTTTTCCCTAACAAACATTCCCCCAACCCCTTTTTTGCTGCCGGCACCCGGCGGAGGATAGCCGCACGTTGCCGGCTGTGAGCTGTTGTTTGCTCGCATCACCTGCTCACTGGACGCGCCTGGCGCTAGACCTCAAGGAAAGGACGCCAGGATGCCCCCTCACCGCAGATGTCCATGCGCGGTGAGGCTCTCATGTTCTCGGCCGATGCATGTCGGCGATTGCTTGCGCGGCGCGCCGAGCCGCTTCGACGCGCATCGTGGCCGCCTCGACAGTGAGCCACGGCGCGGCCGCCATTTCTGCTTTGACCGCTTCGTCCAAATCCTTCGCGCGATCGTCGTTGTTGACGTTAAACGCGCCCAGACCGCCTGCGACTGTCGGCGCCAGCGATGCCGGGCGCCGGTAAGGCAGGCTCTCGACGAATTGCGTTTCTTTGATCCGCTGAATGGCCTTGCGGATGGCAATGCCGTCGTCATCCATGGCCTGCAGTTTCTTGGTGAACTCGTCGCGGCCGTAGTGCTTGTTGCCGAGCGCGACGAATTCCGCTTCGCTCAAGCCGTAGGAGCGGCCGGCGTCCGTGATCGCCTTGGCGAGCGGGACGAAGCCCATGTCCTTGACGAACTTTTCGAACGAATCCTGCCCCGTCATTTCGTTCTCCTCGCGCTTGTGCATTTCGACCAGCATGCGCGCCGCTGGTGCGGCGCTCTTGAGGAGCACCTGCGCCGGCAAAGCGCCGGCGCTGATTTCGTTGATCCAGAACGTCTTCAAGACCCGGCGCGGCATCAGGCGGCCTCCGCTTTCCCGGTTTCGCCGAGCCGAGCGGCCACGTCGGCCTCGATGCGCTCGGCCCAGCCGGGCGTGCGACTGCCTGCATGGTCGCGACCGCAGATCAGATCGGAAAAGGACCGGCGCTCCAAGGGCGGCACGGGTCGGAATTCCCTTCGCCAAGGCGTCTTTCCGAGCATGGTCTCGAGCGCCCGCAGCGCAAAAATCCGCGCCACGTTGGGCGCATTCCCGCCAAGGACTCGCGAGCCGCCAAGCTTGTGGACGATCAGGCCGACCAGATCGTCATACCGCTGCGATTCGGCGACGATGGTTTCAAAGGCCCCATCGATTTTGCGAGCGCAGTCGGCCACATCGCCAAGAGCGGCGCGGAGCGCCGCGGCTTGCTCGCGGTCCGCCGCCAGCGCTTCCGCGTTTTGCGCGGCCGCGACGCGCGCGATCGCTTCGGCGATCGCCGCTTCGATGCTCTCGGCTTCGCCGGCCAGCGTGGCGCCTTCAGTGTTCAACTGATCCAGATGCTTGCGCGCTTTGGCATCGCCGCCGGCGAGTGCGACGAAGGCGATCCGCTGGCGCTCGGCCGAAAGCTCGGCCATGCGTCCGGCCAAGGTGTCCCGTTTCGCGACAAGCTCGGCGAGCACGCGTTCGGCTGTCTCGATCGCCGTTGCTCCGCTGGTTTCGTCCATGCCCGTCGCCCTTTCGCTCACACCGGTCCCCACGGCCCGGCGACGATCACGCCATTAGTGCCGACATGCCTGAGCCATGGCTCGTCGGGTTGTTTCAAATAATTCGCCGGAGGCCTTGCCGGCGCCCTTGGCGTAGGCGCTGGTGCACGTTCGGCTGCCGGGGTTGGGCCCCGCCACAGGATCGGCCGCGCGCGCATGGCCGCCAGCTTGGCGGTCGCTGGCGGGCATCGGAGCGATGATCGGCCGCGCCGCGTTCAGTTCGTCGATCTGTTGCGCCTGCGATGCGAGCGCGCGGCGCTGGTCTTCGATAACGGCCGTTAACCTTGCAATCTCGGCTGCGGCCGGATCGGCCTGCTTTTGGTCGAGTGCGGCTGCAGTGTCGCCGCGGCCGTTGTCCGGCATTTCGACCGCGGGCGCCGCCGCTGGAGTCGCCGCAGCCTGCTCCATCTCGATGCCGTTCGCCTTAGCGGTAAGGCGCAGAAGCGTTTCCAGCTCATCGTCGTTGAGCCGGCGCAAATCCATGCCGTTGCCATCCGCATTGTCGGTCGCGCCGGCCGGCAGCAGCTTTTCCAGCGCTTCACTGGCCTGCAGAAGCTTGGGCAAATCGATTGGCTGGGCCGCCAGCTGCTTTGATTGCAGCGTGTCCAGCTCCAGCCGCAGCGCCACAACGCGGTCGAGCTTCACGGTTTGCGCCGGGCTCAGCGCGGCCAGGTCGAAACCCAGCAGGTCAGCGCATTCGGTGCGCAACCGCGCGTACAGCTCGGCGAACGGTTCGGCGGCGGTCATTCGGTGCCCTCACCGGCCGCCGCGGCGGCTTCCTGGGCCAACCGGCTGCGCAGCGGCGACCAGGGCGGGGCCTTGTCAGGCGCCGCGACGCGCTTGCGCAGCGTCGCGAGCAGCCTGCGCGCCTCGCCGCTGAGCCGGATCAGCTTGTCGCTGTCGACACTCTCGCCCTTCACCACCGCGGCCTGCAGCTGCTCCGCGTGCAGCATCATGGCAGCGACGTGGCGGATGGCGCCAAGCTCCGCGGCCGTCAGCTCGTGATCGGCGGCGTATTCGGCCTTCAGCGCGGCGACCAAATCGCGAAAGCGGCGTGCGCTCGCGGACCGCCCGTCGACGCCGGCAAGGAGACGCGTTCCGTTGGTGATGCTGGCACGAACGCGGGCAGGCCCATCGACGACTTGAGCGGTACTGGTCAACATTCGCTAGCGCTCTCGATTGGCGCAGGATGACGCGCTTTCGTTGCCGTATCGTTGCCAGAACAGTTCCGCTGATGCAAATTTTGACCAATAAATTCAGCCTTTAAGTATCATTACGTAGCATAGAGCAACCGGTTGAAGGCAGGTTGTTCGGCTCACTCGACGTGACACGTTCGGTGATTCGCCCGGCGCGCGTAATGGTGACTCGCCGACACGATTTGAAAGCCCTAATCGGCTGATTCCTCGCAATGAAAATCTATGGCGGGCGGCGCGTAGGGCGGCCCTTAAGGCCGTCCCGGAGCGTCGCCTGCACCGAGCTGATTTTTTTTCGTGACGCGGTGGAGGGTGGTGGGGGCGCCGTGTTACCGTCCCGTCCGCTTATTATTGAGAGAGCGTAGCGGTTGGTGCAGTAGAGCGCTCGCGCTTGAGGCGCTCGCTCTGTCCGCTCCCACACTATAAGATTCATATCCGCGGACGCCAAATCGCCAATGCACGGACGGATAAATTGTCCGTATTTGTTTTGCCGATTAAATCTGAAGTTTTTCAGCGATTGGACGCGCTTCTTGTCCGCTTGTCCGCTTTTTTGACCCACCGTACTTTTGCGCCCCGCCTGCCATTGCGAAGCTCGGTAACGATCAGGCCGGCGTCCTCAAGATGGTCGAGCGCGCGGCGGAAAACGCGCGCGAAGGACTCGTTGCTCAGCGGCCGCCCGTCTGGCCCTCGCCAACACGCGCCGCCCTTCAAAGCCTCGAGCAGGCTCGGCGTCGACGCGAACGTGTGTGTCAGCGATGCGAAAATCATCTCCTCCCGGACGTCCAGCTCCAGCGCGCTGGCGACCGATGCGGCCTGTGCGGCGCGGGCCTTCGCCTTTTCCGCTCGCTTTAACTTTTGCCGATCGCGGTCCCTTTCCTTTTTGCGCTCGGCATAAAATCGACGCTCCTCGTCGCGTGATATGCGCTGGCCGGTAGCCGAAGATCTGACGGATCGAATTGACTTGATCTTCAGCCAGTATCGTTCTTCAAGGGTGAGCTGGACACGCTCGCCGAGCTCAACGTCAGTCAGGCGATTGGGGTCGCCGATCTCGGCTTCGACCATTTGTCTCGCCGCGAAATACGACAGATCGGGGTTGCGATCCCGGTATAGCCGCCAAACCTCCCCAAGGCGGAGGTTTGGCGGTCTCTTTTTGCTGGCTGGCGGGGCCATTTTTTCATGACCTCAGCGGCCACAAATCGTCGAGCCGATCATCAAGCGCCGGCGAGCCGTATCGCTGGAAGATTTCGCGGGCGGTGTCGCGCGCCGATCGCTGCGGCGATGCCTGATGAAACCGCGCCGGCCGCGGCCCGACGGCTTGGCGCACGGCCAGCGCCGTCCCGCATGCGCTGCACTTCAGCCTGGCGCCGAGCGGCACCGATCGGAGGATGACGCCTTCGTGGCCGCATGCAGGGCAGCGCACAAACCGCGCCGCGGCGCCCTGGCCTCTAAAAACCCCTGCGCGGTCATAGCCAAAGCGGAGCTGCTCGCCCATCGCTCACGCCCCTTCCCTGGGCGCGCGACGGCGATCTGAAAACGCTTGTCGGCAGAGAGTGGAAGGTCTAGCGTTGGACCTGTTCGCCAGCCCGGTGCGAACAGCATTCCCGAGCTTGACCGCGGGTGGTGCCGCGGTCAGGCTCGCCACTTGTTTGAGCCTCATTCATGATTACCGCTATCGTCACGCAACCGCTCGCTTGTCGCGCTCGATAATTCGGGCCTTCAGCCAATCGTCGACCTCCGACTCGACCCAGCCATTGGTATTTTCGCCGAGCTTGACCGGCGTCGGGAATTTCTTCGCCTTGACGAGCCGGTGAAGGTGGACGCGGGAGAATCGAATGCCTTTCTCGGTACGAAGCTCCTCCCGCGAGAGCACGCGAACCAACTTTACCTTGTCAACCATTAGGAAACCTCGCGACTCACGGTGTTATCACCGCGTCAGCAAGAGATACCGCCGCGTATCTTGTAGACGGAAACGAAATTTGATCCGGCATTTCGTTAGCCACCGGATTCCGCCGCGTTCAGACTCGGTTGAAGATCAGGCGCCGCGACTTCCGATTTGCTCGCCTGTGCCAGCGCTTCAGCAATAGCCGCCTTCAATCCGTCAAGCTCGAATCGATTCTTGCGGACCATCTCAAACGCCTGACTCCTTGAGACCCCGAACAGTTCCATGGCTTTAGAGATCGCATATTTAGTCTGGTGCCCGAACGCTTCTAAAATCGCGACATGCTGCGCGACCAATTGGCCTCGAAATTTTGCGCGCTCGCGGGCCGATGCGAGCCGGCCGCCGCGCCTCAAAAAGTCAGCAAGAAAATCCCGTTCATGCTCTTCTAGCTCCGCACCAATCTCAACGCGCCCGGCGAGTACTCGAAGATCAATTTCCTCCTCCTCGCCCTCGTACCACCAAGCGATGACCATCTGTGGCGGCTTTGATGCGCGGGGGACGCGTAACTTCGCGGTCCGACGTGCACGGCCGCGCGGCATGATCAAGCTCGCGCGGCAAGACTGATCACGTTCGCAGTCGTCGCCGGCGGCTCGACGATGCTCCGCAGCCGCCCGGCCCAGAGCTCAAGCGCCTCGCGCTTCTCATCCAAATAGTCGTACAGGTCATACGTCCCTTTGATGCCCGGCCGCGCGTGCGCAAGCACCGCCTCGCGCGCTTCCTCCGAAACCTTCAAACGAGACAGATGGCTGCGGACCGTGCGGCGAATGTCGTGATTGACCCAGGGATCGAGCCGCACTTTCTTTGGATCTTCGCCGCGCGCTCGCGCGAGCGCGCGGAGCGTGCGCAGCATGCGCGCGTCGATGCGTTTTTTGATCTTGTCGCCGATCCAGGACGGATTGACGCCCCAGTTTGTCGAAAACAGATGGTCGCCTTTTTTGAACCGCGGCAGGCCATCGAAAACCGCGAGCAGATCACTCGACAAGGGCACCGCGTGAGGGCGGGCTTCGCCGTCGCGCCCCTTCATTCGCTCGGCGGGGATGATCCACAGACGATCGGACTTGTTGAACTCGGCGCACGCGGCGTCCGCAGCTTCATTCAATCTGAGCGCCGCCAGCAGCAACACCCGATAGACCGGACCGGCCGGATATCCGATGCGCGCCGTTGCGCGCCACAGTGCAAATAGCTCGTCGTCCGACAGGATGCGTTCGCGGCGACGCTTCCTGCCGATCAGCGTTTTCGCGCGTAGCTCGCCGCAGGGGTTCGACGTCAGACCGTAGACGCGCTGCTCTTTGGCCCAACCAAAGAGCCGCTTTGCTATGCCGAGCAGGTTGCGAGCCTGCGCCGGCGCCTCTTGTTTCTTTGAACGAATGATCGTCGCGATGTGCAGGTCGCTGATTTCAGTGATCGGGAGCGAGCCAAGCACCGGTATCAGGTCGCGCCGTATGTCGCGCTCGACTTCCTTGCCTTTGCGCTCGGCCGGCAGCTTCTCTTTGATGAAATCTTCCGCGACCGCGGCGAACGTGATGCGCTGTTGGCGGATTGCCTCTTGCCGATCGCGCTCTTCTTGAACCTGCGGATCGATGCCGGTCCGGATCAGCTTGCGCCAGGCCCTAGCCTTGTCGCGCGCCGCCTCGAGCGTCAGGTCATCATACGCGCCTAGCGCGCGCCGCGTCGGATGCGTTCCGCCTGGGAACCGACTGAGCAGCACGAAGGTGCGGAGCCCGCTCCCCATCACGCGCACGCGAAGCCCGGGCACCTGCGTATCTTTCACATCGTACGGCTTGCCGCCCGGCGCGGGCTTAAGCGATCGGACCTTCGCGTCGGTGAGTGCTCGCATGTTCGCCTCCCTTGGCAACGGCGTGGCAACATCAGAGGCCAGCTTCGATGTTGCCAAATCATACGCCATGATACGCTATGAAGTGCGATTTGCAAGAAAATTATGTGATTCGCGCGACACGGTGCATCCGGTCGTAACGTCCGGTTTCGGCGGCAACGGCGCCTGTTAACCGGTTGGTCGCTGGTTCGAATCCGGCCCGGGGAGCCACTTAAAGCGATCTGATAACACAGCAATTTCCAGTTTTCGGTAGCGTTCTCGCGTCGGAACTTAAGGGGATCAAAGGGCGCACACGGAGCCGCTAGACGACGGAAAGCCCCTACATTATCCCCTACACTGAAATCACCCAGGAGCAGGAGCTCGCCGCCATGACTCCTCGAGTCTTTTATGCCGTCGCCGCGATCGCGGCGATCGCCGCGCCGGCCCTGGCCTTCGGGGGCGCGCCGATCGGCGACTGGCGGTTCGGCTCACCGATCCGGCTGCAGGGCGAGCCGGAGCTACTTCGTCCGCACCGACCTTGACCCGCGCGACCAGTCAACGGCCTCGCTGGCGCTCATCTGTACGGTGGGACGTTACCACCTGGCGCTGATCGACGTGCTCCATCCGCGGCCGCATTGGTCCGGCACCATGCGCTTGGTCATCGATGGCACAGCAACGTTGGTGACCTCGGCCGCCGCCGACACAGACCCATTGGGCGTCGAATTCGACAGCGCGCCGCTTGACGTCGCCGCGGTGCACGCGCTCGCGGCCGCGCGCCGCGCCGTAGCCGTGTCGTTCGACGGCACCGCCATGGCCTGGGCATTTCCCGCGGCGTCGGCCGACCGAGCGATCGCCACGCTCGCGGCCGCATGCCCGATAGAGCGATAGGGAGAGGACCAATGTCGCACCACATACTTGATGAACTGACCGCATTTCAACATAACGCACGCAAGATTGTGCCGATGAAACCCGGCGAACAACAATCGCTCGCCGATCAGCTCGAAGGCATCCCGGACGGCTTTCGTTCGGAACGGTCGCTGCCGACATTGCCACAGTTGCTGCTCGAACGGAACAACGAATGGGCGGTGCAGCGCGGTCGCTACATGAGCCTGGAAACAATCGCACCGTTGGTCTCCTATGCGCGGTCGCGATAGCCGTTGCGCTGATTGATCCGATCCGCACTGCGCTCACCGTGAGCGGCGCCCGTCAGTCCCTCGACCTCCAGCTCCATCAGCCTCTGCGCAGTAAAGCCGATCATCTCGCGCAAAAGATCGGCGTCCAAACTCCTTTCCAAAAGCGTGCGAAGGTTCATGATCTGCCGGTCATCGGTGGTTCCTCGAAACAAGTTGTGTGTTGCAACCCGACCTTACCGACGAATCATCGAGGGCCGACCGCAAGCCGCTCACTCGCTACGGCGCTATCGAGGACACGCTCGCTCGCGGCTTGCTCCGCCTGTTACGCCCCGCTCCGGGACATGACCTACCTTTTTGATATGATTACTCGTTCAGCCGCTAACCGAGGGGGGGCGGATTGGCATCATTGGATGAGTGCTCTGCGGTACGTGTGGCAGAGCTTTGCAGATAGGACCTTATAGCTACTTTTGTTTTTGCCTGAGAACCCATTCTGCTATTCCGGTGAGGATGCCAAGCACCACAAGCGGAAGGATCCATTCGGCGTCGCCAACGATATACGCAATGACCGCCAAGACCCAACAGGAGCCGACCGCCGACAGTGCAATTGCCAATGAATCCGGCAGCCTGGCCATGTACCGTCCCACGGCGCGGCGAGGGAGGGTATACGGCCCTACCGACGCCCCGGCGCCAAGTAGGAGTCATTAGCCATCGCGGCGGCACTGGGGGGGACTCCATCCCCAGTTGATTAGGCGGAGATTTGGTTGCGCACAGCCCGTGGCTTACTTCTAGCTCCCGACAAGTCGCGACCAAGCTCAATAAGAGCCGCCCGCAGCCGCTCTTCAGTCAAGGGTTGCCGTCCTATTGCGATATTGTGCACACTGCCGCCTCGCCCGCAGGGTCGCCGAAGTCGACGAAAATCCACTGCCACGATTTGCGCGCATCGCATTCGTCGCCGTGTGCCGTTCTCATTGTCGGTTCACGCCAAGACCAGTTCGTCGCGATCCGTGCGCCGTCGGTCGTGTAGGCGACGCCGGTCGGTTGCTGCATCGAATCGAGCAAAAAGTAACCGCCGATACCGATGACGATAATGGCCAAGCAGGCCAGCAAAAATGCACGCATGAATCCCCTCCCGGTAAGCTACCGCCTTGCGTTTTGGGCTGTCCCGCTCACTCGGCCGGCGTTGCGGACGGTTGCCGCTGCATCTCGCCTGGGCCGGTGCGGGCCTGCTCCTCCTCGAGCCACAGGCTGTGGTGTTCCTTGGCCCAGTTGAGGTCGACCGCGCCCGCGCCCATGGCCTCGAACGCGCCTTCCATGCCGATTGTGCCGATATATGCATGCGCGATCATCACGGCGACGAACAGCACGGCGACGGTGCCGTGGATCATCTGCGCAAGCTGCATGCCGGCGATGGTCGTGCCGTAGAACGGAAATATTAACAGATATCCGGTCACCGCCACCGCCGTGCCGGCAAACACAACGATCCAGTAAATAATCTTCTGGCCGGCATTGAAGCGATAGGCCGGCGGCTCGCGGCCGCCGATGATGCCGCCGCCCCGCAACAGCCAGTTGAGATCGGTCCGGTCCGGAAGATTGCCGCCGATCCACATGAAGAAGATAAGAATGACGCCGAGCGTGAATGGGAAGCTCAGGAAGTTGTGGATGTACTTGGCCGTGAGCGACCAGGCGGAGAATGCGCTCGGCCCGATTAGCGGCAACAGTGCCACCTTGCCGAAGGTGATGTTCAACCCGGTGAGCGCCATGAGGACGAAGCAGGTCGCCGTCATCCAGTGCACGAAACGCTCGAAGGCGTTGAACCGCACGATGCTGACGCCGGATCGGCCGGACCGAATCCGCACCATGCCGCGCACCATGAAGAAGATCGCGAGCAGCACGATCATGCCGAGCATGGCGACAGTGCCGATCACCGGCAAAGTTCCTTCATGGTATTGCCGCCACGCGCGGCCCTGCGGCTGTTCGATCACATACGACTTGGTGTCGGGGATGGAGCCCAGGCCCTGGATGCGTTTGAACTGCTGCAGCAATTGCTGCTCCTTGACCGCATCGGCGTTGGGATCAACCGAACCGGGCTGCTGCGCGGCGACCGGCGCCGCGGCGGCAGCGAGAATAAGGAGTGCAATCGCGGCAATGACGAGCCGGACACGCGCGCAGACCATCGCCATAGACGTTCTCCCCTTATGCTTTGCGTGACGCGACCAAGCGTCGCGCACCGCCTTCTGAACTTCCGGTCTCAGGTCGCGACGGTCTCGCGATAGGCGGTCTGCCAGCCCCAAGCACCGGAGCCGTAGCCACGTTTGGCCACGCGGTCTTTGTAGATTTGCGCAATGATGTCGCCGTCCCCGGCAAGCAACGATTTGGTCGAGCACATTTCGGCACACAGCGGCAGCTTGCCTTGGACCAAGCGATCGGCGCCGTATTTCTCGTACTGCGCTACCGAACCGTCCGGCTCCGGGCCACCGGTGCAATAGGTGCATTTGTCCATCTTGCCGCGAGAACCGAAATTCCCGACCCGCGGATATTGCGGTGCGCCGAACGGGCAGGCGTAGAAGCAGTAGCCACAGCCGATGCACAGGTCCTTATCGTGAAGAACGACCGCGTCAGCCGTCGTATAGAAGCAATTCACCGGGCAGACAGCCGCGCAGGGCGCGTCGGTGCAGTGCATGCACGCCATCGACACCGACCGTTCACCCGGTTTGCCATCGTTAAGCGTGACGACGCGGCGGCGGTTGATGCCCCACGGCACCTCATTCTCGTTCTTGCAGGCGGTGACGCAGGCATTGCATTCGATGCAGCGGTCGGCATCACAGAGGAATTTCATTCGCGCCATGGCAACCTCCCTCCTATGCCGCCTGCACTTGGCAGAGCGTGACCTTCGGCTCCTGCATGCCAGTAGCCGGATCGTAGCCATAGGTCGTGATCGTGTTTGCGCTTTCGCCGAGCACGATCGGATCGGCCCCGGCCGGATAATTGGCGCGCAGGTCCTTGCCCTCGTACCAGCCGCCGAAGTGGAATGGCATCCAGACGACGCCCTTGCCGACGCGCTCGGTGACAAGCGCCTTGACCTTGGCTTTAGAGCCGTTCTCAGCGCCCGTCACCCAGACCCAGCCGCCGTCTTTGATGCCTCGAGCGGACGCGTCCGCCGGGTTGATTTCGACGAACATGTCCTGCTGCAGTTCGGCGAGCCACTTGTTGGAACGGGTTTCCTCGCCGCCGCCTTCGTATTCGACCAGACGACCCGAGCTGAATATCAGCGGGAATTGCTTGGCGATGCCCTTGTCGACAGCGGCTTTTTGCACTGAGAACCCGATGTTCGGGAGCCGGAACTGCTTGGCGTCCGGCAGCGTCGGGTACTTAGCGATCAGCTCGATGCGGGGACTGTAGATCGGCTCCCGATGTACGGGAATTGGATCCGGCAGGTTCCAGGCGTTCATGCGCGCCTTGCCGTTGCCATAAGGCACACAGGCGTGCTTAAGAGCCACGCGCTGGATGCCGCCCGACAGGTCGGTCGACCAGGACACTTTGTCGGCATTTGCGCCCCCGATCTTCTGGATCGTGGCGAGCTCATCGGGGGTCAAGTCGACGTCCCAGCCGAGTTTCTTAAGCACCGCGTACGTAAATTCGGGATAGCCGTCCTTGATTTCCGAATCCTTCGAGTAGGAACCCTCGGCAAGCATATTGACGCCGTTGCGCTCGAGGCCGAATCGTGCGCGGAAGCAGCCGCCGCCGTCCATGACTGCGAGATTGGTGTTGTAGAGCAGCGGCGTGCCGGGATGCTTGACCTCCGGCGAGCCCCAGCACGGCCACGGCAAGCCGTAATAGTCGCCCTTGTTTGGACCGGTGGTCGCCCGTTGCGTCAGCATATCGAAGTCGGCTTGATGCGCCATGTGCGACTTCAGCCGCTCCGGCGATTGGCCGCAGTACCCGGTCGACCAGCTACCGCGGTTCATCTCGCGCAGGATGTCCTCGGCTTCGGGTAGGTTGTTGTCGACCTTGATGTTCTTGAACATCTGATCGGCAAAGCCGAGTTTTTTCGCGATGAGGTACATGACCTCCAGATCGTCCTTGCACTCGAAAATCGGCTTGACGATCTGTTCACCCCATTGGAACGCACGGTTGGACGCCACGCGAGAACCCTTGCACTCGAACTGCGTGGCCACGGGCAACAGGTAAGTGCCGTTCTTGCGTCCGGCCTCAACTGACAGCGAGGCCCATGTCGTGGGATGCGGATCGGCGACGACCAGCAAGTCGAGCTTGCCCAAGGCTTTCATGGATTCAGGAATGCGAGTGATGCTGTTGCTGGCATGACCTTGCACGAACATCGCCCGCACGTTGTCTTTCTGGGCGACCTGATCCTTCGGCAGCAAAACCGCATCGAACCACCGCGTCAGCGGTATGCCTGAAGTTTCCATGATTTTCTTGTCGACGAATCGGTTGAGCAGGAAATCGTAGTCAACCTCCCAGACACGAGACCAATGATGCCATGCGGCCTCGGTGAGGCCGTAGTAAAACGGCAGCGTCACGATATCGAGGCCGACATCGGTCGCCCCTTGAACGTTGTCATGGCCGCGGAAAATGTTGGCGCCGGTCCCGGGCGCGCCGACATTGCCGGTGAGCAGCAGTAGTATGCAGCTCGCCCGTACGTTGGCGGTGCCGACGGTGTGCTGGGTCTGTCCCATGCACCAGATCAAAGTTGACGGCTTCTCGGTGGCAAACATTTTGGCGACGCGGGCCAATTGTTCGCCGGGCACGCCGGAGACCCGCTCAACCTCCTCCGGGTTCCACTTTTCCATCTCTTTGCGCGCGTCCTCGAAGCCGTACACTCTTTGCTGGATGAATTCCTTGTCCTCCCAGCCGTTCTTGAGGATGTGCCACATCATGCCGTAGAGCACCGGGATATCGGTACCGGGGCGCAGCCGCACATATTCGGTCGCATGCGCGGCGGTGCGGGTCATGCGCGGATCAATGACGATGACGTTCGCCTTTTGAAGCTCGGCGCCCTCGAGCAGATGTTGCAAGGACACCGGGTGCGCTTCCGCCGGATTGCCGCCCATGATGACCTGGGTTTTGGCGTTGCGGATATCGGTGTAGCTGTTGGTCATCGCGCCGTAGCCCCAGGTGTTGGCCACGCCGGTAACGGTCGTTGAATGGCAGATGCGCGCCTGGTGGTCGGTATTGTTGGTGCCCCAGAACGCTCCGAGCTTACGGAACAGGTAGGAGCCTTCGTTGGTCATCTTGGCCGAACCAAGCCAATAGACAGAATCGCCGCCGGACTTGGCGCGAATCGCCAGTATTTGGTCGCCGATCTCGTCGATGGCCTGTTCCCAACTGATGCGGGTCCACTGCCCGTCGGCCATCTTCAGCGGATATTTCAGCCGGCGCTCGCCGCTAACGAGTTCGCGCACCGAGGCGCCCTTGGCGCAGTGCGAGCCGCGGTTGATCGGGCTGTCCCAGCTCGGCTCCTGACCGATCCACACGCCGTTTGCGACTTCAGCCGTTACGGTGCAGCCCACCGAACAATGTGTGCAGACGTTTTTGCGGATCGCGACCTGCGCCCCTGCAGGCGGCGGCGGGCCGGCCTCCGCCTTGCGCACGGCGCCTAGCGAGAACGCGCCAAGGCCTGCCGCGCCGGCAAGACCGGATCGACGCAAAAAGCTGCGGCGGTCCAGGCCGCGTTCGCTGGATGCATCAGCCGCAAAAGCGGCGCGGCGCGCCTGGCGCTCGGTTCTTCTGATCAGCACGGCCGCCTCCCCTATTTCGGATAGCGATTGACGCGATAGTAGTTCTGTACGTCCGCGGAATTAGGCTGATAGCGAGCCTTGCGTTTCTCGGCGCCGCTTTCACCTTGCGCCGCCGCCGGCTCGACCAGCGCGGAGGAGGCGGTCACCGCCGCGGCCCCTGCGCCGGCGCCAAGCGCGCGCAGCACATCGCGGCGGCCCACCAAATCGCCCTTGCCCCTGCTCTTCTGCTTCTGCGCTTGTGTCTTCATTGCGCTCTCCATCCGCTCGCCGCATTCAGGCGGCAAGCGTAAACGCCTCGCTCTCGATAGCGACAAATACGCGGCCAAGCGTTCCCACCTGCCGGTAGAAAGCCGCCGCGCGCGCCTGCTCGAGATCGACAAAGAAACGGCCGATCCAGGGCGCCAGATGCTTTTCGAAGAATTCGAGATCGGCGCCGGGCTCTGCACGAAACCGCCGCTCGGCAAAACCAGCCATGACGTCGCACAACAGCGCGGCGTTATCTTCCGGTTCGGCTTGGCCATTCGCCCGCTCCAAGCCGAGCTTTTCCAGGTCGGCTCGTATTCGTGCCAACGGCCGTTGATGCAGAAATCCGGTGAGATAGTAGGAAGCATACGGCAAAAGCTCGCCGCGGCCGATACCGATAAACAGATCGAAAAATTCGCGCTCAACCCGCTCGGCGCTGGTGCCGGCCGCGGCCGCGGCCAGAGCGGCATGCGCGAGACCCAGCGGCGAAGCATCGCCGCGCAACGTCGCCAATCGGGCAAGAAGGTCGGCATCCGGAGCGCGCGCCAGGAGGACCGCCAGCAGGCCGTATTGGCGGGCGCGGGCGATCTCAACGTCCTCAATCTCATCTTGGCTCAAGGCGGCGCCTGACTGCGGGCCGTAGAGATCCGGGCGCAGCACCATTCGCGGCACGCCCGTTGTCGCTTCAACTGCGATCACGCGATCAGCTGGAACGCGGTTCCAGTTTGAGACCGAGGGCTGGGCAATACCAATCTTGCGGGCAAGCGCGCCAACGCCGCCAGCGGCGCGGATGGCTTCGGTGAGACCCTTATCGCGCATCTTTTTATTATTCTTATGAAGACGCCCCAATCCGGAACACTAGGCTTGGCCAACCGGACAGGTCAATAGCCTTGGGCTATGAGCGTCAGCGTTCTTCAGCGCTTCTCATCGTGGCATGGCCCCGCCATGCTTCGACTTGGCAGGAGGGGGTTCCTCGCGCTCGGAATTTTGCGTTGCAACATCACGGCCGCCGGGTTGGCGCGGAGCCTTTGGGAATGCCGCGACCGAACCCGCGGTCGCGCGTTCCGGGGCGGCGGTCGCGACCGAGTCGGAAGCCGGCGTTTTCGCTAAAGCCGCAAGGCCTCGGGGGGCGGGGTTTGCGCCGGATGCCTGTGCATCGCTGGGGGTGTCCAGTCGACCGACCAGCTCTCCCACCATACGACGGAGCTGCGCAGTAAGCTCAAGCGAACCAAAGCCGGGCACCGTGTCGGGCTTTGTGAAATCCCATTGGTTCTCTGCGATCCCCACAAAATCGCGAATCGCGGGATCGCTCAGCCAGGCGCGACGAAGCGCCGCATGTGTGAGTTCGGTCGGGACGCCCCGAGCAAGAAACGCCCGGATGTCGGTCGACGCATTGATCGATTCGATCGGGGGCAGGCGCGCCAGATCGAACGGCTCGGCAGCGCTATCGCCGGACGCACCGGACTCATCGCTCGGCGGATTCGGTGCGTTGGACTCTCTTGAGTCTGCCGATTTCGTCTGCTCCGCCCGCGCTTGCGGCCTCTCGCCTGGGCGCTCTTCCAAGCCAAGCTTGCGGCGCGACCAGCGTTGCAGAAAATCCTGCAGCGATTTCTCAGGCACACTCATGTATTTCTCTTTATCGGTATGCGGCGCGCCAACGCTTCGGGATCGCCGCGATCTCGCTTGCGCTTGGAAAACCTGACCTCCTCGACGTCCCGCTCTGCGACAAACGTCGCTACGGCGCTGCGAATCGGCGCCGGCATCGGCAGCGCTTCCACGAGATCGTCGCCAACCGCCGTCAAAGCCTCGCCTTCGGCCGGATCGGCGGTGACGGTGACAACGGTAAACGGCGGCTCTGCTCCGGTCGGCCGCAGCACCGCCCACAACACCGGCGCGTCGGTTGCGAGATTGTCGCGGTAATTGCCGGATTCGGAGCGGTGCAATTCAAGCTCGGCTGGTCCGGCATAAAACGTGGTACGCTCGGCATTGCTGCCCAGCAATGTCCACGGCATGGTGTCGGGCACACCGGCCAGAACGGCGCTTGGTCGCCAAACGAAATCGGTCCACGCGCTCTTCGCCCGCCGCCGTTCGATAACCACGCCGACGGGAATGCGCGCAAGCGGTTCGACGCTGCTCATGGCACGGTCGCAAGCTTGCGGATCGGCAGCCCAGTCAAGAGATTTTGCGGCTTCATGCGCAACCGTCTGTCCGCCGTCATGGCGAGGATAAGATAAATCGGCTCCCCCGCAAGCCGCTCGATCACGATGCTCGGATCGGCAAACGTGAGACTATATAGCACGATAATGCCGGACGGCTCGTCGTCATCCAAGGCACCGCCGCGCCAGAGCGCATCGCCCAGGCGCGTCGCCTCGGCGTCAAGCCCGACGTACCAGGACAACGTCAATTCGCCCGGCTCGGCGAACGGCTCGATCGCCGCGTCAAGCCCGAGCAAATGCTTCAGCCAGCGCGCCAGGACTGCGGCGAGCGCTGCAAGGCCGCGCCGTCCGGGGCTTAGATCGAGCGCCAAGTCGAAGCGGTCGCTGCGCTCCCAGTAGGTCGCGGCATTTTCGTCATTAAGCACTTCGATAGCGCCGCCGGGCGGAAGGCCGAGCATGGCGACCAGCGGCGAATTGACCGCATCGCCGAATTGTTCGTCGTCGGCGGCGACCAACGAGCCCTCGTGCAAGGTCAACCGCTGCGGGCGAAATAGCATTTCGGCAGCCCGCAGCAGATAGGCGTCGTCGGAGGCGTCGAGCGCGTTGCGGAGAATGAGATGGACAAGCTGATCGAGAAACAGAGGCGGTATGCGCTTGGGCTCGCGAATTAGCGCCAAATACGCCCCTTCGATCGTGTCGTGCCGCACGAGATCATCGCGGAAGTCGATCATGTGCCGCCAGTTCTCGCGCGCGTCCGCGTCCGCAATGGCGGCAATCTCCTCCTCGCTCACCGAGCGCCGGGGCCGCTCGAGCAGCGCAGCAAAAAGCGCGCGCTCGGCGGCGCAAGCCTCCTGCGGCGGCACCAGCTCCGGGCGGGCCAGATAGACTTTGAGAAACTCATCCGTCAGCATCAGCCGACCCTCGGCGGTTCGGTCGAGCAGATGATAGCCGCAGGACAGCCAAAAGTCATTCATAGCTCGCTCACCGGCGCGGTGCTCCCGTGGCGGGATCGAGCCACGATGGCGCTCCCAGTGTAGGCAACAGCGCGCAGCGTTCGACCGCGCCGCCGGCGCGGTGGAGCAGGAGGTCGCCATTGTCGTCGATATGCTGGCGTGCGCGCTGCTCCGGCGGAATTCGCGACAAATAGCTTTTCGCCACTTCGGCAAAGCGGTCCTGCTGCCAGGCATCGATCGCAACCATCAGATGCCGGGCAAAGCTTTCAATCATTCGGCCGGAATTAAGATCGACAAAGCCTTCCTCGGCGAGCGCCGTCGCGAGTGGACGCACCCCCGGTTCGTGTTCGCCGATCGCGACCGTGC
The DNA here is from genome assembly GCA_030037885.1 of Xanthobacteraceae bacterium. Taxonomy (GTDB): domain Bacteria; phylum Pseudomonadota; class Alphaproteobacteria; order Rhizobiales; family Xanthobacteraceae; genus BOG-931. Next base: position 10,363 of record JASHPU010000116.1, on the reverse strand, counting down.
GGATCATGGCGGCAAAAACAAGCCATGGCGGCGTCGCATCGTCGTCGGCATCGGACGGCCAGCCGAGGCGTCCGCCACCGACCAGTCCTCCGTCAACGACGATCGCATCGGGCCAATGAATGGCGATCGGTTTCTCAGGCGGAGCGAACGCGGCGAGCGTGTCGGCGAGTGCCGCCATGCCGGCATAGATGGTGCGCCGCGCGGCGCGGAGCGGCTCGTCCGGCTCCAACACGACTGCAAATTCGGCCAGATCGAAGCGGCCGACATGGACCAGAGTTCCGGCCCCTTCACTGGCGGCCACCGCCGTGGCATGAGCAAAGGCATCGCCCATTTCGCGCAGCGCGATGGCGCGAAACGGCGGGGGCAGATCGAGCGTGGAACTCGACCCGGCGCGCACGCGAGTTTTGCTATCGAGCGGCATTCGCAGAGCGGACGCTTCCTTGAGCGGACGCTTCCTTTGGCATGATTATGCTATCATGACTATACTATACGTGGTTCGCGGGCGCTGGTCTTACCCGCGTTCGAATATCTCATGACAGCAGAGCGTCCCAAAAACATTTTTTTGTGCTCGTGCGACGATACGATGCCGCTCGACGCCGAGACGGTGCGGCGCGGTTGTCGCGGGGCCGAGGTCAAGACCGCCACGCAGCTTTGCCGGGCTGAGCTGGAGCGCTTCCGTGCCGCGGCGGCGCGAAACGAGCCTCTGATCGTCGGCTGCGCGCAGGAAGCTCCGCTGTTCGGCGAGACTGCCGGCGCGAACAGCGATCTCACGTTCGTCAATGTGCGCGAAACCGCCGGTTGGTCTGAGCAGGCGGGCGCGGCGGGACCAAAAATGGCCGCGCTGATCGCGGCCGCCGCCGAACCGCAGCCCGATGTTGCGTTCGTCAGCGTGACAAGCGAGGGCGTAGCATTGGTGTACGGTCGCGACGAAAGAGCGATTGAAGCCGGCAACCTCTTGAAGGAGCATCTCGACGTCACGGTATTGCTGAGCAGGCCGGGCGACGTACCGCCGCCGCGCGTGCGCGATTTTCCCGTGGCGAAAGGCACCATCCGCTCCGGCACGGGGCGTTTGGGGGCGTTCGACATCGTGGTCGACGATTTCGCGCTGGCAACGCCGTCCGCGCGCGAGGCGCTGACATTCGCACCGGCGCGCGACGGCGCCAAGTCGCACTGCGATATTGTGCTCGATATTTCCGGCAATCCGCCGCTGTTTGCCTTGCCCGATCTGCGCGAAGGCTATGTCCGTGCCGATCCGGGCGATCCGGCGGCAGTGCTGCGCGCGGTGCTCAAGGCGCGCGATTTGGTCGGCACGTTCGACAAGCCGCGCTATATCGTGTTTAGCGAAAATCTGTGCGCGCATTCGCGCTCGCGTATTGTCGGCTGCCGTCGCTGCCTCGATCTGTGTCCAACCGGCGCCATCGCGCCCGACGGCGATCATGTTGCGATCGATGCCACCATCTGCGCCGGATGCGGCGAGTGCGCCGCCGCCTGCCCGACCGGCGCCGCCGCTTACGCGCTGCCGCCCGCCGATGCGCTCATGCGCCGGCTGCGCGCGCTGTTGACGGTATTTCGAGAGTGCGGCGGCAACGATCCGATCGTGCTATTCCACGATAGCGAGCACGGCACCGAATTGATCGACGCGTTGGCCCGTTACGGCACTGGGTTGCCGGCAAATGTGCTGCCACTCGCCGTCAATGCGGTGACGCAGATCGGGCTTGAGGCGCTCGCCGCCGCGTTTGCTTACGGCGCGGCGGCGGTCCGCCTGCTGGTGCGGGGCAAACCACGGCATGACCTTGCCGGCCTGCGTCAAACTATCGGCCTCACGACGCCAATCCTTGACGCCCTCGGTTTCAGTGCTCCGGCGCTGATCGAGACTGATGATCCCGATGCGCTTGCTTCGGCATTGGCTACAACCGAGCTGCGCGCGGTAACGCCACGGCCGGCAACTTTCCTGCCTATCGGCGGAAAGCGCGAGGTGATGCGGTCTGTTCTGCGCGCATTGCATGGCGCAGCACCCAACCCGATCGATGTCGTCGCCTTACCTCCCGGCGCGCCATTCGGCACGGTCGAGATCAACGTTGCGGGCTGCACACTGTGTCTTGCATGCGTCGCTGCCTGTCCGACCGGCGCGCTGGGTGACGACCCGGAGCGCCCGCTCCTGCGTTTCACCGAAGATGCCTGCGTGCAATGCGGGCTGTGCAAGGCGACCTGTCCGGAGAAGGTGATTACGCTCAAGCCGCAGCTCGACTTTAACTCAGCCACCGCCATGTCCCGCGTGCTGAAAGAGGAGGAGCCGTTCCATTGCATTCGCTGCGGCAAGCCCTTTGGAGTGAAAAGCACGATCGAGCGCGTGATTGGAAAATTGGCCGGTCAGCATTGGATGTATCCGCAAGGTTCCAAGAGGCTCGAAGCGCTAAAAATGTGCGAGGATTGCCGGGTGGCGGTCGTCGCCGATGACGATTTCGATCCCCACGGCGCGCCGCCCCGGCCCGCTCTCCGCACGACGGACGATTACCTACGAGAGCGCGAAGCAAACAAACGCGCGCAGGACAGCGAGCATTGACGCGGGCTGAGCTCTATCGTGTGGCCCGATCGAGAAAACGCACCAGCGCCGCGCGATCCTGCGCGGAGCCGATTGTCTGCTGGGGCATTTTGGTGCCTGGCGTATAGACCGCAGGGCCAAGCTCGAACAACTTCGAGACTGTCTCCGGCGTCCACACGATGTCCAGCTTTTTGAGCGCTGGCGAGAAATTATAGCCCGGCAACGTCGCGATCCGCCGGCCGAACAGCCCCGCCAGTGTCGGGCCGGCGCGATTGCCCTCATCCGGCTTGAGCGTGTGACAGGCGACGCAGGCGCGAAACACTTGCGCGCCAGGATCGCCCGCATACGCGGCAAGTGGATCGGTGGGCCCGCCCACCGCGACAGCGCCGATCGGATCACCGGTGGCGGCATCCCAGCGCCGTATAATGCGATCCGCACCGCCGGTCAGAAGTGTCTGATTGTCCGGAAAGAATGCAACCGACCAGACCGGGAGTCCCGGACCGACCAGCGTTCGCTCCAACTTACGGCCCGCCCGATCGATTATCGATACCGAGCCGCGAACGCCAGCGGCGGCAATCGTTGCGCCGTCGGGCGAGATGGCGAGTGCGATGATCGGCGTCTCGCCGACGCGGACCGACCCCAGCCGTTCCCCGTTCGCCGACAGAAAATACACGCTGCCGTCTGCGCCTGCCGTGATGATCTCGCGATCGGGCGCTATCACGGCGGCATTAAGTGGCGTCGGCAAGGTCGTCACGATCGGCGAGGCGTTGCGCGCCAACGGCCAGATACGCAAAGTCGCATCGTAACCCGCAGTGACGACCGCGCTGTTGTCGGGCATGAACGCTACAGCGTTTACGTTCTGCCGATTTCCATTGAGGACGCGCGGTGCGCCACCTGCGAGCGGCCACAGCCGCGCCGTCCGATCCCACGAGGCTGATGCCAGAGTGGCGCCGTCCGGCGAGACTGCCAGTCCGACGATCGGTGCCGTATGGCCTTGGAGGACGATCTGCGGCTGCGGTTCGCCGGGCTTCCAGATGGCAATGCGCGCATCGGCGCCGCCCGTGGCGATGCGTCCGTCCGGAAGAAACGCGACTGCGTTAACCGCGCTGTCGTGGAAGCGCAGGACCTGCAAGGCGGTGTCGTGCTGCAGCGACCAACGAATTGCCGACGTATCGAAACTGCCGGAGACAGCGGTCTTGCCGTCTGGCGAAATCGCGATCGCCCGCACCGCGCCGCCATGCCCATGAAGCTGGCTCCGTGCTGGTAAAGGGCAAGACAAAAGAACCGCCGCCGCCGCGACCGCTTGAATGAAAATCATTTTCATTTCGTCGGGCCTTTCAGCGCGGATGCCTGGATCGTCCGGTAAATTTTTCACTCCTTTTTCTTATAGCCGAGAATTGATCTTTCAAGTAGTCGCCAACTCGTTCAGAACGAAATTCCCAGGCGACTGGATGAGCAAACCCTTGCTTCTCTGCTGAGAGAGGGACGGCATTCTGCGCCAAGCCGCGGCCCGCCAAAGCGCACGATGTCGGTAAAGATGGCGACTGGAAAAGGCTCGTTGTCCACCCACGCAGACATAGCGTTAGTCAGTTCGTCGCCGCGACGGTCTTTGCCGGCATCCGGCGTCAACTCGTGCAGATCAAAGAGACCTGTGAGAAATGGGCCAAGCTGAGGGTCCGGATCGCGAAGCTGGCGCGCGCTGCCAAGGCAGTCGAGCCGTTCGTCCGGTTCCCGACATTGGTTCATGACCAAGTGGCGGGCCTGATCGCCGATCTCGACGCCCAGGCAAGCGCGTGGGCGCAACGCATGTATAAGGCGCAATTTCTACAAGCTCCTGCCTATGCCGGCCTCGATCCGGCAAAGTCCGACGGCCTCGGCCTGCTGGCCTCTCAGGGCAAACATCTGGTCGAGGCGCACCACGTCATGAACGCTTCGGCACTGCGGGCCTATCTCGCGGCGTTCGTTCTGGCCCTCTGGCAACAGATTTGGAGTCGCAGCGGCGGCCTTTCGACCATTCTGATGGACGATCCGCAAGACCTGTTCGATCCCAGCAACGTGGCGAATCTCGCCGCCACGGTGCCACATCTGCTCGCGGCGGATGTGCATCCGCTAATCGCCAGCAACGATTTCGGTTTCATCCCGACAATCGAAGCCTTTGTCGCGGCGCATCAAGCCGGCGGCAGCTCCTATCGCTGGGAGACATGGGAATTTTCCGCGATCTCGACCTCGAAATGCACCGCCAGTCTCGCGCCAGTGGCCGATGAAGCGCGAACGCGCTACGAGCATTGGCAAAAGACCGATCCGAACGACACGGCGCTGGCGCGCGCTTTCGTCCATCCGGTGCGCGTCCGAATCGAAACCAAACTCTGGGACCTTCTGGCTTCCGATCCGTCGGTCTTAAAAGACCCGACCTTGAACGATCTCCTGGGCCGGATCGCCAATGCGCGCAATCGCGGTGAAAGGCCGTTCAACGAAGAGCCATTCCAGCGTCTTCTCGATCTGCCGCTGTTGCGCGCGGGCGCGCCGTTCCGCGAAGCCATCAACAAGGCGCATCACGGCCGGGCGGACCAGATTTCGCCCGCGGAAGCTGATGTCGTCCGGCAAGGATACGAAGACGTCTTCTCCGCAATCGATGCCTGTTGGCTGGCCTATGCACGCTTCATGGGGCGGCTGGCGCCAGAGCAAGCAGTCGCGGAGGTCAAAAAGACGGCCTCTGCTCTAACCGTCGTTTCCCTGCCGGCGAGGCCGATCGCAGTCGTCGGCCGACTGGCGGCGCGCGAGGTCGGCGCTGCGCTGACCAGCGTCGAGGACGCCACCGAGACTTTCGATCTTGCGTCGCTTGGCGAGGTTTCGCTGTTCACGCTCCGCGCGCCTACGCTGGGTCTTGTCGCCTTCCCCGGACAGACATTGATCGTCTCGACGACGGCGGAGGTGAAGAACGGCGATTTCGCCGTCGTTCAAACGCCAAGCAAGACCTATGCCCGACGTATCGGCATTGACAAGACCGATTTGTCGCGTGTCGCTCTGGAGACGATGCCTTCAGCAAATCCGGGCGGGCCGCCGACGCATTTCATCCAACGATCTGCACTTCATCGCTTTGATGCACGGCGCCGATTGGCTGTGACGCGCGTCGCAGCTTGCGGATTGAACCTGCGGGAGGGTTGCGCCCACAAAGCGGAAAAGTACACGGTGAGGTGTCATGAGCGCGTCCTCGGTGCCGCTCGGCTTGCGGCGGCTTGTGCGGCTGTGGCCGATGACGATCACTTCGCTCGGAATTGTCCTCTCGTTCGGCTGGGCGGTCGTGCTGATATGGCTTCTGGTCTGTGCGCTGGGCAGCTTGACGTAAATAAGCGCCGCGCAGCGATTTCGGCCGGTGAATGGCTCGGCATTCGCAGCGCGCGCCTGTCCGTAGCGCGCGCCTTCACCAGCCGCGGCCTTGGTGATAATCTCGGCTCGGCGGGTGAATGACCGGGCACGAGCGATGGTCGGGGGGAATGGCAAAGCCGTTGTGGCGTTGAGCTTAGGTTTGCTGTCTGCAGGGCCGGCATTCGCGGCAAGCCAGCAGGATTGGGACGCCTGCCAGTCCAAGGATTCTGCCGTCGCCGTTCCGGCCTGCAGCGCCATCATCCCGGACGAAAGCGAAACGCCGCAGAACCGCGCCGACGCTTACGTCTATCGCGCCGCCGCCTATTTGAAGCAGGGCAATAGCGAGCGCGCCATCGCCGACTACACCGAGGCGCTCAAGCTCACGCCGCGCAACATCGTGGCCTATGTGAGCCGCGCGCTCGCCGAGTTCCACAAAGGCGACAAAAACTCCGCGATCATCGATTACAGCATCGCCAATAAACTTGACGCCGATGCCGTGGCGCGGATCGCCTCCGGCAATCCCGACGTCAGGCAGATCGCCGATGAAGCGAGCGCTTCGCCGCCGCCGGCGAGCGCACTGGCCGAGGTCGAGCGCTCGCACGCCCCAGCGCCAGCGCCAGCGCCAGCGCCACCGCCCCCGCCGCCAGCGGAGAAGCGGTGGAACGCGATTGCCTCTTCGGTCTGGCGCGTGCACGGCCGCGTCCACGTGGCGATCGGTTATTCCGGGACCAGGTCGACCGAAGAAGATGCCCGAAACAGCGCCGTTCAAGCGTGCCGCGATGCCGGCGGCGCGACGTGCAAATCCACCGGCGCCTGGGATTACGGCTGCGTCTACATCACCACCGGCCACACGGTGAACCGCGCCGGCTGGGCCTCGGGCAACACCTCCGAAGCGGCATTGCAGCGCTGTCGCGCTAACGGCTTCACCTGCAAGCAGCCGATCGGCGGCTGCGTCGAGTAATGCCGGATTTTCAGAAGCGACACGGCGCACTGTGCGCCGCGAGCAGATGCCGTACGAGCGCGCGCGTTTTAGGGATTGCCGCCCATCATGGGCACTCCGGGAGCGGCATGCGAAGCGCCCGTCCCTTTGGGCGTTGGCGACGGCGCATGCGACTGCGCGGGAACATCGCTCGCACCATCATTGAAGACCGGCACGCCCGGCGCGGCATGCGAGGGGCCCGATCCGTTCGACACTGCCGGCGCCGCGGGCGAACCGCGCGATGTGCTTCCCAAGCCGCTGAAATTCGGCACTGGCGGCGATGCATGTGAACCGCCGGAGGAGCGGCTCAGGTCACCAGAGTCGCTCGAGCCCGGCACCCTCGGCGGCGCATGGGTACCGTCCGACGAGCGGCCCAGGTCACCCGAATCGCTCGAGCCCGGCACGCTCGGCCGCACGTGAAATGTTTGCGCGAGGATGATGCTCGACCGCGCGCTCCGCGCCGCAGCCGGCTCGACGGCGCGCGTGCGCTCGGCATTCGCAACGCCGGACCACAGCGCCGCTGCCAGCAAGACGCAGGCGCCCAACAAAGAGCCAATGTTGCACACGGCTACTCTCCTGCGCTGCTGGCAGCGGCCCGCGGCACCCTCGCTTAACCGCTCGTTAACCCTATCGCAACACCATCGCGCTCAACCGAAGGGGCGCGAATCATGACTTATCTCTTGCCGCGGGCGTTCATCGTGATGATCGGATGGGGCATCACCTGCGCCCTCATCACCAACATTTGGCCGCGTGTCGATCCGACGATCTTCGTCATTGCCGGCGTATCCTGGGCTTTGATCGGCCTCGTCTGCTTCGGCTACATGCACAAGCTGCGCGCCGAAGCGCAGGATCAGCGGAGCAGGTCTTAGCAGCGCCGATCACACGCGCGGCCGCCTTATCGCGCGGCTGCAGAAACAAGATCAGCCGCCGGCGCGATTCCAGCCGCGGGCGCGGTCGCCGTAAACCTCAAAACCGTTCGGCGTCACCACGACCGTATCTTCGAGCTTGATGAAGCCGCGCTTGGGATGCTGCAGCGTGGTTTCCACCGAAACCACCATGCCGACTTCGAGCGGCCGGTCGGCGTCATAGGCATCGTAGGGCACCGGGCCGGAATTAGTCAGCCGCGGCGCTTCGTGGCTGACCAAGCCCATGCCGTGCGCTAAAAAATGGATGTGATTGTGCAGCTTGGATTTGTGCAGCACGGTGTCGGCGGCGGTATAAATCTCCTTGCCGAGGGCGCCGGCGCGGATCGGCTTCATCGACGTCTGCTCGATGGCTTCGACCTCGGCCAAGAGATCGACGAGCTCGTCGTCCGGCTCGCCGACGACCGCCATGCGGGCGAGATCGCCGATATAGCCGTGATAATTGCCGCCGGAATCGAGCGACAGCGGATCGCCCTGTTCCCAATGCTGATCCGACGGCGCGCGATTGAGACTGGAGCCCGCGGCGATCAGGCAATAGTCGAAGGTCAAGCCGCGCATCGTCTCCTCGCGGCGCAGCGCTTCGGCGAGCTCGGCCTTGGTGGCGCCCGACCCGTGGCTGTTGATCACCGCCAGCATGGAATCGATGACGAGGTCGGAAGCAATGCGCAGCTTCTCGAGTTCTTCCGGGGTCTTGCGTGCTCGCAGGCGCTCGAGGACGAACAGCGCGTCCTTGATCTCGCTATCCGGAAAGGCCTTGCGCAACACGGCCGTGGAGTTCACCGGAATGAACGCTAGTTCGGCGCCGAGCCGGCGCGGTCTTGGCTCCAGCTTGCGAATGTAGGCGGCGGCTTTCTCCATGACGTCGACCGAGCCTGAACTCTTGACGTCGAGCTCCGCCACCCAGAACGGCTTTACCTCGTTCTGATAATTCTCCATGCGGTGGCCGAAGAAGCCGGCTTTGTCGGGCGCGCCCTTGGGATAGACGAAAACCGGCAGGTAGCGGCTCAGCCCCATCGCATCCATCGATTCGAAGAAAAAGGCGCGATGGCCGCCGAGCAGGTACTGTACGTTGTGCTTGGACGTGACGACCAGAATGTCGATGCCGGCTTCGTCCATCAGCCGGTCGAGCCGCGCCGTGTCGAAGGGAGCTAGGCTTTGTTTCCGTGCAATATCGAGCATGATCGATCTCCTGCCGAAGGGCCCCTGCTGGGAGCCAACCTAGCAAATCGTGACCCGGCAATGAACCCGGCCGACCGCCTCCGCCGCCGCAACTGTCAATCGCATTTTTTACGCAGAATATATGCCACGGCGGCTGAATTTTACGCTGTGAGCAGAACAGCCACGGCTTTCATTCTCGGCAATGGCTTTCCCGTAGCGACAGAGTGAATTAAAACAGAATGATAACCCAAACCGGTACAGAAAACCGCGACTGGGACTGAGGACGCCCTTGGAGAGCCAACCGACCGGAGCGGCCCGCAAGCGGCGCCGCGGATTGGTCATTGCCGCTATTTGCGCGGTGTTGGCCGTTGGCGGTCTGGTCTATTGGAGCCAGGCGCCCGGCGCGGCCCGCACCAGTGCCCGGAGCAAAGCGCACACCAGCGTCCCCGTCAGCGTCGCCGCCGCCAGCCGGCAGGACGTGCCGATTTACCTGACCGGGCTCGGCACCGTGCAAGCGCTGTTCACGGTCGCCATTCATACCCAGGTCGACGGCAAGCTGCAGGACGTCTTTTTCAAGGAGGGCCAGCGCGTCAAGAAGGGCGAGGTGCTGGCCAAGATCGATCCGCGCCTGTACCAAGCGGCGCTCGATCAGGCCAAGGCGCGCAAGGCGATTGACGAGGCGGCGCTCATTGCCGACGAGAAGGACCTCGTCCGCTTCGCAACGCTGGTACAAAAAAACGCCGAGACCCAACAGAATCTCGATTTGCAGCAGTCCAAGGTCGATCAGGCGAAAGCCTCGATCGACGCCGACATTGCCGCTATCGAGACGGCGCAGACCAACCTCGACTACACCAATATCGCGGCGCCGAGCGATGGCCGCATGGGCGTGCGTCTGGTCGATCCCGGCAACATCGTCCATGCCAGCGACCAGGGCGCCATTGCGGTGCTCACGCAGACACAGCCGACGGCTGTCCTGTTCACGCTGCCCGCCCAAACGCTCGATGACGTGCGCGCGGCCATGGCGCGCGGCGCCGTGGAAGTCGCCGCCTTCGATCGCGACAATGTTCGCCTCTTGAGCACCGGCGCGCTGGCCACCATCGACAACATGATCGATCAGACGACGGCGACGTATCGCCTCAAGGCGATGTTCGCCAATGCGGACGAGACCTTGTGGCCGGGCGAGTTCGTCAATGCGCGGCTGTTGCTGGCCGTCCGCAAGGACGCCGTCGTCATTCCGCTGCTGGCCGTGCAACGCGGCCCGAACGGGCTGTTCACCTGGGTGGTCAAGGCCGACAACACGGTCGAGCCGCAGCCCATTGCCACCGGCACCACAACCGGCGACCGCACCATCGTCACCTCCGGCATCACGGCTGGCGAGCGCGTGGTCACCGACGG
>JASHPU010000115.1 GCA_030037885.1 Xanthobacteraceae bacterium | reverse complement strand
AGCAACTTGGCCAGACCGAGTGCATCGCGCCGATTGGTCTTCACCCGATCGCCCGGCCGCCGTGGGATCAGCGACGGCGCAACCACCATGCACTCATGACCCAGGCTCTTGATCTGTCGATACAGCCCGTATCCCGTCGGGCCGGCTTCATAGCAGAACGTCAGCCGCCCATATCTGGCGCCAAGCTTCTTCACCAGTTTGGCGGTCGCTCCTGCGGTGTTGTCGATCTCACCGAGGAACCGCACCTCGCCGGCTCGCCCAGCCTCCGCCACGGCAACGGCGTTGCGCAACTTCGAGGTATCAAAAGCAACGTATGCTTCGCTATGATGGCTCACGACTCGCCCTCCTTGCTTGCGGCTCTGCCCGGCCAATCCGGGTAACCCTCGCTACCGCATCGAGGGCGAGTCGCCTCAGCAAGAAAAGGACATACGGTCTCCGCTCAAGCCGGGCTTCTGTAACGGGCCTGAGGAAGTCAATCCCTATAGCATCATCCAATCGCCGGGGACTTGCTTCTGTACGGTAGAGCGCCTCGCGCACTGACGCGTCGCCGATCTTGCTGATCCTGCCGGTGTAATCGGTCTGGCCGGACTGATACTTCTTCGGCGTCAAGCCGAAATGCGCGCCGGTCTGCTTCGATGACTTGAACCGTGCCGGGTCATCGATCGCGCACGCATAGGTCAGCGCCACGATCGGCCCTACCGCGGGTGTCGTCATCAACAGCTTGGCGTGGATATGGCTGCGCCCGCACTGGCGCACCCACCGCTCGAAGCCGGCCCGTTACCCTAACAAGCTGCCCGTCATTGCGAGCCAACGGGTCGGCTGCTTTTTCGCCCTGCTACGCCGCCTCCAATGCCGTCAGCACGTCCTCGACGATGTCGTCCGGATGTTCGAGGCCGACCGAGACGCGCATCAGGCCGTCGCCGATGCCGAGCTCGGCGCGCTGCGCCGGCGTCAGGCGCTGGTGCGTGGTCGTCGCCGGATGAGTGATGAGGCTCTTGGCGTCGCCGAGATTGTTGCTGATGCGCACGAGCTTGAGCGCGTCCTGGAACTGGAACGCCGCCTTCTTGCCGCCCTTGATTTCGAAGGCGACCAGAGTCGAGCCGCCGCGCATCTGCTTCTGCGCCACCGCCGCCTGTGGGTGATCGGGCCGTCCCGGATAGATCAACCGCGAAACCTTCGGATGCTCGGCGAGCGAAACCGCGAGCGTCGCGGCGCTATCGGTCTGCCGGCGCACGCGCACGGCGAGCGTCTCCAAGCCCTTGAGCAGCACCCAGGCGTTGAACGGCGACATCGACGGTCCGGTCTGGCGTAACAGCACGTGGATTTTGTCCCGGATGAATTGCTGCGAGCCGAGCACGACACCGCCGAGGCAGCGGCCCTGGCCGTCGATGTGCTTGGTCGCCGAGTAGACCACGCAGTCGGCGCCGAGCGCGAGCGGGCTCTGGTACAACGGCGTGGCGAACACGTTGTCGACGACCAGCGTGGCGCCGGCGGCGTGGGCGATCTTGGCCACTTCGGCGATGTCGATCACGTCGAGCGCCGGATTGGTCGGGGTTTCGAGAAAGAACGTCTTGGTGTTCGGCCGCACCGCCGCGCGCCAGGCGTCGAGATTGCAGCCGTCCACCAATGTCGAGGTGACGCCAAAGCGCGGCAGATAATCCTCGACCACGTAGCGGCACGAGCCGAACATCGCTTTCGAGGCGACGACGTGATCGCCGGCCCGCACCTGGCCGACCAGCGAGATGGTCACCGCCGCCATGCCGGTTGCGGTGGCGCGCGCCGCCTCGGCGCCTTCGAATGCCGCCATGCGGCGCTCGAACATGTCGACGGTGGGATTGGCGAAGCGCGAGTACTGATAGCCGGGGTCTTCGCCCTTGAAGCGCGCCTCGGCCTGAGCGGCGTTGTCGTACACGTAGCCCTGGGTGAGAAAGAGCGCTTCCGAGGTTTCGCCGAACGGCGAGCGCAGGATGCCGGATTGAACCAGACGCGTTTCGGGGCGGTAATTTCTTGTCGTGGACGCGGACATGCGGGCCTCCTTGGCCAAAGCAAAACCCGGCCGGGAGGAAAATCCTCAGGCCGGGCTCACACGTCCCCGGCCTTTTAGCGATTTGTTTTACGTGGCTGCAAGCCGGCCGGCTCAAATGACCACGGGATAAGTCATCTATACGCCGCGGCGGCCTTGGCGTCAAACCGGCATCGGCGCTAGACCGCGGCTGGTGGCGCTGTCATTGCAAGCATCCGAACAGGGCATCCTGCCCGACCGCATGATTGCGGCGCTGGCGGAAGACGGCGCGATTGCCGCCGTGCGGCCGTTCGCCGCCGGTCAAATTCAGCCGGCGAGCCTCGACCTGCGGCTCGGCGCGGTCGCCTACCGGGTGCGCGCGAGCTTTTTGCCGGGCCCCGGCGCGACGGTCGCGCAGCGCATCGAGGAATTGAGGCTGCACGAGATCGTGCTCAGCAACGGTGCGGTGCTGGAAACCGGCTGCGTGTACATCGTGCCTCTGCTCGAACGGCTGGCGCTGCCGGACGCGATTGCCGCGGCGGCCAATCCAAAAAGCTCGACCGGCCGGCTCGACGTGTTCACCCGGGTCATTGCCGACGAGACGCGCGGCTTCGACCGCGTCGAAGCCGGTTATCGCGGGCCGCTCTATGCGGAGATCAGCCCGAAAACCTTTCCGGTGCTGGTGCGCGAAGGTTCGCGGCTGTCGCAAATGCGCTTCCGCCACGGCGACAGCACGCTCGACGGCGAGGCGTTGCGGGCGCTGCACGCGCGCGAACAGCTTGTCGACGCGGCGGAAGCCGTCATGGGGGACGGCGTCGCGGTGAGCGTCGACCTGTCGGGTTTCGACGCGAGCGCGGTGCCAGGCGGGCGGGCCAATGGCGCTGCCGTCGTGGGCTATCGGGCCAAGCGCCACACCGGTCTGATCGATGTCGACCGCCGTGGCGGCTACGAGGTCGACGAGTTCTGGGAGCCGGTGATCGCGCGCTCCGCGCACAACCTGATCCTCGATCCCGACGAGTTCTACATCCTCGCCTCCAAGGAGGCCGTCCAGGTGCCGCCCGATTACGCTGCCGAGATGGTGCCGTTCGATCCGTTGGTCGGCGAATTCCGGGTGCATTATGCGGGCTTCTTCGATCCCGGCTTCGGTTATGCGGGCGCCGGCGGCCGCGGCGCACGCGCCGTGCTCGAAGTGCGTTCGCGCGAAGTGCCGTTCATTCTCGAACATGGCCAGATCGTCGGCCGTCTGGTCTTTGAAAAAATGCTGGCGCGGCCCGAGCGACTCTATGGCGCGGGCATCGGCTCCAATTATCAGGCGCAGGGATTGAAATTATCGAAGCACTTCCGCGCATAAGATTTCGCGGTCACGGCGCCGCCGCCGTCGGCGCCGCGGAGCGCAGGGCGAATCGATGACGCGCCAGCGCGGCGATGCGCCAAGTCGTCATCGCCACCGCAAAGACCGCGATCCAGACAATGCGCGAGCCGTAGCGGTCGTGCGGATTGGAGATGATGCCGCATACCGCGGCATTGCCGAGCAGCGCCAGCGCGATGGTGACGGCGAAGCTTGCGAGATCCGCAAAGGCAGCGTCGCGCCAGCCGAGCAGGATCACGAACGGCAGCAGCGCCATCGCCGCCCAGGCGACCGGCACGTGAATCTTGTCGATGAGCTTGAAGCTGAGTTGGTGGTGCTGCTGGCGCGCCGCGCGCATCGCCGGCACATTGCCGGGCGTGTAGCGCTCGATGATGCCGTAGGTGTGCCACATGTCGGTGGTGATGCCTTCGCCGGTGCCGACGGTGACGAGCTGCCTTGCGGTCGCGATCAACGCGGCTTTAAGTTGCATGCCGGGATAGTCGCGCAGGCTGCCGAGCACGATGGTGCGCATTTCGTCGCCGAGCCCGGCAAAGCGGCCGAGCTTGTCGAATACGCTGTTGCCCCACAGGAACTCGTCGGCGTCGAGCGGCAGCTCGTTGCGGTAGGCGCACAGCCGCAGCCGCGGATCGGGGCAATGATCGTTCAGGTAGCGCGTGACGATGCCGTCCTGCAGCATGCGGCCGAAGGCGATGCCGTAGCCGCCCGGCGTCCAGGCGATCTCTTTGGCGACGACGTAATTGCCGGCCAGCAGCAGCCCGGCGCCGAGCGCGACGGCGGCAACGCCGTGTGGCAGCGTCGTGCGCGGCACCAGCGCCGGGCGGAGTCGCGATAAAACGGGCGCGACCAGCATGAGCCCCACCAGCACTGCGTATGTGGCGCTGTGGGTCGAGGCCGCAAAAGCGATGAACAGCACCAGGCCCCATCGTTCGCGCCGCGCGATGCGATCCGGCAGGCACACCAGCGCGTGCAGAGCAAGCACGGCAAGGCCGGCGAAAATGTCGGTGAGGAGCACGCTGGCCAGCCACGGCAGCGCCGTGATGGCGGAGAGGAACGCCACGATCGCCGGAAGCGCCAGACGCTGCATCGGGAACTGATGAATGCGCAGGGTCAGCGCCATGATCCACGCCGCGGCTGCCGCTTGCAGGACCAGCGCCGGCCAGAATTGCAGCGGCGCGGCGGCGGCGAGGAACAGGCCGTAGGTTGTCGAGCGGCTCGGCACCAAAGTGCCTTCGAACCAACGCGCCAAATAGCCGCCGGTGTCCCATTCGAGCAGGGCAAACCGGTTCCAAATGGCGGGTAGCAGCAAGATGAGCGTCGCGGCGATCCCAGGCACGAGCCGCGCGACGATTCGGTTGAGTTGCGGCATCGGTCCACTTTAGCCGAAGCCGCGGCGGCGAGGGAACCGCCGCCAGGATGCTTTCGTGCCGCAGCCCGAACGCCAGAGCCCGCCTGCCGCCCGCCGCAAAAATTGTTGTGGCATTTCGGCCAAAACGGCGGTTTGCTCTTGCTGGGCAACTTTCACGGCGGCAGAGCACGGAAGGCGCGGTGCATGAAACGGGCACTGGTCGTGGGCATGGCCGTCGCTGCGGTCATCGTCGCCTGCGTGGTCGGCGGTCAAAGCGCCTGCGCACAGTCGGGCTACGATCGGCCTGGCGGCGATTATGCCCATGCGCCCGTCGCCAACGGCGATCCCGAAGCGTGCGCGGTGCGCTGCGAGCGCGACCGCAATTGCCGGGCGTGGAGCTTTGCCTATCCGACGGCGTCGGGCAGCGCCGCTATGTGCGCGCTAAAGCGCCAGGTGAGCCCGCCCGTGCCGTCGACCTGCTGCGTGTCGGGTGTGCGCGGCGCCGGTGTGACGGAGCCGCGCAGCAGCAAGATCGAATATTCGATCGATCGGGCCGGCGGCGATTATCGGACGTTCGACACCCAGCCCGATCCAAAGGGCGCGCGCTGCGCCGAAGCCTGCCAAGCCGAGAAGCGCTGCCGCGCTTGGACCTATCGCCGGCCCGGTTACGGCACGCCGAGCGCGCGTTGCTCTCTCAAGAGCGAGATCAAGCCGCCGCGCCGCCGCCCCTGCTGTATCTCAGGCGTGGTGCGGTAAACGCAGCCTAGATTCCGGTGAAGACAAAATCGAGAGCGGCGATGATCGCGTCGCGCTGGTCCGCAACGCTGGCGACACTGGCTTTCAGCGCACGACGTTCGATAGCAAACAGTTCGTGAGTGGCAAGCCAATATTCTTTTCCGTCGACCGCAAAGATTGGATTCATGCGTCGGGCTCCGGCCAGTTGTTCTCGGGCGACTAAGGGCGCAACGACCGTTGATCGCAGGCCGGAGACGAGATCGGATTGAAGAATGATGAGAAAAGGCCGGTTGGATGCGTCGCTTGCATCCGGGTTCGGAACGACGTCGAACTGACGGCTCATTCGGTAGGCCGATAACGCAATCGGCTGGCGAGTAGCCCGTGCCGGTCAATGAAGGTATTGATTGAATCGATGGCTGGCTGGTTTTCCTCGAGCCAGAGCTTCTCCCGCTCCGCCTTGAGAATTATGCGCAGCCGACGCTCCAGCGTTTCGGACATATTGATGCGCAGGCGGCGCGCCTCGTCCAGCAGATCTGCATCGACGAACAAATTTACTGCGCGCTTCTTTGCTTGGCGCTCACTCATCATCAGCGCCTCCTCTCTGCGCATATTGTATGCGCATAGAGGAGCACTCGCAAGAGCGTCTGAAGTGGTATCAGAGCTTGTTTGAGCGTTAGCGAACCGCGGTAAAAAACCGCGACAGCCGCAGGCCCTCCGGCCAGCGCCAAAACGGCTGGTGCTCCATGCCCAAATCCCATGAGCCGACCAGCGCGTCGACGCGGCCGACCAGATCGCCGACCGGCAGCAGGCCGACGCCGCCGGCGCTGAGCGGCACCCGGCTGTCGGCCGAATAATCGCGATTGTCGCCGAGCACGAAGAGATGCCCGGGCGGCACGACGAACTCGGGCACGTTGTCGAGCGGATCGAATCCCGCCGCCTTGAAGATCATATGCTGCCGGCCGCCGGGCAGAGTCTCGATAAAACGCGCGGTCGTCTGCCGCGAACCGTCTTCAGTCTCCATCGGCGCGAAACCGTCGGGCTGCAACGGGACCGCCTTGCCGTTGATCCACAATTGCCCGCTGCGCATGGCGATGCGGTCGCCGGGCAGGCCGACGACGCGCTTGACCCAAATCTGCGAGCGGTCGCCCGGCCAGCGGAACACCACGACGTCGCCGCAATGCGGCAAGGCGCCGAGAACGCGTTTTGAATCCGGCAAGGTCACGAAGTTCGGCAGCGACGAGGTGCTGTAACCGTACGGATATTTGGTCGCCAGCAACTCGTCGCCGATCAGGAGCGTCGGCTCCATCGAGCCGGAGGGAACGTAGTACGGCTCGGCGATCGCCGTTTTGGCCGCGATCGCGATCAACACGATGATGACCACGTCGAGGAGCGATTTGGCCCAGGATCGCGTACGAGGAGCGGTGAGTGGCGCGTCGCTGTGCTGCGAGGAGGTCATGGTGCCTTACCTTCCGGTGCCGGCGGGTGCGGCTTCACGCGGTGCCGCCGACGGTGATGCGGTCGATGCGCAGCGTCGGTTGGCCGACGCCGACCGGGACGCCCTGGCCGTTCTTGCCGCAGGTGCCGATGCCGGGATCGAGCGCGAGATCGTTGCCCACCATGGCGATGCGGTGCAGATCGGTTGGGCCGTTGCCGATCAGCATGGCGCCCTTGATCGGCGCGCCGAGCTTGCCGTTCTCGATCCGATACGCTTCGGTGCATTCGAACACGTACTTGCCCGAGGTGATGTCGACCTGGCCGCCGCCGAAATGCACGGCGTAAATGCCGTTCCTGACGGAAGCGAGAATTTCGCCGGGCTCGTGCCGGCCGGCCAGCATGTAGGTATTGGTCATGCGCGGCATCGGCACATGGGCGAAGCTTTCGCGGCGGCCGTTGCCGGTCGGTCTCATGCCCATGAGCCGCGCGTTCTGCCGGTCCTGCATGTAGCCGACCAGGATGCCGTCCTCGATCAGCACGGTGCGGTTGGTGGGCGTGCCTTCGTCGTCGATCGACAGCGAGCCGCGGCGGCCCGCGATGGTGCCGTCGTCGACGATCGTGACGCCCGCGGCGGCGACCCGTTGGCCCATCAGGCCGGCAAACGCCGAGGTCTTTTTCCGGTTGAAGTCGCCTTCCAAACCGTGGCCGACCGCCTCGTGCAGCATGACGCCGGGCCAGCCGGGGCCGAGCACCACGTCCATTTCGCCGGCCGGCGCCGCCACCGATTGCAGATTGACCAGAGCCTGGCGCACGGCTTGGTCCACCGCGTCCTGCCAGTCGTCGGTAACAACAAAGCGCTCATAGCCCTCGCGGCCGCCGTAGCCGTGCGAGCCGCTTTCCTGGCGGTCGCCATCGCCGGCCACGACCGAAACGTTGACGCGCACCAGCGGCCGCACGTCGCGGTAGGTTTCGCCGTCCGCGCGCACGATCTCGATCGCCTGCCAGCTTGCCGCCAGACTGGCGGTGACCTGGCGCACCCGCGGATCCTTTCCGCGCGCGTAGGCGTCGATTGCTTCAAGGAGCCGCACCTTGGCGTCGAACGCGGGGCTGCCGAGCGGATTGTCGTCGCCGTACAGCCTGGCATTGGTCCGCGCCGGCGGGCCGGCGTAGCGCCCCGAATAGCCGCCCTTCACCGCGCGCACCGCATCGGCGGCACGCCCGATCGCGTCCTCCGACACGTCGGAGGCGTGCGCATAGCCAACCGCTTCGTCCTTGACGGCGCGCAGCCCAAAGCCCTGCGAGGTGTCGTAGGTCGCCTGCTTGAGCCGGCCGTTGTCGAACACCAGGGCTTCGGACTGGCGATATTCGAGGTAAAGCTCGCCGTCGTCGGCGCCGTCAAGGCCGCGCCCGACGATTTTATTGAGCCGCGCGCGGTCGAGGCCGGCGCGGTCAATCAGGGAGGTTGGGGCATTCGCCATGGGGGCTCCGGCAATCATCGACGATGGGCCGTTTAGACATAATCCATGACACGGCGTTTTGCAGCCCGCGGCGGCGCCACGGTTTCATCCTCCCCCCGCGCCGCGGGCGAGGATGACCATCCGGAGCGGGCAACGCGGGCGGAGGATGGTGGAGGGGGCGCAGGCCGCGCGCATGGTCGTATCTCCCTATCCCGCTCACCTCAACACCTCATCCTGAGGTGCTCGCGCGCAGCGCGAGCCTCGAAGGATGCAGCCGAACGAGGCGAGCGACATCGTTCTCGCGTCGCGTTTTGTTGCGTCCGAGGTTTGTCTGATCGCGTTCGTAGGGTGGGTTGAGCGGAGCGAAACCCACCGTGCGGCGGCGCGGCTCGATGATGGGTTTCGCAAGGGCTCAACCCATCCTACAAACGGTAAGAAAGAAATAAGGAGACGGAACGCCGAGAGACGCGTCGTCACGATCCGCGCCACGCGCAACGCGCGTTACCACGCGTGCACGCTTCGGGCGCGGCGCCGCCCCCTCCCTACCCTCCCCCGCTTGCGGGGGAGGGTAGGGAGGGGGCGGCTCGCCTCTCGGCGTTCCATCGCGGCTCTCGCCGGCCGGTTGTCACCGTGCCGGCTCAGCTCCAGGCCAGGCTTCCTGGGACGCGGACGCTCGGTCTTCGCCGGGCGGGCGTTACCCGCCCCTTCCTGTCCCAGTCCAGAGGAGCACCCCTCACTGCGGCCGTAGTACCGCAGCGCGTGATGCCCGGAGCCGCCCGGGCGCGGCGGGCAAGGCCGCGCGCAGGCACCGCACTCGCTCCTACCACGCGGCTTGCCGTCCGCGCGACGTCCTTAGTGAGCGAGCATTTGCGCACCCTTTATTCAAAGCGCGCCCAGGTTGTCAAGGATTTTCATCCTATCTCGCATACATTTGATATTGCTACACTTTCCCGGATGAGCGTAGGCCTGTCGAGCCGGCACGTTCGCGAAGAATGATGGATTTTCGCGAATCATGAGAGACCGACGAAAATTGCGGACGGACGTTCAAGCGCCCAAGTCGTTAGTGGTGCCTAGCGTTACTTGATTATGGGCGCTGAGAACGCCTTTAGCGGAATCCGTCATCAGCAAGAGGAACGGATGCCGGTGAACTGCCTCTTCATCGATTGCAACGATCAGCTCGCCTCGGTGTGGCAGCGGATGCTGCGCGCCGACGATCCGCCGATCGACGTCAACCGTCAGCCGTTCGCATCGACCGAGCTGCCGCGCCTGCTCGACGGCTATGCCATCTGCATCGACGACCATTCCTCCATGCCGACCGAGCTGGCGTCGCAATGCGCCGCGCTCAAGCACATCGTGTTTCTCGGCACCGGCGCGGCGAGCTACATGAATCCCGCGGAGCTGAAGGCGTGCGGCGTCAAAGTCCACACCATCAAGGGCTACGGCGACACCGCGGTCGCCGAGCACGCCGTCGCCTTGATGCTCGCGGCGTGCCGGATTGCTTCGCTGCGCCCGCAATGACGACGATGGCGCCAGCGGCGCCGCAATGCTATTTTGACCGTCCTAAAGGTTCTTTCATGTCCACTCCCCTCTTCGACATCAGCCTGCGCGTCAACGGCGAGGACGTGCGCGAGCGCGTCGAAGCGCGCAAAACGCTGGTCGACTTCCTGCGCGACGACCTCGGCCTGACCGGCAGCCATATCGGCTGCGAGCACGGCGTATGCGGGGCCTGCACAATGCTGGTCGACGGCGCGGTGGTGCGCGGCTGCCTCATGCTTGCGGTGCAATGCGACGGCGCGCAGGTCGAGACCATCGAGGGCGTGTCCGATTCCGGCGTCATTGCCGATCTGCAGGAGGCGTTCCGCAGCAGGAATGCGCTGCAATGCGGCTTCTGCACCCCTGGCATGCTGATCGGGGCCCACGCGCTTATCGGCCGCGGCGGGGTTCCAAGCCGCGACGCCATTCGCGAGCATTTGTCCGGCAACTACTGCCGCTGCACCGGATACCATGCTATCGTCGACGCCATTGAATCCGTCGCCCGCGACCGGGCGGGAAAGCGAGCCTGAGCATGAACGAACACGTCCATACCGCGACCATTTCCGAGCGCGCCGACGAGATCGAAGAGCAGATGATGCACGAACTCGCCGAGCGGGTCGCCACAAGGTCGGTGCTGTTCGGCATGGCCGACGGCAAGATCGAGATGCTCAACGGCGCCGCGTTCAAGAAGGACAATCCGGACAAATACTTCCTGATGGGCGCCGACCCGCGGCTGCCGAAAATGCCGAAGAGGCCGACCTTGATCGACTTCTTCAAAAACCGCTTCGCCTCGCTCAATCACCTCTTGCAGAGCGCGACGCTGGCGCTCAAGAACGGCCACGACGAGAAGATCGTGCTCGCCTGTCTGCTCCACGACATCGGCGTCGCGAGCTTCATCCGCTGCGACCACGGCTATTGGGGCGCGCAGATGATCGAGCCCTATGTCGATCCGGAAGTGAGCTGGGCGGTACGCATGCACCAGGCGCTGCGTTTCTTTCCCGACCCGTCGGTCGGCTACGAATATCCGCAGATGTACATCAACAATTTCGGCGCCGACTACAAGCCCGAGCCGTACATCGTGCGCGACTACGAGCGCGCGCGGAACCACAAATGGTACATGAGCGCGCGGCTCATCTGCGTCAACGACATCTATTCGTTCGATCCCGACGCCAAGGTCGATCTCGACGATTTCGTCGACATCATCGGCCGCAATTTCAGGCAGCCGGAGGAAGGCCTCGGCTTCGACGATTCGCCCGCAGCGCACATGTGGCGCACGCTGATGTGGCCGACCCGGTATTTGTGATCCGTGCCGTGGCGGCCTCTCAATCCGCTCGTCCCCGCGCAGGGGTCCCCATCGCGCCATGCGCGATGGGGTGCCCCGTAAGCGGGGACCCAGCCTTGGAGTCCGCGCCGCTCCGGGCCCGGCTCTGGCTTTTGCGGGAGTGAGTGGATTCCAAAAAATATTACGCTCATTCCCGCGAAAGCGGGAATCCAGACCTTCATACAAGCTCGTCAGCGAGATCGCGCCACGTTGGATTTCGACGTTCGATCAATTGAATCTTCCAGGCACGATTCCACTTCTTGAGTTGCCGTTCGCGTTGGAAGGCTGTTTCGCGAGACTCGTGCAGTTCGTACCAAACGAGCGTCTTCACGCCATACTTTGTGGTAAAGCCCGGAACAGCTCCGCTTTGGTGCTCCCAAACACGGCGAGCGAGATGATCAGTCATTCCAAGATACAGGGTGCCGTTCCGACGACTTGCCAGGATGTAAACAAAGAAGCTCATCAACCCCCCTGGATTCCCGCTTGCGCGGGAATGAGCGGATTATAGCATGAGCTTATGAAACCCGCCGCCGACGCCCCTTCCCCCCTGACCGCGCTCGACCGGCCGAATTCGTATATCGGCCGCTCGGTGCCGCGGCCGAATCTGTCGCGGCTCACGCAGGGCCGCGGCCAATACGTCAGTGACGTGGTGCTGCCGCGCATGGCGCATGTCGCCTTCGTGCGGTCGCCGCACGCGCACGCGCGCATCAAGGCGATCGACGCGGCGCAAGCAAAGCAAGCGCCGGGCATCATCGCCGTCGTCACCGGCGCCGAGTTGGCGAAGGTGATCACGCCGTGGGTCGGCGTGCTCACCCACCTCAAGGGCCTCAAATCGGCGCCGCAGCACGCCATTGCGGTGCAGCGCGCCTGCTGGCAGGGCGAGGCGGTCTGCGCCGTTGTGGCGCGCACGCGGGCGCAGGCCGAAGACGCTTGCGCGCTCATCGCCGTGGATTACGAGCCGCTGCCCGCCGTCACCGATGCCGAAACCGCGCTCGATCCGGCAACCCCGGTCATCCATCCCGAGCTCGGCGACAACCTCACCTTCGAGCGCACGCTCAATGCCGGCGATGCCGACAAAGGCTTCGCCGCGGCCGATGCGGTCGTGGAAACCACGTTCGTGTTCGGCCGCCACACCGGCGTCACCAACGAGCCGCGCGCGATCGTCGCCGACTGGAATCCCGGCGAAGAGCGGCTGACCGTGTATCAGGGCACGCAAGCGCCCCATATGACGCAAAATCTTTTTGCCAAGCACCTCGGCCTCGAAGAGCACCAGGTGCGCGTGCTGACCAAGGACGTCGGCGGCTCGTTCGGCATCAAGGTGCACATCTATGCCGACGAGATGGCGGCGGTGGCGCTGTCGAAGCTGCTCAAGCGGCCGGTCAAATTCGTCGCCGACCGGCTGGAAAGCTTCGTCACCGACATCCACGCCCGCGATCACCGCATCCACGCCAAGATCGGCGTCAAGCGCGACGGCACCATCACCGCCTTCGCCATCGACGATCTGACCGGCATCGGACCTTACTCGGTCTACCCGCGCACCAGCGGCATCGAGGCCAATCAGATCGTCAGCCTGGTCGGCGGACCCTATACGTGCCCGAACTACCGCGCCCGCGCCCGCGTGGTGTTTCAGAACAAGAACGTGATGTGCCAGTACCGCGCCGTCGGTCACCCGATCGCGACCGCGGTGACGGAGGGACTGGTCGAACTGGCCGCCGCACGGATCGGCATGGATCCGGCCGAGATGCGGCGGCGCAATCTTTTCCCCGACGACCAATATCCGGCAACCAACGCCGCCGGCCTGAAATTCGAGCGGCTGTCGCATCACGCCTCGCTCGACAAGATTTTGCAGATGATGGATTACACCGCCTTGCGCGCGGAGCAGGCGCGCTGGCGCGAAGCGCGCGGCGTGCATCGCGGCATCGGCTTTGCTTCCTTCATCGAGGTGACCAACCCGTCGGCGGCGTTTTACGGCGTCGGCGGCGCGCGCATCTCCTCGCAGGATGGCGCCACGGTGCGGCTCGACGCCAGCGGCGCCGTGTTCGTGCATTCCGGCGTCACCGAGCAGGGCCAGGGCGCCGAAGCCGTGCTGGCGCAGTGCGTGGCGACCTCATTCGGCGTGCCGCTCGAGCGCGTGCGCGTCATCACCGGCGACACCGACAATACGCCCTATGGCGGCGGCACCTGGGCGTCGCGCGCCGCCGGCATCGGCGGCGAGGCCGCCTGGCAGGCCGCCAAAGTTTTACGCGCTAATGTTCTCGCCGCGGCTGCTTCGATCCTGCAGGCCGCCCCCAAGGCGCTCGACATTCGCGGCGGCGCCATCGTCGATACCGACACCGGGCGCGAGCGCATGGGCCTCGATGAAGTGGCGCGCATCGTCTATTTCCGCCCCGACACGCTGCCGCCCGGCTTTCAGGCCGAGTTCGTGGCGACGCGCCACTACGTGCCACAAAACTTCCCGTTCGCCTTCACCAACGGCGTGCAGGCCTCCTATCTGGAAGTCGACATCCGCACCGGCGCCATCAAGCTGTTGCGGCACTGGTGCGTGGAGGATTGCGGCACTGTGATCAATCCGCAACTGGTCGACGAGCAGATTCGCGGCGGCATCGTGCAGGGCATCGGCGCGGCGCTGTTCGAGCATTGCCTCTACGACCGCGACGGCCAGCTCCTCAACGGCAACATGATGGATTATCTGGTGCCGATGGCGGCCGAAATGCCGGACATCGACGTCGGCCACGTGGTGACGCCGACGGCGGATTCCGAACTCGGCGCCAAAGGTGCCGGCGAAGCCGGCACCGCCGGCGCGCCGGGCTGCGTCATGAATGCCGTCAACGACGCGCTCCGCCCGCTCGGCGCCGCGCCGATCACCGCGATGCCGATCACGCCGGAGCGGGTGCTGGCGGCGCTGCGCCGAAATTGACCGTCCGTCATTCCGGGTCGCGGCCGAAGGCCGCGAACCCGGAATCCATAACCACGATCCTCGCATAAGAATCTCCGGCCTTCTTCTCAATCTTTTGGGACAGTGATTATGGGCCGGCGGGCCCGATCATCGACCGGGCATGTCCTCAATCGTCGTTGTGATGCTTGATGATGACCGTCTTGTTGTTGTCGTGGTGATGGAAAGGCGGCGGCGCGACTTCATCGTAGACCGGATGCCGGTGCTTATGAATGATGACTGTGTCGGCCAGCGCTGCGCACGGCGCAGCGACGCCGATCGCGGCGAGCGCGGCCAGTCCAAGGGCAAGTTTCCGCATTGGTAATCTCCTCTGGTAACAGTTCCGACTCAACAATGCGCAGCCAGAACAACCGTTCCCCTCGAGCCTCGCTCGCTTTCGCCGGCGCGGCTGCGCTGCCATCTTCGCGCTCCGCGCTACGGTGGGTCACGATCAGCGCGCTTGCGGTATTTCCGAACAATCTGATCATGTTGGACTCGATTACCGGCGAGGAAGTCGCGCGCATCCCGCTTGGCGAGGTCTTTCGCAACAGCTTCAAGCATCCTTACGCGCTCATCCACCGCGCCGATTTGCACAAGGTGCTGCTCGATGCCCACCGGCAATCCGACCTGCTCGTCATTCCGGATTGCCGCAAAGCGGCAAGTCCGGAATCCATAACCACCAACGCCGGGCGTATGGATTCCGGGCTCGCCGCTTCGCGGCGCCCCGGAATGACGGGTTACTTGCCGCGGGCTTCGGCAGCACTCTCACGCCCGTTCGGCAGCACCACGCAGGCGCCGCCGGCGGTGACCAGCGTGTTGCACAATTTCTGCAGCGCCGACCAATCGTTGCCGGTGATGCGGATGGCGTAGCGCACGGCGGTGCCCATCCCGTAGGCGCGGGTCTTGACCACAACCGGCTCGCGGCCGCCGATCACGGACGCGTATTGCTTTTCCATCCGACGGTAGCTCGCCCAGGCCACGTTCTCCGACCAGTTTGCGGCAAGCTGCATGCCCCAGCGCGGCAGCGGCGGCGCCGACGCGTCGGGTTCGGCCTGCCGCGGCTTCGGCACGATCAGGTTGGCAAGCGTCGTGCACGGCAGGCCTTTGGGGATCGCGGTCTCGGCTTCCTGAGGCGGCGCGGCCGACCTCCATTCGTCCGCCGGTCGCCCGGTGGTGACGGCGACATAATTGCGCGTCTCGCTCGGCAGCACGCCAGTGCCGGCGAGCCAAGCGCTGACCCGCCCGGGCCCGGCGTTATAGCCGGCCGCTGCAAGCCCGAGATTGCCGAACTGTTTGCGCAAATCGGCCAAATAGCCGGCCGCCTTGTGCAGGGCCGCGATCGGGTCGAACGGATCGGCGAGCCCGCGGAAATCCGCCGTGGCCGGCATGAATTGCGCGATGCCCTCGGCCCCCTTCGGGCTGACGGCCTCCGCGTTGAAGCGGCTCTCCTGCCAGATCACCCGGGCAAAAAACTCGACCGGCAAGCCATTTTCCCCCGCCGCCTGCTCGACGGCGCCGCAGATATCGTCGGCGGTCGGCGGATGCGCAGCCGCTTGCGCCTGCGGCGCCCGGGCAGGCGCCTGTCCGGCCTTGTTGTCCGCGGGTTTGGCAGGCGCTTTATGGTCCACGTCGGCCTGCGCCGGCGCGCTCTGCGCCGCGCCCGCCGCACTTTGCGCGGCACCAGGCTTGGTCCGATCGCGAACAGACGGCGCCGGCATTTGCGCCGCGGCCTGCGCGCTCCACACGACCAAACCTGCGGCCAGGAACTTTCCCCAAGGCCTCATGATTCCGCATAACGCGTGAACAGCGCTGCGGTGCCGGAGGCAAATCGCTCTTTGTTATCCTCACCCTGAGGTGCTCGGCGCGCAGCGCCGAGCCTCGAAGGGCGAGGCCGCGGCGCCTCGGCCTGCATCCTTCGAGGGCCGCTTCGCGGCCACCTCAGGATGAGGTGAACAATAGAAGCGCGCTGGTATCTGGTATAATGAAGCCATGAGAAAGAAATCAGAACGTATCGCCAGGTATACGGCCGCTGAGTTGCGCGCGGTGAAAAAGCGCGGCGAGAGCAATACCGCTTGGAAAGCAGCGGCCAAAAAGCCTCTGCCCGATGGCAGCGATCCTGACGATGCGATGGATGACGACATCGATTAGGTCACCACGGAGTTGCCGAAGCCGCGGCGAAAAGATCACATGACGTTACGCCTCGATTCCGACGTGCTCGCCTGGTTCCGCGCCCAGGGCAAGGGCTATCAGTCGCGTATCAACGCCATTTTGCGGCGCTATTATGAGCAGCATACGAGATAAAATATGCCAACAGTTCGATAATTAAATCAAACATCGTCGATCGTGCTACGTTTTGACCAGCTTCCCCTTCAGTGCCGTCCCAATCTCCTCCAGGATCGCCGGATCGTCGATGGTGGCCGGCATGGTCCAGGGCTCGGCGTCGGCGATTTTTTTGATGGTGCCGCGCAAGATTTTGCCGGAGCGGGTTTTCGGCAGCCGCGCCACGGCGATCGCCAGGCGGAACGAGGCGACCGGGCCGATTTTGTCGCGGATCAGCGCCACGCATTCCTTCTCGATTTCGGCGGACGGGCGGTTGACACCGGATTTGAGCACGATGAAGCCGCACGGCACTTCGCCCTTGAGCTCGTCCTTGATGCCGAGCACGGCGCATTCGGCGACGTCGGGATGCGCCGCCAGCACTTCTTCCATGCCGCCGGTGGACAGCCGATGGCCGGCGACGTTGATGATGTCGTCGGTGCGGCCCATGACGGAGACGTAGCCGTCGGCGTCCTTGAAACCGGCGTCGGCGGTTTTGTAGTAGCCGGGAAATTCGGCCAGATAGCTTTCGCGGCAGCGCTCGTCGGCCTGCCACAAGGTCGGCAGGCAACCGGGCGGCAGCGGCAGCTTGACCACGATCGAGCCCATCTTGCCGGGCGCGACTTCGTTGCAGGCTTCGTCGACCACGCGCACGTCGTAACCCGGCATCGGCACGGTGGCCGAACCGTATTTCACCGGCAGCGTGCCGAGGCCGACCGGATTGCCGGCGATGCACCAGCCGGTCTCGGTCTGCCACCAATGATCGAGCACCGGCACTTTGAGCAGATTTTCCGCCCACGCCACGGTATCGGGATCGGCGCGCTCGCCGGCCAGAAACAGCGTGCGGAATTTTTGCAAGTCGTACTGAGCCAGCAGCTTGCCGTTCGGGTCTTCCTTCTTGACGGCGCGGAACGCGGTCGGCGCCGTGAACATCGCCGCGCAGCTGTGCTCGGCGATGACGCGCCAGAACGCGCCGGCGTCCGGCGTGCCGACCGGCTTGCCTTCGTAGAGGATCGTGGTGCAGCCGTGCAGCAGCGGCGCGTAGACGATGTAGCTGTGGCCGACCACCCAGCCGACGTCGGAGGCGGCCCAGTACACTTCGCCCGGCTCGACGCCGTAGAGATATTTCATCGACCATTGCAGCGCGACCATGTGGCCGCCGTTGTCGCGCACCACGCCTTTCGGCCGGCCGGTGGTGCCGGAGGTGTAGAGAATGTAGAGCGGATCGGTCGCGGCGAGCGGCACACAGTCGTAAGCCGAGCGGGCGTGAACGAGCGCGTGGTCGCGCATCTTGCCCCAGTCGTGGTCGCGACCCTCGACGAGCGTTGCCGCGCGTTGCGGCCGCTGCAGGACCAAACAGGCGGCGGGCTTGTGCCGGGCGAGCGCAATGGCTTCGTCGAGCAGCGGCTTGTAGGCGACGATGCGGCCCGGCTCGAGCCCGCAACTCGCCGACAGGATGAGTTTCGGCTTGGCGTCGTCGATCCGCGTCGCCAGTTCGCGTGCCGCAAAGCCGCCGAACACCACCGAATGCACCGCGCCGATGCGCGCGCAGGCCAGCATGCCGATCACCGCCTCCGGCACCATCGGCATGTAGAGAATGACGCGGTCGCCCTGTTGCACGCCGAGATCGCGCAGCATGCCGGCGAGCACCTGCGTCTCGGTGAGCAAGCGATGGTACGTGATCGCGCGCTTTTGGCCGGCGAGCGGCGAATCGTAGATGATCGCCGCCTGCTCGCCGCGGCCGGCGTCGACGTGGCGGTCGACGGCATTGAAGCAGGTGTTGCACACCCCGCCGACGAACCAGCGGCCGTAAACGCCGGCCTTTGGATCGAACACCGCTTTCGGCTGTTCGAACCAGGCAATGTCCGCCGCCGCCTCGCCCCAAAAACCGATAGGATCGCGCTGCCAGCGCGCATAGACCTCGTGATAGCGGCTCGAACGGGCTTCCATGGCTTCGGCTCCGGTCAAGTATAACCTCGTGGCGAGGCATGGCGAATGGCGAATGGCGAGTGGCGAATAGGGCAAGGTGTCTCATCGCCACACTCGCTATTCGCCATTCGCTATTCGCCATTCGCTATTTTTGCTAGGCTCGGCGCGATGCCGACCAGCCCCTACGACACCGATCTCGACCGCAATCCGGCGAATTTCCAGCCGCTGACGCCGCTGTCGTTTCTGGACCGCGCCGCCACGGTATTTCCGGACCAGACCGCAATCGTCCACGGCGCGCGGTCCTGGACCTATCGGGAGTTTTTCGCCCGCGCCCGGCGGCTCGCCTCGGCGCTGGCGCGGCACGGCATCAAACGCGGCGACACGGTCGCGGCCGTGCTCGCCAATACGCCGGCGATGCTCGAAGCCCATTACGGCGTGCCGATGGCCGGCGCCGTGCTCAACACCATCAACACGAGGCTTGATGCTGCGATCATCGCGTTCATCCTCGACCACGGCGAAGCCAAGGCGCTGATCACCGACCGCGAGTATTCCCAGGCCGTGAAAGAGGCGCTGGCGCGCTGCAAGGCAAAACCGCTGGTTATCGATTACGACGATCCGGAATTTTCCGGAGCCGGCGAGCGGGTCGGGACGATCGAATACGAGGACTTTTTGCGCGCGGGCGACCCGGATTTTTCGTGGCTGATGCCGGACGACGAATGGGACGCGATCGCGCTCAATTACACGTCCGGCACCACCGGCGACCCCAAGGGCGTGGTCTACCATCACCGCGGCGCCTATCTGCTCGCGCTCGCCAACGTCATCACCTGCGGCATGGGCAAGCATCCGGTCTATCTGTGGACGCTGCCGATGTTTCATTGCAACGGCTGGTGCTTTCCCTGGACGCTGTCGGTCGTCGCCGGCACCCATGTCTGCCTGCGCGCCGTGCGCGCGGCGGCGATGTACGACGCCATCGCCAGCCGCAAGGTCACGCATCTGTGCGGCGCGCCGATCGTCATGGCGACCTTGCTCAACGCGCCGGCGCACGAGAAAAAGCCGCTGCCGCACGCCGTCGAGTTCATGACCGCAGCGGCGCCGCCGCCCGAAGCGGTGCTCGCCGGCATGAAAGAAGCGGGCTTCAACGTCACGCATCTCTACGGCCTCACCGAAACCTACGGCCCGGCCGCGATCAACGATTGGCATCGCGAATGGGACAGGCTGCCGCTCTCAGCGCAGGCGGCCAGGAAGGCGCGCCAGGGCGTCGCCTATCCGGTGCTGGAGGCGCTCGACGTGATCGATCCGGAAACCATGCGGCCGGTCGCGCGCGACGGCGAGACACTCGGCGAAGTGATGTTCCGCGGCAACGTGGTGATGAAGGGCTACCTGAAAAACCAGGCGGCGACGCAAAAAGAATTCGCCGGCGGCTGGTTTCATTCCGGCGACCTCGGCGTCATCCATCCCGACGGCTACATCCAGCTCAAGGACCGCTCCAAGGACATCATCATCTCCGGCGGCGAGAACATTTCATCGATCGAGGTCGAGGACGCCCTCTACAAGCACCCGGCGGTGGCGGCGGTCGCGGTGGTGGCCAAGCCCGACGAAAAATGGGGCGAGACGCCGTGCGCCTTCGTCGAACTCAAACCGGGCACGAGCGCCACGTCCGAGGACCTGATCGCCTGGTGCCGACAAAACCTCGCCGCCTACAAATGCCCACGCTACGTGGTGTTCGCGGAAATTCCCAAGACGAGCACCGGCAAGCTGCAGAAATTCAAGCTGCGCGAAGTGGCGAAGGGGGTGTAACGGGCGCTGTCATTCCGGCCGAGAGAGTACACATCCCGCAGCCACTCGCCACGTATCTCCTCGCCAATATTCCTGTGAGCGCCTCACGCTGCTCTTGCCTCAATCACGCCAATTACCAAACGCTTGCCGAGCGCGCGCAAGGCAGCGGTCAGCGCCGGCAATTTGGTCGGATGTTTCGGATCGAGAATGCGGCGCACTTCCTTTTCGTGCTTGCCGATGCGGCGCGCCAATTCGCTTTTGCTGAGACTTGACGCGGCGAACGCCTCCAGCACGGCGAGCTTGGCCGCCACGTCCGGCGCCACCGCGATGTCGATCAGTTCGCGTCCTTTGGCGCGCGGCTTTGGCAGTGGCTTGTCGCGTTCGCGATAGCTGAGCAGCGCGAGGCCGAGCGCCTCCTCGGCCATGGCCCGCGCGTCGGCCTTGCCGCGTCCTTGCGTGATCGCCTCCGGCACGTCGGGAAATGTGACGACGACGTTGCCGTGGCGCTCACCCCGCTCGAACAACGCACGATAGACGTAGGAGCGCATGTCGAATTTCCCAACCGCGACTTGCTGAGGCCGTGATGATCATACTTGCTGTTGAGCGATTTCCGTTCGGAGTGAACCTCTTACTCGTCATGCGCGGGCTTGACCCGCGCATCCATGCTGAGGAGCCGATAATTGATGCTGTTGGCAAGAGTGCGCAAGTTCAACCGCGGCATGGATTGCCGGGTCAAGCCCGGCGATGACGATTTGGAAGAT
>JASHPU010000114.1 GCA_030037885.1 Xanthobacteraceae bacterium | reverse complement strand
TTCCGCCGGCCCGCCGATGACCCATACGGCAAGCCCGTCGGAGAGGAGTTGCCGGGCCAGCGCCGCGTAGGCGCTTGCCGGCCAGCGCTTTGCGGGGCCGACCGCGCCGGGTGCCAAAACCACGGCCGCCCTCTCTCCCGAAATTCCTTCGCGTTGACGCCATGCGGCGATTTCGGCCGAAGGAACGTGGAGCTCCGGCAGTGGCCACTCGGCGGGGAGCGCCGCGTCGCGCGGCAACGCCAGCGCGGCGCAACGGTCGACCATGCGCGGCAGCTTGCGTTCGCCCCAGCGCCAGTCGTTGAGCAGGCCGAAGCGGGCCTCGCCGACAAAGCCGGTGCGCTGCGGAATCCCGGCCAAAAACGGCGCCAGCGCCGACTTCCAGGTTCGCGGCATCACCAAAGCGGCGCCATAGCGTCGGTCGCGCAAACGCTTTGCCAACGTCGCCTGCTGGCGCAGCGCCAAGCGGCTGCGCGGCAAGTCGAAAACGATCGCCTCGCGGATGCCCGGCATGTAATCCGCCAGCGGCGCGCAGAGCCTCGTTGCCAGCACATCCACCGGGCGATCGGGAAAGCGCCGGCGCAGCAACTTGACGACCGAATGACAGCGCACGAAGTCGCCGATCCACATGTAGGGGATCAGGAGAATCGGACGTCCGGCGTCCGAGCTTTGGCTGGAAATTCGCGAATTTGTGTTCATATTTTATAGTATGAATTTATATTCACTTTATTACCATCGCGGCTGTGCTGCGTCACACGGCCGACGGGTCATTGTCCACTGTTGTCCGCCGACGCAGAGTGGGGCAAAGGAACGTCTCGGCCGGCGCAACGCCGGGCCGATTGCAAGCGGTCTAGCGGCGTCGATGCTCCTGGTTACCGGCGGGGCCGGATTCATCGGATCGAACCTGGTCGCGAGCCTCAATGAGGCCGGCCGCGCCGATATCGCGGTCAGTGACAGCCTGGGTAGCGACGGCAAGTGGCGCAATCTCGGCAGCCGCCAGGTCGCCGACATCCTGCCGCCGGGGGAGGTGACGCGCTGGCTCGACGGCCGCAAGCTCGATGCCGTGGTGCACCTCGGCGCCAATTCCTCCACCACCGCGACCGATGCGGATGCCGTCATCGAGAGCAATTTCCGGTTCTCGCTGCGCTTGCTCGACTGGTGCGCGGCGCATCGCACGCCGTTCATCTACGCCTCATCGGCCGCCACCTACGGCGACGGCAGCTTCGGGTTTTCCGATGAATGCTCGCTTGCCGCGCTCAAGCGGCTCAAGCCGATGAACCTTTATGGCTGGAGCAAGCATCTGTTCGACCTCGTCGTTCTCGACCGCGCCGCGCGTGCCGACAAGACCCTGCCGCCGCAATGGGCGGGGCTGAAATTCTTCAACGTCTACGGTCCCAACGAATACCACAAAGGCGAGATGATGAGTCTGGTCGCCAAGCGGTTCGACGAGGCCAAGGCCGGCAAGCCGGTGCGGCTGTTCAAGTCTTACCGCCCCGGCATCAGCGACGGCGAGCAGCAGCGCGATTTCATCTACGTCGACGATGCGGTCGCCGTGGTGCGCTGGCTCATCGACACGCCGATGGTGTCGGGGCTGTTCAACGTCGGCACCGGCAAGGCGCGCAGCTTTCGCGACCTGATCACGGCGATGTTCGCCGCGCTCGGCCGCGCGCCGGCAATCGAGTACATCGACATGCCGGCGCCGATCCGCGACAGCTATCAATATTTCACGCAAGCCGAGACGGAAAATCTGCGGCGCGCCGGCTATAATGCCGACTTCACCGCGCTGGAAGACGCGGTGCGCCATTACGTGACGCACTATCTCGATCGTCCGGATCGCTATCGCTGAGCCAGGTTAAAAGCCGCACGGGGACCGACGCACGCATGTTCGATTTCGAGGAAGCGCTCAAGCTCGTCGCCCAGCAGACGGTGCTCTGCATCGGCGACCTGATGCTCGACGATTTCGTCTACGGCGAAGTCGAGCGCATTTCGCCGGAGGCGCCGACGCCGGTTCTGGCGGTTCGGCACAGCGAAATCGGCATCGGCGGCGCCGGCAACGTGGCGCGCAACATCGCCGCGCTCGGCGCGCGCTGCATCTTCGTGGCGCTGATCGGCAATGACGAGGCCGGGCTCATTCTGTCCAACGTGCTGGGCAAGCAAAGCGGCGGCGGCATCGTGCCCGATCTCGTCGTCGACCGCACCCGGCAGACGACGCGCAAGGTCCGCTTCGTCTCCGAGCATCATTCGACCCACCTGATGCGCGCGGATTGGGAGACGGCGGAACCGGCCAGCGCGCAAAGCGAGACCGAGCTGATCGCCTACGCGCAAGCGGCGCTGCCGCAGGTCGGCGCCGTGGTGCTGTCGGACTATGCCAAGGGCGTGCTGACGCCGCGCGTCATTCGCGCCGTGATCGATGCGGCGCGGGCGCTCGGCAAGCCGGTGGTGGTCGACCCGAAGGGGCACGATTACACGCTCTATCGCGGCGCGAGCCTGATCACGCCGAACCGCAAAGAGCTTGCCGCCGCGGTGCATCGCCCGGTCACCAGCGATGGGGAGGTGGCGGCCGCTGCTGCCGAGCTCGCAAAAAATCTCGGCTGCGAGGCGGTGCTGGTCACGCGCAGCGAGGAGGGCATGACGCTGCACGTCGAAGGTGCGGCGCCGGTCCATGTGCGGGCCTATCCGGTCAAGGTGCGCGACGTGTCGGGCGCCGGCGACACGGTCGCGGCGGTGATGGCGGTGCTGCTCGCCATGCAGACACCGCTCGAAGCGGCGATGCGCGCCGC
Organism: Xanthobacteraceae bacterium; assembly: GCA_030037885.1. Taxonomy (GTDB): domain Bacteria; phylum Pseudomonadota; class Alphaproteobacteria; order Rhizobiales; family Xanthobacteraceae; genus BOG-931. Next base: position 33,656 of record JASHPU010000114.1, on the reverse strand, counting down.
CAATGCGGCGGCCGCGGTCGTGGTCGGCAAGCGCGGCACCGCGACGGTGTCGCTCGCCGAACTGCGCCACCGCATCCTGCCGGCCGCCTCGCTCGCGCCCGAGGACAAGATCGTGTTCGACTGGTCGGTGCTGGGTGAGCGGTTGTCCGAATGGCGCCGCCGCGGCATGCGCATCGGCTTCACCAACGGTTGCTTCGATCTCCTCCATCGCGGCCATATCCGGCTGTTGGTCGAAGCGCGCGCGACCTGCGACGTGCTGATCGTCGGGTTGAACAGCGACGCCTCGACCCGTCGCCTGAAAGGCCAGGGGCGGCCGCTCAATCCGGCCGAGGGCCGCGCCGAGGTTTTGGCCGCGCTCGAAGCCGTCGATCTCGTCGTGGTGTTCGAACAGGACACCCCGGTCGAGCTGATCAAGCTCGTGCGCCCCAACGTGCTGGTCAAGGGCGCCGATTACACGCGCGAGGAAGTCGTCGGCCATGAGGTCGTCGAAGCCGCGGGCGGAAGGGTCGTTCTGGTCGAGCTGGTGCCGGGGCATTCGACCAGCAACATCGTGCGCCGCGCCGCCGAACCGGGCCTGCGCGCCGGCAAATCCGCATCGTGAGCATGATGATTTTAGGTCTGAGCACTCCGTCGTCATTGCGAGCGACCCGCCGACGCTCGCTGCGCGAGCTACGGCGCGGCTTTAGTCACGCCGAAGGGCGCAGCGCGAAGGCGGAAGCGAAGCAATCCAGTCGCTCCAGGATGAGGTCAACAAGCAAGTCGCCGCTCGCAATGACGAATATGAGGGTGAATGCCTTGTTCACCTCATCCTGAGGCGCGAGCGCAGCGAGCCTCGAAGGATGCAGGCATCCAGATCGGCTATAGCCGATCTGGACAATAAAACATGCCGAAATCGGGCAAGCCCGATTTCGGTGCGCCTCGGCCTGCATCCTTCGAGGCTCGGCGCTGCGCGCCGAGCACCTCAGGATGAGGTCAACAAGTCGCCGCTCGCAATGACGAATATGAGGGTGAATGTCTTGTTCACCTCATCCTGAGGCGCGAGCGCAGCGAGCCTCGAAGGATGCAGGCCCCGGCGCCTCGGCCTGCATCCTTCGAGGCTCGGCGCTGCGCGCCGAGCACCTCAGGATGAGGTCAACAAGTCGCCGCTTTAAATCAGCGAACGAACGTGCCGATCTCAATTGACTTTCATCCGTCGGGGTCGGCCGAAAGGCCGGTGCGGAACTCGCAATGACGAAATACTGAATCAGCGCAATTTCATCCCGCTTTAGCCGAAAGTAGAGATTGCGATCGTGACCGATCTCATCTCCGTAATCGTCTCGACCTACAACCGGCCCGATGCGCTCGATGCCGTGCTGCGGTCGCTCGCGCGGCAAAGCGACGGCCATTTCGAAGTGCTGGTGGCCGACGACGGCTCGCGGCCGGACACGGCGGCGGTGGTGCAGACGTGGCAAAAACGCAGCGGCCGGCGCGTCGTCCACGTCTGGCATCCCGATGACGGCTTCCGCCTCGCCGCGATCCGCAACCACGCCATTGTGGCGGCACAGGGCGCCTATTGCGTCTTTCTCGACGGCGATTGTCTCGCGCGCGGCGATTTCGTCGCCGCGCATCGGGCGCTCGCCGAGCCCGGCTGGTTCGTCACCGGCAACCGGGTGCTGCTGTCGCGCGCGCTGACGGCGCGCGTGCTGCGCGAGAATTTGACCGCCGAGTGCTGGACGATGGCGCAATGGCTGGCGTCGCGGTTTGGCTGCGGCATCAACCGCCTGGCGCCGCTTGTTGCGCTGCCGCTCGGCCCGCTGCGCAAAGCGCGCCCGCGCGCCTGGCGCGGCGCGCGCGGCGCCAATATCGCCATGTGGCGTTCCGATCTGATCGCGGTCGACGGCTTCGACAGCTCCTTTGCCGGCTGGGGCCGCGAGGATTCCGATCTGTTCGTGCGCCTCATTCGCGCCGGCGTGCGCCGCAAGGACGGCCGCTACGCCACCGGCGTGCTGCACCTATGGCACCCTGACGCCGACCGCACGCGCTTGTCGGATAACGAGAAGCGGCTCGACGCGGTTTTGGCGAGCGATCGGGTCGTGGCGACCAAGGGCCTTAAGGCCGCCGCTGCGGCGGGGGTGTCGGAACAGGCGGGATGCGCGCCAACAAATCCTCAAGTTTAGTGTCAATTCGGGTCAATGTGTTGGACATTCTATTCATTCTATCTTCTAGCTTGGTTATACGGTCATCCACTCTGAAATATCCATAAATTAGCATTCCAGCCAAAATCAAAAAACCAGTGATTAGTGCTCCAGCTAAGATTCTGAAATCGGCTTTTTGATCCCGCTTAATCTCGCGAATGTCGTCCTTGAGCTCTTGAATGATGAGACGAGTATGCGCCGCCCCGCGGAAATGTCGGGCGCAACATTGGCAAATTGCCTCGGCACCTCAGATGTATTTTCTTGAGCGTCAGCCACTGGGCGTAGCCTCCAGTTTTGCTTTTATCCACTCCCAGATGTTTGAGGGTGCACGGCCAAAATACCCATTCGTAGAAAATATAATTGCGTTCCCAGTAGCCGGGGCTGTTGGGTTGTGCATGTCGTACACGCCAATCTTGGCGGATATTTCAACGGCTGTTCCTGTGCTGGAGATTAGCCACTGCACATCGTTTACAGATAAATGGTCGTTGGGGAACGCCTTCTTAATGGCTTCCGTGACAGCAGGCTGAGGAGACGGCAGAAGGACAGCGAAAATAGGTCATTTTGGTGATGTTGCCCCAGCAGGGTTACGATATCGTAATCTATATGGCTATGGGGGCCTACGCCAGCCACTGCCTCTGAAAATCTGTGAGTGGGGCGTCCCGCCCGATTCCGTCTGGCCAAAGCTACCCTATCGCCACCGAATGTTTATGGCGCTTGCCTCCCGGCTTGGCCTGACGAGATGAAAGTACGGCGCTGTCCCTTGACCCCTAGCGCGGGCGCGCGACGTAGAGCACGGAATTGTCGGCGATGCCGGCGCGGCGAAAGGTTTCGGCGCCGAAATGGTCGATGCCGAGCTGCTCGATCTGCAGGCCGGCGGCTTGCAAGCGGGCGATGAAGTCGCGCTTGCCGTATTGGCGCACGTGGTCGCCCATGCCGAAATATTTCCAGCGCAGCGCCTCGTCGAGGCTCGGATCTTCGTGCGTCGCGTCGACGCCGATCACCAGCGGCACCAGCAGAACCGCAAAGCCGTCGGGCTTGAGTACGCGGCGGATTTCGGCCATCGCCTTGCGGTCCTCGGGGACATGCTCCAGCACGTGCGAGCATAGAATAATGTCGACCGAGCGGTCGGCGTAGCGGTCCATGGCGGTGAGGTCGATGCGTTCGTCGACCGTTTTGCGCGACAGGTCGGCGCTCCGATAGGCGATGAAGGCAAAGCGCTTGAGCCATTTCGGCAGCGCTTCGTTGGGGGCGAATTCGATCAGCCGATAGGAACGGCCGAAATCGAGCGCGCGGAACGCGCGATCGAGATAAAGCGCGGTCAGCCGCTCGCGGTCGGAGGCGTCGCAGCGCGGGCAATAGAACGCCGCGATGTTGAAGGTCTCCAGCGCGCGCGCCGGATGAATGGTGCCGAATTTTTCGGTGTCGCGCCAATACGACCGGCCGATCGGCTTGAACGCGCGTAGCCCGGTGCCGCAGATCGGGCACTGGTAGGCCGAGCCAAGGTAGCGCGGCAGCCGCAGCGCGCGCTTGACCACCTTGCCGTGATTGCGGACGGTGTCGTAGATCAGGCTCTGCCGATAGATGCGGTAGGCGCGGGTTTTTTTCACCCAATCGGCCATGCGGCGTATCGGGCTCCCCACCCGAAGAGTTTTGGCTGCCGCCCTATCGTGAATGAGGGCGATTTTGTCAATCGGCGCCGGCGGGCAGCGGCCGTCGCCCTGCTGGGCGCGCGCGCTGTCGTGTCAATCGGCGGGCCCGCGGCTATAATGGGTTCTGAGGCCGGCAGACTGCATGACATCCATCGCGACGATGACGCTTTTTCGCGCCAAGGCTCTTCGCGCCAAGGCTTTCGACCGCAAGGCGGTGGCGCAGTTCGCCGATTGGAGCGCCGTGGCGGTGGCGGTGTCGCTGCCGTGGTCGACCTCGGCGACCGGCATTTTGATCGTGGTCTGGCTGGTCGCGGCGTTGCCGACGCTGGACCTCGGCGCGCTCCGCCGCGCGCTGGCCAGCGCCGCCGGCGGCCTGCCGGTCCTGCTCTGGGTGCTCGCCGCGCTCGGCATGCTGTGGGCCGACGTGAGCTGGCACGAGCGTTTGCACGGCTTCGGCGCGTTCCACCGCCTTCTGGTCATCCCGGTGCTGCTGGCACAGTTCCGGCGTTCCGAAAACGGCATGCGTGTGCTGTTCGGCTTTTGCGCTTCCGTCGTGGTCCTGCTGCTGCTGTCGTGGCTCTTGGTGCTGTTTCCGGCCTTGGCGTGGCGCAATTTTGAGCCCGGCGTTCCGGTCAAGGATTACATTCTTCAGGGCGAGGAGTTTTTGATCTGCGCGGTCGCGCTGCTCGGCATTGCGCTCGATCAGTCGCGTGAACGACGCTGGCGCTCGGCCGCCGCGCTGACGATTGTCTCCTTCGCTTTTCTCGCCAATATCGTTTTCGTCGCCACCGGCCGCACCGCGCTCCTTGTCGCCGTCGTCCTGGTCCTGCTGCTCGGCTATCGCCACTCGGGCTGGAAAGGGCTGATGGCCGCGGCGCTGGTGTTCGGCGTGCTCGGCGGCGCGGCCGGGTTCGAATCGTCCTATTTGCGAGCGCGGTTGGCCACGTCGGTCAGCGAATTACGCGCCTGGGAGGCACGCGATGCCCCGAGCTCGACCGCCCTGCATCTGGAATTTTTGAAAAAGTCGCTGTCATTCGTCGCCAGCGCGCCGGTGATCGGCCACGGTACCGGCTCGATCGGCGAGCAATTCCGCAACGCCGCAATCGGTCAAACCGGAGCCGCAGCGGCCGGCTCGGTCAATCCGCATAACCAAATCTTCGCTGTCGCCATCCAGCTCGGGCTCGTCGGCGCCGCCGTGCTGCTGGCGATGTGGTGGGCGCATCTGGCCTTGTTCACCGGCGGGGGCCTCACCGCCTGGCTCGGCCGCATTATCGTCACGCAGAACGTGGTCGCGTGCCTGTTCAACTCGCATTTGTTCGATTACACGCAAGGCTGGCTCTATGTGTTCGGCGTCGGCGTCGCCGGCGGCATGGCGCTGCGCCAGCGCGACGGCGCCAAACAATGAACGCGCCGAAGCAACAAATCCGCTTGCCGGCCGATGCGCGGGTGCTGGTCGTGGCGCTGCGCCGGCTCGGCGACGTGCTGTTGACCACGCCGCTGATCCGCAGCGTGAAGCGGGCGTTTCCGAGCGCGTCGATCGAGGCGCTGGTGTTCGCCGGGACCGAGGGCATTTTGTCGGGCAATCCCGATCTCGCCGGCGTCATGACCGTTCCGGAACGGGCGAGCATCGGCTATTCGTTGCGCCTGTTCCATCGGCTGATGCGCCGCTACGATCTGGCGCTCTCGACGCAGACCGGCGACCGGCCGACCGCGCTCGCCGTCATTGCCGGACGGCAGAGCGCCGGGCCGCGAGATGCCAACCGATTTTCGGCGAAGCTCAAACGCCTCGCGCTGAGCCGTTCCTATCCGGCGGATCGCACGCAGCACCGCATCGTCGAGCTGTTGCGCCTGGCCGATCTCATCGGCATCGCCGCCGCTGGCGAGGTCGTCTGCCCGCAGGGCGAGGTGCGCGCCGATGTGCTGCCGAATGATCCGTACGCCGTCGTGCATGCCGCGCCGAAATTCATTTACAAGCGCTGGACCATCGACGGCTGGCGCCGGCTCGCCGCGGCTTTACGCGTGCGCGGCCTGGCGACGGTCGTGATCGGCGCGGCGGCGGACCGCGCCTACCTCGATGCGGTGTGGCGCGACGCCGGCGTCGAACGCCGCGACGGCGCGCTGAGCTGGCCGGAATTGTCGGCGCTGATCGGCGCCGCGCAAATCTATGTCGGGCCGGATACGGCGGTGACGCATTTGGCCGCCGCCACCGGCACGCCGACCGTGGCGCTCTATGGGCCGACCGATCCGCGCATCTGGGGACCGTGGCCGCGCATCGGCCTCGATCGGCCGTGGCACGCGGCCGGCACCATCCAGCAGCGCGGCAATGTTTGGCTGGTGCAGAATCCGCTGCCCTGTCTGCCGTGCCAGCTCGAAGGTTGCGAGCGCCGGCTCGACAGCCGCAGCCAGTGTCTCGACGAATTGACCGCCGCCCAGGTGGTGGCGGCGGTCGATCAGGCGCTCGCCATCCGCCGCGCCGCGTAAGGCGAATGATGCGGAGATCGGATGATCGCTTCCTCGTCATTCCGGATCGCCGCGAAGCGGCGAGTCCGGAATCCATAAGCCCTGCGCTGGGGTTATGGATTCCGGGCTCCTCGCTGCGCTCGGCCCCGGAATGACGAATTCGTATGATTAGGCAATCGTTGACGGCCGCGCTATAGAAGCGGGCCGTGGATGCGGGCATCACAGTCTCGCCATCAAAGTCCGCCATTTCGGCCATTTGCCGCGGCGACAAGATGCGCCCCAAGAAGCGCCCCAAGATACGCGCAATGATGGGCCAAATGTTCGGTTTTGTTGTTGCACGCGGGACGCGACGGCGCGGCGGCGCGTTGCCACGATCGGCGGCTGGGCGGGCATGATGATCAAGCGACTGGTCGCGGCGGCGCTGGTGCTCGGCGGTGCGTCCATGCTGGGCGCCTGCAGTCCGTTTTCCAGCTCCATGGCCGATACGTGGCCGCATTGGGCGGGCGGCGAGCCGGCCGGGCTGCCGCCGCGGCCGGGCGAACCGGGCTATGACCAATTCATCGCGCACGGCGAGCCCAACCAAAATCCGCCCGCCGCCGCGGCACCGGCGGCGGCCGCCGCGCAGCAGGTGCCCGCCACCGCCGGAACGACCGCGACGATTGCCGGGCAGAAGTCGCCCGCCCAGCAACAAAATCCACCCGCCTTTGCCGCGCCGCAGGGTCAGGAAAGAAACGCTACGGGTCCGTTGCCGAACCCGGGGCAACGTCCGACGAACGATTCGAGCGTGGTGCAGGGCGGGTTGTATTAGCTGGGGCGCGTCCTCATCAATCGCGGGACCAACGCCGGCTTTCAAGCGGATGTTTGCAAAAACCGTCGAGGCCAGAATCCGCCATCGGGCCGACGACTTGCCTGTAAACCTGCCAAACGAAAAGCGCGGTCATGCCGTCACCCTATTACACCGGTCCGATTTCCGATCACTTCGATGGCGTGCGGTTTTTTGATCCACACGGGGCGTCACCGAAGAGACGTGGTGACCTGTTGCGCTGGTTCGTCGATCGCCGCCGGCGTGGAACCAAGGCGAAGTGGCCGGCCTGGGCGCCGTCGCCTTACGCCGATCACCCGCCGGCGCGGGTCGACGGCGCGAGCTGGCGGATTTGCTACGTCGGCCATGCCAGTTTTCTCATTCAGACGGCTGGTCGCAACATCCTGCTCGACCCGGTGTGGTCGAAGCGCGCGTCGCCGTCGCGCCTGATCGGGCCAAAACGGGTCAACGAACCGGGCATTGCGTTTGCGGATCTGCCGCCGATCGATGTCGTATTGGTGTCGCACGGCCATTATGATCATCTCGACGTCCGCACTTTGTCGCGGATCGCGGCTTTGCATCGCCCGCGCGTCGTCACGGCTCTGGGCAACGACGTCGTCATGCGAAATTTCGACCGGGCCATTGCCGCGGAAGGCTACGACTGGGGCGATCGGGTCGATATCGGCGGTGGAATGGCGGTAACGCTCGTTGCCTCGCGCCATTGGTCGGCGCGCAGTTTGTCGGATCGCAACATGGCGCTATGGGCGTCGTTCGTGATCGAAACGCCCGGCGGACGCATTTATTTTGTCGGCGACTCCGGTTACGGCGACGGGCGCTATTTCCGTGCTGCTGGAGAACGTCACGGCCCGTTCAAGCTCGCTATCCTGCCGATCGGGGCTTACGAGCCGCGCTGGTTCATGCGCGACCACCACATGAACCCGGCCGAGGCCGTGCAGGCGTTGATCGATTGCGGTGGCGAGCTGGCGCTGGCCCATCACCACGGCACGTTCCAGCTGACCGATGAGCCTATCGATGCGCCGTTCCTCGCGCTGATAGACGCGTTGAACGCGGCCGGCATCGCGCCGGAGCGTTTCGCCGCCCTGCGCCCCGGCCAGGTGTGGCAAATCTGAAAGCCGCCAAGTCTCTCACTGGCGGATTTTGTTTGTTGGAAAATCATTTATCGTCACGCTCTAATCATCCTCCAAGATGGCGGCCAAGCCGCGGACCATACGGGCGTGGCGGTCGCCCGCGGCGTCGCTTTCGGTCGAGGCCGAGGCAGCGCCAACGCCGAGGTAGCGCTCGGCCACGTCGGCGCGGCCGAGCAGATCACGGCCGCTGCCGTGCAGCGTAATGCGCCCCATCTCGATCACATAGGCGCGATCCGCAATGCGCAGCGTCATCTGCGCGTTCTGCTCCGACAGCAGAATGGCAATTCCGGCGTCGCGCAGACGGCTGATGAGGCGGAATATCTCCAGCACCAGCGTCGGCGCCAAGCCCAGCGACGGCTCGTCGAGGACCAAGAGCTTCGGTTCGGTCATCAGCGCGCGCGCGATCGCCAGCATCTGCTGCTGGCCTCCGGACAGATTGCCCGCGGCGTCGTCGAGCCGTTCGCGCAGCGGCGGAAACAGGTCGCACACTGCGCCGATGCGGCCGCTGACCCAGGTGGCGCCGCGGCGCCGCCGCAGCACATGGGCGCCGAGGCGCAGATTGTCTGCCACTGTGAGTCCGGCGACGATCTGGCGGCCTTCCGGCGCGTGCGCCATGCCGCGCCTGATGCGCGCGCTTGGCGGCAGGCGCTCGACTGCTTCTCCGGCGAAGCGAATCGCGCCGCGGCGCACCGGAAGCAGCCCCGCGATGGTTTTGGCAAGGGTCGTCTTGCCGGCGCCGTTGGCGCCGATCAGCGCAACGATCTCGCCGGCGCCGACCTCGAGATCGATGCCGCGCAACACCACGAGGTCGCGGTAGCCGCCCTCGACTGCGGTCAACTGCAGCATTCAGCTCGCCTTTGCCTCCACCCCCAAATACGCGTCGATGACGCGCCGGTCGCTCTGTATCTGGCGCGGAATGCCGCGGGCCAGGAGCCGCCCCAGATCGAGCACGATGACCTGATCGGCGATGTCCATCACCAGCGACATATTGTGCTCGACCACCAGGATCGTCAGGCCGGCATCGCGCACCGCACTCAAGAGCGCGGAAAGCTCCGCGGTCTCGGCGTCGTTGAGGCCGGCCGCCGGCTCGTCGAGCAACAAAAGCCGCGGCCGCGCCATCAGCGCGCGGCAGACTTCGAGCAGCTTCTGCGCTCCCATCGGCAGCGTGGTCGCGGCAGCGTCGCGAAAGCGGAGGAGACCGACGAGACCGAGCAGCGCCTCGCCGCGCCGGCGCAGCGATCGCTCCTCGCGCATCGCCGGCGGCAGCCACGCCATATGCGCCGCGGCCCCGCGCCGGACCTGGCGATGCGCCCCGCTGAGAAGATTTTCGAGCGTGGTCATGCCGGGAAAAACCCGCGCCGTCTGAAAGGTGCGCAACAATCCGCGGGACGCGATCTCGCCCGGAGAGAGGCCGCGCAGCGATCGGCCGTAGAACCGGACATCGCCGGCATCGGGTGAGAACAGGTTGGTGATGAGATTGAATACCGTGGTCTTGCCGGCGCCGTTAGGGCTGATCAGCGCGGTAATGCTGCCGTCGGGCACCGTGAAGGACAGGTCCGTGACGGCCTGGACACCGCCAAATCGCTTGGCAAGGCACTGGGCTTCCAGAGCCGTGGCGCTCGCCGCCGCTCTTTTGCGGCGCAACGGGGCAAGCTCGTCGCGCGCCGGGGACGAGGCGCTCGGCGCCTCGCGCGGCGCGACCGCGGCAGCCATGTGCGCCATCGCGCGCCACACCGCGCCGACGATGCCGTCGGGCAGGTACTGAAAGGCGAGCACCAGAACCGCGCCTTCGACCATGGTCTTGTAAAGCGCGATGGGCTGGAACGCGATCGGCAACAAAGTGAGCAGCGCCGTTCCGGCCAGTCCTCCCACCAGCGTGCCCTGGCCGCCGACGATCAACATCGCGATCATTTCGAACGAGCGCTCGGTCGCGACCATTTCGGGCGAGAGAAAGTGGAAATCGAAAGCGAGCAGGCTGCCTGAGAGCGAAGCGAGCGCGGCGCTGATCGCGAACGCCGCCATCTTGTAGCGCGGCACGTTGATGCCGAGCGCTTCGGCCGCGGTCTGGTCGGCGCGGATCGCCTGCAGCACACGGCCGAAATCCGAGCGCATGGCGCCGGCGAGCGCGGCGACCAGCACCACGATGACGGCCAGTGTCAGGTAATACATGGCGCGCGGGGTGGCGAAGACGAACGGTCCCAGCGCAAAGGATGGAATTCCGACCAGCCCCGAGGGGCCGCCGGTGACATCGACAAGGCCGACCGTGAGCGAGTCCATCAAAAGACCGAACGCGAGCGTCGCCAGCGCCAGATACGCGCCGCGCAGCCGCATGGTGACGGCCGAGAGCAGCAAGGCGCAGATCAACGACAACGCGAGCCCGGCGGCGGTGCCGACGAGCGGCGACATGCCATAATTTGTCGCCAGGATGGCGGCCGTGTAGGCGCCGAGCGCCATGAATCCGGCCTGACCGAGGTTGACCTGCCCGGCATAGCCCATCAGCACGTCGAGGCCGAGCACGCCGATGAAGAGAATGAGGGTGATGACGAGCGAGCTCATCCAGCCGCCGCCGACCAGGTATGGCAGCGCGATGAGCAGCGCGAGCAGCAGCGTTGCCATCAGCGCCACGCTGCGCGGGCGCGGGCGTACCACCGCATGGGTCACCCGCAGCTCCTCGCGCACGTCGTGGCGCCGCCGGCGGCCGGACACGAACAGGCCCTGCGGCCGCAACAGCAGCGTCGCCATCAACAGCGCCAGCGCCAAGCCGTCGGCGAACAGCGACGAGACGTAACCGGCCGCGAGCTGCTCGGCGACGCCGAGGAACAGTCCGCCGGCGACGGCGCCGGGCAGCGAGCTCATGCCGCCCAGCGCCACCGCGATGAATCCGGCATTGGTGAAGAAGCCGCCGGCGTCGAATTGCAGCGACATGATCGGCGCCACCACGGCGCCGCCGATCGCGCCGATCAGCGCGGCAAGCGTGAAACTCAACAGCGTCAGGCGCGCCACGTCGACGCCCATGAAGCGCGCGGCGAGCGGATTCTCGGCGCAGGCGAACAGCGCCTTGCCGAGCGCCGTGCGCGACATCAACAACCAGATGCCGACGATGATGATCGCGGCGAAGGCCGCGATCCATGGCCCCTGCGACGGCACCAAAATGCCGAGCACGTTGATCGGCTGCTCGCCGGAGAACGCCGTCACCGCATATGGCTGGCTGCCCCACACCACCAGCGCCAGGCCGTTGATGAACGTCAACAGGCCGGCGGTCAGCATCAACATGCTGCCGGTCGACAGCCGGGAGAGCGCGGGAACGAAGCTGGCGGCGCCGAGCGCCGTACCCAACAGGGTCGTGACCGCAATCGCTGCCAGAAAGGCCAGCGGCAGCGGCCAGCCAAAATCGCTCTGGAACGAGTACAGCGCCAGCGCGCCGATGATGCAGAAGCCGCCTTGCACCAGATTGATGATGCCGGTGACGCGAAAAACCAGGCTGATGCCCAGCGCGACGATGGCGAAAACGCCGCCCTGCAATAGGCCGCCGACCAGGATCTGCGCGAATTGCTCCATCGCCGGCGGCTCAAGCGGCGGTCGGCGGAGGAGGGTTTCGGATCAAGGAAGGCGGCCTACTTTTCGAGCGGCGCTCCGCCCGGCTGCGAGAGCCACACCCATGACTGCGTCTTGGCGTCGTAAGCCGTCACGGTAGAGGATAGCGGGCCGACACCGCGCTGCGGATATTTTTGGAAATTATAAATCCCATCCACACCCGGAAAGTCGGTCAGATTGTCGATGTAGTGCCGCAACTGGGCCGCGGTGGCGCCGGTGCCGAGCTTGCGCAACCCCGACGCGACGATGAGGCCCGCATCCCACGAGGTGGCGACCATGTTGTCCGCCTTGAGTCCGCGCTTGGCGAGCGTCGCCTCCATGGCTTGTTGCGCGGCATCGACGCGCGGATCGAGCTTCACGCCAGGCGGATGCGGCGGATAAATGGCCGAGGCGAGAATCAGGTTTTTGGGCAGAAACGCCTGCCATTGCTTCATCGCCGCGAAGGTCTGATTGCCGCTGGTGGGTGCGACCGGCAGGTCCACGGCTTCCTGCTGCATGCCGCGGAACACCGTCGCGGCCGGCGCGCCGGTCGTCCAGGCGATGATGGCTTGTGCGCCCGAACCCTTGATGCGCGCGATCTGCGCGGCCACCGACACATCCGAAGGATTGAAATGCTCGGCAATGACGACGTGCATCGTGTCTTTGTTTTCGGGATAGCGCATCACTTCGGCAATCGAGCGGTCGCCGTCCTGGCCGCTGGCATCGGTGGTGTCGAGCGTCGCGATCCTGGTCCATCCCTTCAGGCGAAAGTAGCGCACCACCGCCGCGATCTGGTCGGTCGACGATGAACTCGTCGAATACACGTAGCCGGCCTTCGGGTGGATGCCGGGCGACAGGCAATACTGCACCGGGCCGTTGCCCATCAGCGGCGCCATCGCCAGACACATGGCGACGAGGCTCGATCCCATGATCACGGCCGGCTGCGAACCGAGAACCTGACTGGCGAGCTGCACCGCCACTTGCGGCTGCGTCTGGTCGTCATGGAAAATGAAATTCAGCTTGTCGCCGGCGATGCCGCCCGTGCCGTTGATCTGCTCCGCAAGCGCCGACAAGGTCGCCTTCTGGCCCTGGCCGACGAATGCGGCGCCGCCGGTCAGCGGTACGACGACGTTGACGTCGTAGCTGCCGGCTGCAAGCGCCGCTTGCGAAAGCATCGCGGCGGCCGCAACGACGCCGATCAATCCGGCGGACGTGCGGATCGGGCGGGCGATATTCATTTTCTCCTCCTGGGCGGCATGTTGCCTCGCCGGGCAGAACATCACGGTCCGTCGGCCCTCGTCAATCGTCGCCAATGTCGCGAGGCCCGGACGCTCCGCGGGCCGGTAGTCGTGGCCTCCCGACTAAACCAATTGCTGCACTTATTTGCGCCTGTTGATTCGTGACAGCCGGCGAGCAGCAAGTAGCCCGGATTGAGCGAAGCGAAATCCGGGGACGGCGATGGCGGCCACAACGTTGAGCCCCGGGTTCCGCTGCGCTCAACCCCCGCTGCAAGCTACAAGCTGCGCGTCATTGCGCGCGTAGGCGGGTCGCTCGCAATGACGATACAGTCACGCGTAATTCAACAGGAACATGAAGCCGAAATCCATGTGTAATTGCTGGTGACAATGAAACAGCGTCAGTCCCGGATGGTCGGCGACAAAGTCGAACTCGACGTCTTGGAATCCGCCGAGCATTACCACGTCCTTCATGACGCCCGTGGTCGGCTTGCCGCCGACGCGGACAAGCTCGAAACTGTGCCGATGCAAATGCAGCGGATGGATGTCGTCGCTGGCGTTGCGGAATTTGAAGCGGTAGCGGCGGCCTTGATGCACATCGTACACCGGCTTCATGGTCTGCATCGAAAAGGCTTTGTCGTTGAGCACCCATTCATTGAACCCGTCGAGCGCGCCGTTGTGCTTGACGATCGTAAACTCCATTGTTTCGTCCGGTGACGCCGGTGCGGCGCCGGCCTTGCCGAATATCGTGTAATCCCATTTGTACGGTTTTGGCTCGCTCCATTGCGCCTTGCCCTTTGCATTGGCGTATTCGACGACGATGCCCATGCCGTGGCCGCGGTCGTCGTCGGCAAGATCGCCCATGACCCAAACGCCGGGACGGTTCATTGCGACGATGGCCGAGATGCGCTCGGCGGTGCCGAGCCACAGCACCGGCACGTCCGCCTGGGTCGGCACCGGATTGCCGTCGAGCGCCACGATCCTGAAAACGTGGCCGGGCAGCGCCAAACTGCGGATTTCGCCGGCACTGGCATTGAGGACATGAAACAGAACGCGCTCGCCTTGCTTGACGCGGATCGGATCGCCGTGACCGAGCATCTTGCCGTTGATGGCGAACAGATCGTAGCCGACTTCGTAGCCCTTGGGGCCCTTGAACCGGTCGTCGGCTTTCTGGCCGATGTCCTGCAATTGCTTGTCCGGCTCGCCGATAAGAAACTCCTGCGCCATGTCGCCGCCTTGGCTGAAGGACGGCAGGAATTCCTTGAGCACCAGGAATATCTCGCGATCGTAGGCGCCCGGATTGTCGACGGGCTCGATATAAACCGGTCCGGCCTGTCCGGTATAGGTGCCCATGCCGAGATTGTTCTTCGGCACGACGTGACTGTGATAGAAACGAAAACCCGACGGCTTCGGCACATAGGAAATGCGGCGCATGCCGTGCGCGGGGATATCGGGCGTGCCCTCCTCGGCGGCGCCGTCGACGTCGACCGGGACGAACTGGCCATGCCAGTGCAGTTGCTCGGGGGTATCCGTGTCGTTGACGATATCGACGACGACCTGTTTGCCTTCGGTCAACCGCACCAGCGGACCCGGAAACTGGCCATTGTAGAGTGTCGTCGACACGATGTGGTCGGGCGATAATTCCACGAGCCCGCTGGCAATGCGGATCGTATAGTCGGCCTTTTGCGCGTTCGCCGGATTATCGGCGGCCTGCGCCAGTCTGGGCGCCATGGACGCCAGGGGAACGGCAGCGGTGCGTTTGAGCAACGAGCGGCGATCGATCGACATGGGGTACCTTCCGGCCGGTTATGGTCCGAGCCTTCGCATGCTGGGTGTGCAGACAGGCGCATGCACGCCTCGCGCTCGTGCATGATACGGCACCTCGTCGGGTCGATCGCGTCACTTCTCCATGAGCAATGTCCGATCTGCCGCGATTTCGACTATGTCGGCGCCAGAACCAAAGCTCTTATTCAAGGGCGATGACTTTAACCGCACCGATTAGCGAAACCCATCATCGGACCGCGACGCCGCACGATGGGTTTCGCTTCGCTCAACCCATCCTACGGGCTACTAAGCGCCGCGCAATTTCGAGTCTTCAGATCGATTCAAAACGTAGCCAAGCGATTGTTTTTGCTGAAAGATTCGTCTTTAATCGTCAAAAATTGCGCGGCGAAGCGATTGTGGGCCCCACCGCCGAAGCAAAAAGCGCCGCACAATCAATGCTTAGCGACAACGCTTGACAAAACTGCGGCGCCGAATAAAAGCCGGCGCCGCTTCGCTCATCAAGGGGCGTCAACCGGTGACAGCCGAGTGATGGAGCGGGTGCGGTTCCTGCGGGCGGGGCTTGTAACCCCGCTCCCGGGCGGTCCGGGTATCGACCCCCTCGACACTACGGTCGGGGTGCCAGGTGCTTGGCTTAGGCGCGAGCGATGGTCGGGTAACGCCCGCCCCTCTGGTTCGCGTGACGCGCGGCCTGGACCGAATCGCGTGCAGCCTTAAAGCCGCGCGAGGAAAGCCGCGACGGAGCGCCGAGAGGCGAGCGCGCCCGAAGCGCGTTGCGGCGGCTACGTCGCAACTGCGTGGCGCGCGCCGCGCCCGAAGCATCGGCAGGCGGTAACGTCTGCGGGTGTGGCGTGGCTCCTGACGACGCGCCTGTCGGCGCTCCGCCCCCCTTTTGTTTGTTCGGGGCGGCTTTCGTGCAGTGGCTTGGCATAGCTCGGGCGCAAACAAAAACGCGCCGCGAGAATGCCGAAGCGCACCCTGTTCCCCTCATCCTGAGGTGGCCGCGAAGCGGCCCTCGAAGGATGCAGGCCCCGGCGCCTCGGCCTGCATCCTTCGAGGCTCGGCGCTGCGCGCCGAGCACCTCAGGATGAGGAATACGGTGTTGCGCCTCAGGATGAGGAAGACGGTGTTGCGCCTCGGCCTGCATCCTTCGAGGCTCGCGCCGAGCGCCTCAGGATGAGGAATTAGCGCAAGCGGGAGAAGGAAATCGTGCTGCTGAAAGCAGGCTCAAAACAGCGGCGGCACGTCGCCGATGCGGATGAGGCCGAGATAGACGGCGCCGTCGGCAAGCCGCAGCGGCAGCGCCACCGCCGGCTTGCTGTCGATTTCGGTCGGCTGGCCCATCTTCTTGACGTCGTCGACCAGCGTCGCGTTGGTGCCCTGGCGCACGATGCCGCTCAGCCCGGGCACCAGGCGGTCGAGCGCCGCAAGGCCTTGTTGGGCCTGGCCGTTGCCGGTGAGCTGGTCGAGTTGCTGGTCGATCACGCGGTCGATGCCGAGCTGCGGGACGATGGCGTCGAGGCCGTACACGGCGACTTGCAGCAGGCCGTCGAGCCGGCCGCGGGCGTTTACCGTCACCTTGCCGGAGCCGACCACGATGGCGTCGGCGCGCTGCAGCCGCAGCGTTTTCAGCTCGATCGAGCCGCCGGCGGCCTGCAATTCACGGAAGCGCTGCGCCAACGGCTTTTGCTCGAGATCCTTGAAACCGCGCACCACCACATCGAGGTCGCCGCGCAGCGGTTCGGCCAGCAGCGGATGCAGCGTCGGCGCCGCCGCGGCAACGAAATGCAGCGTGAAGTCGATCACTGGATTATTTTGGATCGAGCCGGAGACGATGCGGGCATCGAACTCGGCATTATCGGCGGCAAACAAAGCGGCGCCGGCGCCACGATCAAGCTGCGGCCGTTCGACGCTGATCGAGAGGGCTTCGGGATTGGGCGGCAGACCGTCGACCCGCAGGCGCGCGCTCGACCAGTTGGCGACGAGGCTTGGTGCCTGGCCGGGCGCGGCCACGCTGACCGGCCCGACGACGTCGGCGACCAGCACGGTTGGACGCCAGACCTGGGCGGTGAAGGTGATGTCCTTGGCGGCGAGGTCGACCGGCGATTGCGCGGCCTTGATCGCGGCGGTGGCCTGGACGCAGCGCACCTGGATGCTCAAGGGGAAGCCGCCGACCCCTTCCGATCCGCAGGTGTAGGTGCGGCCGGCTGCCGCTTCGCTCGCGATCCAGCCGGCGAGCGTGCGGTTCGCCACGCCGGCAGCGTAGTACCACAGCCCGCACCAGACGACAGCAAGCCCGACCAGCACCGCAACCGGCACGACGATGCGCAACAACGCCCGGCGCGGCGGCGGAACCGGAGCACGGCCGCCGCGCCGCGCTATGCGCTCGCCGTCACCGCGCATCATGCTGATCGGGGATTCGCCCGTCATCGCAGCTCTTCGCCTGCCGAGTGCGGCGTTTCCAAGAC
The DNA here is from genome assembly GCA_030037885.1 of Xanthobacteraceae bacterium. Classification (GTDB taxonomy): domain Bacteria; phylum Pseudomonadota; class Alphaproteobacteria; order Rhizobiales; family Xanthobacteraceae; genus BOG-931. The sequence continues at coordinate 16,365 of JASHPU010000114.1, read as the reverse complement.
TGTTTCCAAGACTGTTTCCAAGACTGTTTCCAAGACGCGCCGCCGGGTATCGCGGCTGCCATTGTGCCGCCGCGATCGCCCTGCTAGGCGAGCGCAGTCAAGCCGCGAAGTCAATCCAAGGCATGAAGGCCATCGACACGCACGACACCGGCGATTTTTGGGTGTTCGGTTATGGCTCGCTGATGTGGCGGCCCGGCTTTGCGGCGTTGCAACGCGTGCCGGCGCGGCTCACCGGCCTGCACCGTTCGCTGTGCGTGTTTTCCCACGTCCATCGCGGCACGCCGGCGCGGCCCGGCCTGGTGCTCGGGCTCGACCGCGGCGGCATGTGCCGGGGCATCGCCTACCGGGTCGCTGCGGCCGCGCGCGCGGACACGATCGGCTATCTGCGTGCGCGCGAGCAGGTCACCGCGGTCTATCGCGAGACGGTGCGGCGGATCGAGCTGGAAGATACGGCGCGCCGGCAGGTCAGCGCGCTCTGCTACATCGTCGACCGCGGCCACGTTCAGTATGCGGGGCGGCTGTCGCTCGCCGAACAGCTGCATTACGTGCGCCAGGGTCACGGCCAATCCGGCGCCAACCGCGATTACGTGCTCGAAGCGGTGCGCGCGCTCGAGGCGCTCGGCTATCGCGAGACCGAGCTGCATCTCTTGGCCGGCCGGCTCGCCAGCCAGCAGGAATCAGGGATCAGGTTTCAGGAATCAGTTATCGGCGTCCAGTTTCCGGAGACGTGAAAGATGCGCGTCATTCCGGGGCCGAGCGAAGCGAGGAGCCCGGAATCCATAATCACGAGCGCAGGGCTTATGGATTCCGGGCTCGCCGCTGCGCGGCGCCCCGGAATGACGAATCAATGATTTTTGCCCCGCGCTTCCTGGAACAGGCGCGTGCTCGCCTCCTCCAGGCGGCTTTGCAGCTCGCCGAGAAAAACGCGCCGGTCGAGGCCGGGTGCGATCGGTTCGAGCGCTTCGACCACCACGGTTCCGGGGTAGCGCTTGAGCGATCGGCGCGGCCAAAACGACCCGGAATTGAGCGCCAGCGGCACGCAGGGCATGCCGGCCTTGTCGTAAAGATAGGCCACGCCGCTTTTGTAGCTCGGCTCGGCGCCGGGCGGCCGCCGCGTGCCTTCCGGGTAAATGATGACTTGGCGGGCGCGCGCCAAAGCCGCCCGCGCCCGTGCCGTCATGCGCGACAGCGCCGCAACGCCGGCACCGCGATCGATCGGGATCACGCCGGCCTTGGCCATGTGCCAGCCGAACAGCGGGATCCACATCAGCTCGCGCTTGAGCACGAAAGTCGGATCGTCGAGGATTTTATAGACCGCGAATGTCTCCAGGAACGACTGGTGCTTGCAGGCGACGATGCAGCCGCCCGGCGGAATGTTTTGTACGCCGCGCCATTCGATCCTGGTGCCGCAGATCACGCGCAGCAGCCACAGCGAGCTCAGCGCCCAGGCGCGGATGAACACGAGCTGAAGGCGATGGGGCAGCGCCAGCGTCGGCAGCGACACCAGCATGAGAACGGTCACGTTGACGTAGAACAGAAGATTGAACAGCAGCGAACGGAGCAGGAGCAAAACGCTGCCCGGACGCGGCGGAGCGGCGTTGTCGGGATGGCTCGGCTGGTGTGCCGGCACGGCGCCGCCGCGCGACGTCGTCATGACGGATTGGCGGCGGACAGCCGGTTCGCGGCGCTGTCCGCCGGCACGCCGTCGAACCGCATGCGCACCTGGGCAAAAAGGAATTTGAGGTACTCGGAGACCACCAGCTTGGTGGTATCGCCGTTCGACCACCACGGCTCGATGCGCAGGCGGTCGGACAGAACCGGGAAGGGAATGAGCGCCGCGTGCGGCAACTGATGCGTAAGCTCGGCGAGCGCGCGGGGCATGTGATACGCCGAGGTGACGACGATCAGCGAGCGGAAGCCGTGATCGGTGGCCCACAGTCGCGCCTGGGTGGCATTGCCGAAGGTGTTGATGGCCGAGTAGTCGAGATCGACGCAGCAGGTCAGCAGGCTCCGGTAATTCGGGATCTCGCGCGCGATGTCGGCCGTCGTGGTGCCCGGATTGACGCCGGTGATGAGCAGCCGCTTGCCGCGGCGGGCGGCGAGAAGTTCGAGCGCGTCGCTCACGCGCGAGGTGCCGCCGGTCAACACCACGATGCCGTCGGCGTTGCGGTCGAGCGCGATTTGGTGGCTGGGCAGCCGCCAGACGAACACGGCGAAGCCGACCGCGAGCACGGCCGTTGCGAGCGCAACAAGCCGAATGGCGATCGCGCGCAATCGCCGCGTGCGCACTGCGGTTTTAAGGCTGCTCATCGCCGCGCGCGTCCCTCCGCGCCTTTCCGGTTCGGATCCATGCCTTCGGCGTCTTGCATACTCAATGTCATTGTGGGCGCAAGTTGCGGGGGGCCATTGGCGGCGTGCGGCTCCCTCAATCGACCCGCTCCAGCGTGCGGTTGACGGTAAGCCGGGAGGCGAGCGCCGTCACCAATGCCATCAGCACGATCTCGGCGAGAATGGCGAGGTAGCCCACGGCGCCGAGCGAAAAGCTGCCGAACAGCGCCTCGGCTTCGTCGGCGCCCGGCGTGCCGGCGACCCAGGCATTCATCGCTTGGATGATGCCGAACAGGACGATGGCGGCGCCGCCGCCGATCAGGCCGCCTTTGAAGCCGAGGATCAGGAAATGGCGCTGGAACTGACTGGCCACGAAAGCATCGGTCGCGCCGACATAATGCAGCACCTCGACGATGGGCCGGTTGGTCGCCATGGTGCCGCGGGTGGCGAAGGTGACCGAGAGCACGGTGACCGCCAGCACCAGCAACAGGATGCCGATTCCGGTCGCGACAGCGGCGCCCGCCATGGCCCGCATGCGGTCGATCCAGCGGCGATGATCGTCGAGCGTGGCGCTCGGCACCTGCGCCGCCAGCGCTTGGCGCAAGGCGGCAAAATCCGGCGCCGCGCCGGAGCGCAGCCGCACCACGATCATGCGCGGAATCGGCAGCTCGTCCAGCGCCAGGCCGCTGCCGAGCCACGGCTCGACCAGACGCGCCGATTCCTGCTTGGTGTAGACGCGCACATCGGCGATGCCGGCGGCGGCGCGCGCGATGTCGGCGGCTTGGCGCGCGTCGGCATCGAGGTCGCGTCCGTTGGCCGGCCGGACCTGGATGGTCACCTCCTGGCCGACGTCGGAGCGCCAATCGCCGGCGGCGCTCACGACCATGCTCACCGCGCCTGCGGTCAGCCCGGACAGGAACGTCATGATCGCGATCACGGCGATCAGCGAACTCCCGGCGATCGAGCTTTTCGGCACGATCGCGGTGGCGACGCGCGGGCGGTCGGCGCCCAGCGGCGCCGCTTCCAGATCGTCCCACGGCTCGGCCAGAGCCTCGCTCCCGCGGTCGAGCGGTTCAGTCGTAGACATGCAACCGTCCCTCGTGCAGGACCAGCCGGCGGGCGTCGTATTCGTCCATCAGCGCGATATCGTGGGTGGCGATGACGACCGACGTGCCCGATTTGTTGAGCTCGATGAACAGCCGCAGCAGGCGCTGACCGAGAACAGGATCGACATTGCCGGTCGGTTCGTCGGCGAGCAGAAGCTGCGGCCGCGCGATCACCGCGCGCGCGATGGCGGCGCGCTGCTTTTCGCCGCCGGACAGGATCGGCGGGAAGGCGTCGATCCGCTCGCCGAGCCCGACCCAGCGCAACAGCTCGACCACTTCGGCCCGATACGTCGCCTCGTCGCGGCCGAGCACGCGCAGCGGCAGCGCCACGTTTTCGTAGGTCGTCATGTGGTCGAGCAGCCGAAAATCCTGAAACACGATGCCGATGCGCCGGCGCAGCGTGGCACGGCCGTCCTTGCTCAAGGTCGCCGTATCTTCATTGAACATCGTGATCAGGCCGCGGGTCGGACGCAGTGACAGAAACAACAGGCGCAGCAGCGACGTCTTGCCGGCGCCGGACGGGCCGGTGAGGAACTGGAACGAGTGGCCGTCGATGCGGAAGGTGAGGTCGCGCAGCACCTCGGTGCCGAGCCCATAGCGCAGGCCGACATTCTCGAACACGATCACGTCGTCCCTCCAAACCTTGAACTGCCGCCAAGCCAGCGCCGCAGCCGCCCGATTCGCCCGTGCGGCGGACTTTAACACCGCAATGACGGCGCTGGGCGGGCGGCGGCCTGGCTGGCCGCCGGCCCAGCCGTGGTTTCCAATCCGTTAACGGATCGGGTGCTAAGGCTCGCCCAAACAGCCGCCGGGCTCTGATTCGCCGATGCTCATCGTCTGCCCGTCCTGCGCCTCATCGTACGATGTCGATCCGGCAGTGCTGGAGCCGAACGGGCGGCAGGTCCGCTGCGTGCGCTGCCGCACGGTCTGGCACGCGGAACCAAGCCGCGCCGACAAGCTGCTCGCGGCCGCCGCGGCGCTCGGCCCGGCAAAGCCTCAGGACATCGCAGAAGCTCCGGCTGATGATCTGTACCACCCAGCAGCCGCGTCCGCCGGTGCCCGGGCCGACGCCACAGACCCATCCGACTGGGCGGTCCAATCGGCCGCTGTGGAGCCCGACCAGGCGGCCGATGCGCAGGTCGCCGAGGCGATCGAGCCTGCGGCCGAAGGCAACGGCCCGCCTACAATTGCGGCCCCGTCGATCGCTCCCGTCGATCTCGACGCCGGACGGCCGCCGATCGACGTCGAGGCGGCTCAACCGGCGCAGGCCGTCCGCCCGGCACAGAATGACGTGGAAAGCTACGCCGCGCGCTTTTCCCGGCGCGGCGCCAAGGGCAGGCGCCGCGTGTGGTCGCTGACCCGTCTGCAAACCGCGATTCTGGCGCTGCTCGTCGTCGACGCGATCATTGTCGGTTGGCGCCGCGACATCGTGCGGCTGCTGCCGCAGACCGCCTCGTTTTACGCCCTGATCGGCCTGTCGGTGAATCTGCGCGGGCTCGTGTTCGACGCGGTGACGACCAGCACCGAGCAGCACGAGGGCGTGCCGATCCTGGTAGTGGAGGGCGCCATCGTCAACCGTACCAGCGCGGTCGCCGAGGTGCCGCGTCTCAAACTTGCCGTGCGCAACGCCGCCAAGCAGGAAATCTATTCGTGGACCGCGTCGTCGCCGCGCGCCACGCTTGCGCCGTATCAGGCCGTCGCTTTCCGCACCCGGCTTGCTTCGCCGCCGCCCGAGGCCGCCGACGTGCTGGTTCGCTTCATCAACCGCCGCGACATCGTCGCCGAGCCGCGCTGAACGCCATGGCCCGCGTCCTGCTCGCCGAAGATGAAGACTCCTTGCGCGCCATGTGCGCGCGGGCGCTCACGGGCGACGGCCACGACGTCAAGGCGACGCGCGACGGCGGCGAAGCGCTCGATCTGCTCACACGCGAGCAGGGCCGTTTCGACCTTTTGCTCACCGACGTGCGCATGCCGGTGATGGACGGCATCGCGCTGGCGCTCGCCACGGCGCGCGATTTCCCGGACCTGACGATTTTGCTGATGACCGGGTTTGCCGATCAGCGCGAACGCGCCCAAGGCCTCGATGCCATCATTCACGACGTGATCGCCAAACCGTTCACGCTCGCCATGCTGCGCGGCGCCGTCAACGAGGCGCTGGCCGTGAGGGCGCGCAGCTGAACCTAATCGTCGCCTGAAGTCGCGTAGGGCCGCGGCAGCGGCGGCTCCGGCGTTGCGGATGCCGTACGCTGAAAATCGGGCGCGGGCGCATCGCGATTCAACGCGACCATGCCGCGCCGGATGGCGCGACGCTCGGCAAACAGCTCGAACAAGGTGGCGCCGTCGCCGCGCCGGATGGCGCGCGTGAGCGTTGCGAGATCTTCGTTGAAGCGACCCAAAACTTCGAGCACGGCGTCCTTGTTGTTCAGGAAAATGTCGCGCCACATGGTCGGATCGGACGCGGCGATACGGGTAAAATCGCGAAAGCCGCCGGCCGAATATTTGAGGACTTCCGATTCGGTCACGTGCCGCAGATCGAACGCCGTGCCGACAATGTTATAGGCGATCAGGTGCGGCACGTGACTGGTGACGGCCAGCACCAGATCGTGGTGCTCCGGCGACATGATTTCGACACTGGCGCCGAATGTTTTCCAGAATTGCGACAGCCGCGCGACGGCGCCGCTGTCGGCGTCCTTTCCTGGCGTGAGGATGCACCAGCTATTGACGAACAATTCGGCAAAGCCGGCGTCGGGACCGGAATGTTCGGTGCCGGCGACCGGATGGCCGGGAATGAAGTGCACGCCGGCCGGCATATGCGGCGCCATATCGCGCACAATCGCCGATTTCACTGAACCGACGTCGGACACGATCGCGCCTTGCTTGAGCTTGGGGCCAATCTCCTGCGCCACCGCCGCGCAGGCGCCGATCGGCACGCAGACGATGACGAGATCGGCGCCGACAACGGCTTCGGCAGCGGTCTCGGTAACGCGGTCGGCCAAGCCGAGTTCGGCGGCGCGCTGCCGCGTGGGTTCGGACCGCGACGTGACGACGATCTCTTCGACGACGTCGAGGGCGCGCGCGGCGCGCGCGATCGACGAGCCGATGAGGCCGACCCCGATCAGCGCCAGTCGTTTGAATTGCGGCGTCATGTCTTGCTCAAAAATTCCTTCAGCGCCGCGACCACGAGCCGGTTGGCCTCCTCGGTGCCGACGCTCAGGCGCAAGGCATTCGGCAGCTTGTAGGCGGCGACGTAGCGCAGAATGAGCCCGCGCGCGGTGAGAAAGGCGTCCGCATCCTTGGCGGTGTGGCCCTTGGTTTCGGGAAAGTGGATCAACAGAAAATTGGCGACGCTCGGCGTCACCTTCAGGCCGAGCTTGCTGATCTCCTGATAAAGCCAGGCGAGCCAGCGCGTATTGTGCTCGCGCGCGTATTCCTGGTGCGCGATATCCTCGATGGCGGCGATGCCGGCGGCGATCGCGGCGCTATTGACGTTGAATGGGCCGCGGATGCGGTTGACGGCGTCGACCACGTGCGCCGGGCCGAACATCCAGCCGAGCCGCAGCGCGGCGAGGCCGTAAATCTTCGAGAACGTGCGCGTCATCACCACATTGTCGCTGGTGGCGACGAGCTCGATGCCGGATTCATAATCGTTGCGCCTGACGTACTCCGCATAGGCCGCGTCGATGACGAACAGCACCTGCGGCGGCAGGCCGCGATGCAGCCGTTTGACCTCGTCGAACGACAGGCAAGTGCCGGTCGGATTGTTGGGATTGGCGAGGAACACGATCTTGGTCTTGCTCGTCACCGCGCGCAGGATGGCGTCGACGTCGGCCGTGTAGTCGGTCTCCGGCGCCGCGACCGGGCGCGCGCCGGCGCCGAGCGTTGCGATCGGATAGACCAGAAAGCCGTGGGTGGTGTGGATCGCCTCGTCGCCATCGGCCAAATAGGCGCGCGCCAGCAAATTCAACAGGTCGTCGGAGCCGGCGCCGCACACGATGCGGTCGGGATCGAGGCCGAAGGCGCGCCCGATCGCCTCGCGCAGATCGCCGGCCGAGCCGTCCGGATAATCCTCCAGATGGGCGCCGACCGCCTCATAGGCCGCGATGGCGCGCGGACTCGGCCCGAGCGGCGTCTCGTTCGACGACAGCTTGAACACCTTGGCGACGCCCGGCGCGCTGCTTTTGCCGGGGACGTAGGGCGCGATGTCGAGCACGCCGGGCCGCGGCAGGGGACGCGTGGCGGACATTTCTCGTTCCTTCTTCCGCCTGACCACGAAGCGGCGGGCAATTATGAGCGCACCGTATAGCGGGTCGCGTGACTGCCGACGAGGGCCGCGGAGCGGATCGAAGCGCCGATGCCGACCAGCGCCTTGCGCACCGCATCGATGCCGCCGCGCTGCACGGAAACCAAGAGCCCGGCGCCATCGAACGCCCGGTCCGGCACCGCGATGACCTCCGCGGTCGCCGCCACCGCGCCGGCCGAGGCGGCGCGCCAGCCGGACACCCGCATGCTCCACATCTCGGTCTCGGTCACCATGGCGTCGGCGGCGGCGCGGGACACGACGAACACCGGCATGGCGGCCGGATGATCGGCCCGTTCGACGAACGGCAGCCGGGCGATGATTTTCGGCGCGGTGTCGAATTCGAGCGCCGCCCACCACGGCCCGGCGCCGGCGATGGCGAAGGCCGGCACGAGGCCGAGGTCGCCCTTGGATTCGGTGACGGCGGCGACCACGCTGGCGGCGCCCATATGGGGCACGAACGGCACGGTGAAGCCGAAATGGAAGCGCGCCGAATCGCGCATCGCGGCGTCGCCGGCGGAGAGATCGGCGTGCACTGCAAACGGCGCCTGCACGTAAGTGAAAGTGGAGATGATGACGCGCCAAATGCTCTCGGCGGTGTCGAGCGGCAGGTTGCCGCGATGGCGCTCGATCAGGCGGCGCATGATGTCGGCCTCGCGCGCCGGCCGAAACGCCGAGCCGGTTTCCTGCGTCTGCTTCGCCGCGATCAGGCGGTCGATGATCTCGCCGCGCTCCATCAAGAGCTCATGCATGGCCGCGTCGATGCGGTCGATCTCATGCCGCAGATCGGTGAGTGAAGGCTGGTCTTGGCGCGGCGCTTTGGACATGGTTTTGGATACCGCTTTTCCGCGAGTGCTTAGCCTTGATAGTGCGCGCGGCGGCGAAAGCAAAGAAAACGTTGACTCCAGGCGGCAGCAGCCTATTTACCCGTTTTTGATCGGTTCTGCGACGCCGCGGGCCGTACGTGCTTGCTTTCGGAATCTGCCGCGATGGCCGACGCCACCACCACGCTCGATCTTGCCGACCGCACGCGCGAAGCGGACCATCCGCATTCGCCGGTCGTCCGCTTCGGCGCCGACAAGCCGCTGCGGCTCGACGCCGGCGTCGATTTTGCCCCGCTGCAGATCGCCTACCAGACCTACGGTACGCTCAACGCCGAGCGCAGCAATGCGGTGCTGATCTGCCACGCGTTGACCGGAGATCAGCACGTCGTCAATACCCATCCGGTGACCGGCAAGCCGGGCTGGTGGGAAACCATGGTCGGTCCCGGCCTGCCGATCGATACCGAGCGCTACTTCATCATCTGCCCCAACGTGGTCGGCGGCTGCATGGGCTCGTCCGGCCCGGCCTCGACCAATCCGGCGACGCGCCTGCCATGGGGCCTCGATTTTCCCGTCATCACCGTGCGCGACATGGTGCGCGCACAGGCCATGCTGCTCGACTATCTGGGCATCGACTCGCTGTTCGCGGCCGCCGGCGGCTCGATGGGCGGCATGCAGGTGCTGCAATGGGCGGCAAGCTATCCGCAGCGCGTATTCGCAGCGCTGCCGATCGCGGCGGCGACGCGCCATTCGGCGCAGAACATCGCCTTCCACGAGGTCGGCCGCCAGGCGGTGATGGCCGATCCGGACTGGCGCGGCGGCCGCTATTTCGCCCACGGCACCAATCCGCGCCGCGGCCTTGCCGTGGCCCGCATGGGCGCACACATTACGTATCTGTCGGACGCGGCGCTGCACCGCAAATTCGGCCGCCGCTTTCAGAACCGCGACAATCCGACGTTCTCGTTCGACGCCGACTTTCAGGTGGAATCCTATCTGCGCCACCAGGGCATCACGTTCGTCGAACGGTTCGACGCCAATTCGTATCTCTATCTGACCCGCGCCATGGATTATTTCGATCTCGCGGGAGACTACGACGGCGTGGTGGCCAACGGCTTTCGCGACACGCCGACGCGTTTTTGCGTCATCTCGTTCACCAGCGACTGGCTGTTTCCGACCGCCGAATCGCGCGCCATCGTGCACGCGCTCAACGCCGCCGGTGCGCGCGTCTCATTTGCCGAGATCACCACCGACAAGGGCCACGACGCCTTTTTGCTCGACGAGCCGGAATTGTTCGCGATCGTGCGCGGCTTTCTCGACGGCGCGGCGCGCTCGCGCGGCCTGCGCGCGTAGCGGTCCGCCATGCTGTCGCGCGTCAAATACGATCTCACCATGGCCGAGGCGGCGCGCGGCGCCGGCGGCGCGCGCATCGACTTGCTGGTGGTCGCCGCCATGGTGGACCACGGCGCGCGCGTGCTCGACGTCGGCTGCGGCGACGGCGAGTTGCTGCGGCTCCTGGAGAGCCGCGGCGTCGACGGCCGCGGCATCGAATTGTCGCGCGAGGGCGTCAACGAATGCGTCGCCAAGGGCCTCGCCGTGGTGCAGGGCGACGCCGACACCGACCTTGCCGCCTATCCGAACGACGCGTTCGACTATGTCATCCTGTCGCAGACGTTGCAGGCGACGCGGCAGCCGCGCGTCGTGCTCGAGCACATGCTGCGCATCAGCCGCCGCGCCATCGTGTCGTTTCCGAATTTCGGGCACTGGAATATCCGGCTGCAAATCCTGCTCGGCGGCCAGATGCCGCGCACCCGCAATCTGCCCTATGCGTGGTACGAGACGCCGAATATTCACTTCTGCAGCATCAAGGATTTCCGCGCGCTCTGCTTTGCGGTCGGCGCCAAGATGGACCAGGCCGTGGCGCTCAACGCCTGGGGCCGCCAGATGCGGCTGAAAATGCCGTGGTGGTTCTGGAACCTGTTCGGCGAGCAGGCGGTGTTTCTGCTGAGCCGAAGAGCTTGACGCCCGGCCGTCGCCATGATCGTCATTCCGGATCGACGCGACCCGCCTTCGCTCGCTCCGCGAGCTACGGCGGGTATGAGTCCGCCGAAGCGCGGAGGCGGAAGCGGCGAGTCCGGAATCCATAAGCCCGGTGCTGGGCATGACGGGGCCGGCGCGTATCACAAAACGCATTCCGAAGGGGACTTATCCTGTGATATCAAGCCGGCGCCCTTGCCCGCGCCGGTCCGGCCGAACGACGGGCCCGTAGCTCAATGGTCAGAGCTAGCGGCTCATAACCGCTTGGTTGGAGGTTCGAGTCCTCCCGGGCCCACCACATGGTCTCGACTATGCTTACACACAAAGAGCGAGTCGATTTCGGTCTAAGAACGAGTCCGCATCGGCCGTGCGATGGCAATCACCGATCTGATCCGCCAACATAAGCGCGACGGCATCTCCATCGACGAATTCAAGAGCTACGATGACCTGCTACGCGCGAAGCGCTGTAGCCCGACCGTGCCCCTCGACCCGGTAGAGCCAGGCGGCGAGGGGCCGAACGGCAATCCGATGGGCTACACAAAGGATGGAGATAAGGTTGAGCGGATCCCGTCGGACGAAAGTCGAGGGTAAGACGTGGCCTATGATCCTGCGCCGTGGCGATAAGGCGATCCTCGCCGCATACAAAGAATTTTGGGACAAGGTTTGGTGGAACCGACACCAAAATTGGCTGTTCTCATCACCCGCTGCCGTCGAATGACGCCAGCCAACAGGAGAGTCGTGTCGAAAAAGGTTCGTAGGAAATAACGGGAAGCCGGAAGACGCGCTTGAAAAAGCGAACGCGTCCCAATCCGGTTTGCACCACGGTGCGCCTCACCGCGGCATCCGAATGAAGGAGCGCTCTTTCCGGCAGTCCGACCCAGGTGGGCCGGCGCAGGTCACCTTCGCGTATCGTGAGACGCGCGATCCTCTGTTAGCCGATCCCCCGTCGAGAAAGCAAGTCCGGAACGCATTCGTTCGTGGACACGGGAGAGCTTTGTCGGAATCAGAGTGAACAGGAAGTAGTCGCGAAAGCTCCAAGGGGTGCTGGCGCGCCTGAAATATCAACTCCGGCGATCTCTGCTTTCCCCGCGAGGATGGAAATGTATTGCCGCAAGGCGCGCGCGTCGACGCCGGTCTTGAGCCGCTCAGCTATTTGGTCTCGGACCGCTTCGAATGGCAGCGTCTCACCCGGAACGCTTTGGTCGACGGCGACGATGTGGAAACCGTGCCGCGTTTTGACCAGATGGCGCAGGATGCCGTGGGCATCCAACCGGAACAGCGCCTGCTCGAATTCCGGCACGGTGTTGCCGCGACCGATCTGGCCAAGATTGCCGCCCTGCTTCCCGGACGGGCAATTTGACAGCGCGCCGGCCATCTCGGCGAACCGGTCGGGTTGCGCCAAAAGCTCCACGAGCGCCCGCTCGGCGCGGGCGCGGATTTCAGGCACCGGCACGGAGGGCGTGACCTGAAACAGAATGTGCCGAGCGTACACCAGATCTCCGGACTGAAACTCCTTGCGGTGATTTTCATAATAGCGCCGGCATTCCGCCTCGGTGGGTGAAGGCACGCTCACCTCCTCGGCGAGAAGGCGCTCGATGGCGGCGCCGATCGTCTCGTCGTCATCGGCATCCGCAGACAGGATGCCGATGACGACCGCCCGCTGCCGCAAGAGTTCACGCACCGCCGCGACTTCCGAGTTCGGCCAGCGGGAGGCCTCTATGGCGATGCCGTTGACGGTGATGGTCATGATCGCACCGGGACTCTTGCCCGCGTGCGGGGCGAGCGCACGATCTGGTAGGGCCGAACCAGATAGGCGAGCGCGCCGGCGCCGCTCCAGATGTGAATCATGCGGGTGAACGGCGAGACCAGGAAAATCGTGAACCCCAACAGGACATGCAGCCTGTAGACCAAAGGCACGCCCATCATCAGCGAGGAGGTGCTGCCGTTCAGCGTGACGATTCCCTTGACGTAGGTGGCCAGCGTTTCGAACAGCGCACCGTCCATGTGGAAAGCCGACAGCGGCACCGTGAGAAGGCCGAGCGCGAGCTGCAGCCACAACAGGAGAGCGACTGCGATATCCCATTTGCGGCTGTTCAACCGGATGCGCGGATCGGCGAGCCGACGGTGCAGCAGGACACTTAGCCCGATGATTGCGATGGTTCCTGCGATGCCGCCGACTATCATCGCCAGAAGCTGGTGGCCGGTGGGGCTGAGCGCCCAATCGACGGCCCAATGCGGCGCGAGAAAACCAGCAAAGTGGCCGAGGATGACGATGATGACGCCGTAATGGAAAAGATTCGATCCAAGACGGAGCTGCTTCCTGCGCAATATCTGCGAGGAATCGCTCTTCCAGGTATACGGCTCTCGATCGAAGCGGATCAGGCTGCCGATCAGCAGCACTGCGAGGCAGAGATAGGGGTAGATGCCGAAGAGGAACGTGTTGACGTAGTCAGCGGAAACCATGGGGCACTACACCATTTACCGGCTGGGCTGGATGTTGGCTGACGAGGACACTGGCTGCGGCGCGGGCCCGCGGCTCACGGGAGTCATTAATGCCTCGCCGCCGAAAGCGGGCTGCTCGAACCAATCGCGGTCAAGGTTTTCAGGCCGCCCTCTGACGCGAGGCACTGCCGCAGCGTCAATCGGGTCTTCACCGGCGATCACCAGGAGTGCCTGCAGTACGGCCGCATAGCCGCAGCCGCGCGCGATCAGGGACTGACCGATCTGCCGCAGGATGTGGGCGCAGTCGCCCAGAAGCTCGCGCGCCTCCGCCAGATCGCGGCAGCTGAGATATTCGAGAACGACCGGCAGATAGTCGGGCAGTTCGCGCGACGACAATTCATACCCGGCTTGCCGATAAAGCCGCTTCAGATCGACCATGGCCTGCCCGCGATCGCGTCCGTCGCCGTGCAGGTGCTCGAACAGGTGGAGCGATGCCGCACGACCACGATCAAAAAGATCGACGTAGCGCTCCTCGGCTTGCAGGAGTTCGGCGCTGCGCAGGTCGTGGACCAGAGCCAGCAGATCGTCGCGTTGCCGCGCCGCAAAGAACTTCGACGTGCGAATGGCTGCGGCGATTTCCGGCAGCGCCTGCCAAACCTCCTCTCGTGGGTAGGAGAGCAACGCGCCGAGCGCCCTGAGTACGATCATGGGTTGCTCCCTCATGTATCAAGCGGCCTGATCGGCGTGAGCGTGCGGCGACCCATCTTGCCCCCGAACAGGCTCGAATGCGGCGGGCCGAAGTCGCAGCCGTTGCCGAAAGTAAAGCCGCAGGAGCCGCGCAGGCCATAAGCGTCCTCGGCCTGCTCGCGATGGCTGGTCGGGATGACGAAGCGGTCCTCGTAATTGGCGATCGACAGATACCGGTGCATTTCCTCGATCTGGGCGACGCTCAGGCCGACCTGCGCCAGCACGCCTTGCCCATCGCCCTCGCCGAGCTGCCGCTGCCGGTAATGAGCACGCATGGCGAGCATGCGTTCAAGCGCGGTGACGATGGGTTCTTCTGCCCCGGCGGTCAGCAGGTTGGCCAGATACCGGACCGGGATGCGCAGCGAACGTACATCAGGCAATTCGCCCACGGTCTCGATGGCTCCGGCGTTCGCATGAGATTGGATCGGCGACAAGGGCGGCACGTACCAGACCATCGGCAAGGTCCGGTACTCGGGATGAAGAGGAAATGCGATGCGCCACTCCACCGCCATCTTGTAGGTCGGCGAGCGTTTGGCGGCTTCGATCCAGGCGTCGGGAATGCCGTCGGCGCGCGCCTGCGCGGCAATTTCGGGGTTGTTCGGATCAAGGAAGAGGCCGAGCTGAGCCTCGTACAGGTTCCGCGGGTCTTCCACGCTTGCGGCGCGTTCGATTCCGTCCGCGTCGTAAAGGAGCACGCCCAAATAGCGGATGCGTCCGACGCAGGTTTCCGAACAGACAGTGGGTTGGCCGGCCTCGATCCGCGGATAACAGAAGATGCACTTTTCCGCCTTGCCCGAGGTCCAGTTGTAATAGATCTTTTTGTATGGGCATCCCGACACGCACATGCGCCAGCCGCGGCACTTGTCCTGGTCGATGAGGACGATCCCATCCTCTTCCCGTTTGTAGATCGAGCCCGAGGGGCAGGACGCGACGCAGCTCGGGTTGAGGCAGTGCTCGCACAGGCGAGGCAGGTACATCATGAAGGTGTTTTCGAACTGTCCGTAAATGTCCTTCTGCACCGCTTCGAAATTGTAGTCCTGCGAGCGCTTGTCGAATTCGCCGCCGAGGATCTCCTCCCAGTTCGGCCCCCATTCGATCTTGTCCATCGGCCGGCCGCTGACCAGCGACAGCGGTCGCGCGACCGGCGCCGTCGGCAGTTCCGGCGCGATCTGCAGATGCTCGTAGTCGAAGGTGAACGGCTCGTAATAGTCGTCGATCTCTGGCAGGTTCGGATTGGCGAAGATGTTGGCGAGGATCGCCCAGCGTCCGCCCTGCTTGGGCACGATCTTGCCGTTCCTCTTGCGTTTCCAGCCGCCGTTCCAGCGCTCCTGGTTTTCCCAATCCTTCGGATAGCCGATGCCGGGCTTGGTCTCGACATTGTTGAACCACGCGTATTCCATCCCCTGTCGTGAGGTCCAGACGTTCTTGCACGTCACCGAACAGGTGTGGCACCCGATGCACTTGTCGAGGTTGAGCACCATGGCGACCTGCGCGCGAATTTTCATGACGCGGTCTCCTCGACCACTTTGTCGACCGGATTGGAATGATCGAGCCATTCCACCTTGGCGAGCTTCCGCATGATGACGAACTCGTCGCGGTTTGATCCCACGGTGCCGTAGTAATTGAAACCGTAGGACAGCTGGGCATAGCCGCCGACCATGTGGGTCGGTTTGAGCACGGTGCGGGTCACCGAATTGTGGATGCCGCCGCGCTGCCCCGTGATCTGCGAGCCCGGCACGTTCACGATCTTTTCCTGTGCGTGGTACATGAGGCACATGCCTTCCTGCACGCGCTGGCTCACGACGGCCCGCACGGCAAGCGCGCCGTTCAAATTGTAGAGCTCGATCCAGTCGTTATCGACGATGCCGGCCTTCTTGGCGTCGATCTCGGAGATCCACACGATCGGCCCGCCGCGCGAGAGCGTCAGCATCAAGAGATTGTCGGTGTAGGTGGAATGGATGCCCCATTTCTGATGCGGCGTTATGAAATTGAGCACTACCTCGGGATAGCCGTTGCCGCGTTTGCCCAGCATGTCGGCGACTGTGCGGGTATCGATCGGCGGCCGATAGACGGCGAAGCTTTCGCCAAAATCGCGGAACCAGCGATGATCCTGATAGAATTGCTGCCGGCCGGTGAGCGTTCGCCATGGAATCAGCTCGTGCACGTTGGTGTACCCGGCCGTATAGCTGACGTGCTCGCTTTCGATACCGGACCAGGTCGGCGACGAGATGATCTTGCGTGGCTGCGCGACGAGATCGCGATAGCGAATCTTTTCGTCCTCGCGTTTTTCCGCGAGATGAACGTGATCGCGACCGGTTGCCTCGCCAAGTGCTTTCCAGGCTTTGACCGCGACCTCGCCGTTGGTTTCCGGCGCGAGATAGAGAATGACCTCGGCGGCATCGATGTCGCTTTGAATGCGCGGCCGGCCGTTCGTGGGCCCGCCGTCTTCGATCTTGTAGTTCAGTTCGCCAAGGCCGCGTATCTCGTCTTCAGTATTCCAGGTGATGCCTTTGCCACCATTACCGAGCTTGTCGGCCAATGGTCCCAGGGCAGTAAAACGGCGATACGTGTTGGGATAATCGCGCTCGAC
>JASHPU010000113.1 GCA_030037885.1 Xanthobacteraceae bacterium | reverse complement strand
GGCGGGCCCGGCATGCCGAGCGCGGATGGCGCGCCGCCTCGGCATGTGTTGAGTTTCAAGGAAGCGACGAGCGCGATTATAGAGTTGCTCGCGACCTCGGTTGCGAAGACAACGAGGACCGATTTAAAAAACGCTTTACGGACGATTTCCAAAACGGGCGAAGCAGCGACCGCGGAAAGAAAAGCAAGGTCGAGATTAATCCTTTGACCGCCGATCAATTACGCCATGGTGAATGGAATGCGCCGCCGAGAAGTCGACGAGGTATTTCTCGGCACGCCAGACGAGCGGCAGATTAAACCCTGCAAGGAGAACGCTGGCGGGCAAGATCACGGTAGAAAGAAGCCGGCGCCAAGCCCGCTGACATATCCAGGCGATGCAGGCCAATACACCGGCGCCTGCAGAAATCAACCAGTATAAAAATATAAGCGGCGGCGACAGGTATTCCGAACCCAGTCCGAATGCGTCCGACCAGATGAAGAGCGAAAACCACACGACAGCGAGGCCAACCGGCCAAAAGAGAATTCGGTCAGTCCGTGCAACCGCCATGTCCACACTGTTCGACACGTCAGTGAATTCGCCCTGATTGATACAATTCATAGCCCATCCTTATGCTACGAACGTCCCTCCTCGACAGATTTGTGTAGACGTCGTCCATCGGCTCATGAAACTCGGAGGCAACGCCCGCATAAGCATTGGCAATCGCAAGCGCATCTTCAATTTTAACACCTGCAGCGGCCAAATAAAGGCCTATGGCGAGATTAGCATAATCATGATAGTCGCGAACGTACTGGCCATCCACGCGTTCTGCATCCAAACTCCCGCCCTGTCGAAACTGACCTAATTCCAGGGCGATTTTTGCGGCTAAGCCGGCCAAGGCCTGCTCGTTGGGCTCGCTCGGTTCATTGAGCTCATTCTGAACCGCCTGATTATAGAGGGAAATATACTCGGCGAGGTGCGACGCAGATCCTTCGCTTACATAAGTTTGTGGCGGCAGGTCGGCCGGCCGAACAAGCTGATTGCCTTGATCGTCTAAGACAGGATTATTGCTGCCGTCGACGACACGCACGGGGCGCTTCGGACTTTGATCCGGAATATTACTTGACGATATGGGACTGCTGCTGCTCGACGCGTCCGAGCGTCTGCCGGTTTGCGCCTGTGCGTACTGCGGGCCGCGTCCAGAGCTCGGGTGCTCGCCGGCAACTGGCGCGGACGTTGCACCCCCGCTCGTCCACTCGCCGCCGTGCGGACTGCCGGCCGGCACGCGCGGCTGGTCGGGGCTGTATTTCCGTGCCTTCAATTCCTTGAGTATTTCAGTCCGCACCTCCTCCGTGGCTTGCCGGCGGAACGCGTCGATGAATCGTCGGATGTCCTCCAATTCGCGGCGGATCGCGGCGATTTCGGCGCGGCGCTGTTGGATCAGTTCGTCGTCCTGGCTGGCGAGCGTGCGGAACGCTTCGAGCATTTCGCGCTGCTTTTCCAACGTCGGCGGCGCGGTCAGCCGCGTGAATTTGTAGATGGTCATGTGAGGTGCCCTCAGTGGCGCCGCGAACGACGCGCTGTTTCACGGCGCAAACAAAAAGGGCCGGGGTCCCCCGATAAAATGCGGCGACGAGGGACCCCGGCCTGTGACTCGCGCCGGCTCTCCGTCTGGCGCTGTCCGGGAGGAGACGCGTCCGCCGGGTGGGGCGGCGGCGCGTGCCACAGCGGGACGGAGAAGCGCGGCGCGAGTCGGCCCGCGCAAAGCGGGCCCGGCATGCCGAGCGCGGATGGCGCGCCGCCTCGGCATGTGTTGAGTTTCAAGGAAGCGAAGAATGAACCAAGTCAGCCGTCGCGCTCTTCCAAGCGCGCAAAACCGGCATTGAGCAGCGGCGGCGCGTCCTCCGGCTTGGCCGCAATGATGCCCGCGGCGCTGGCTACATATAATGTGCCGGACAGACCGTGAACGGCGGAGACGCCGTCCGGCACCCGCAACCACGCCACGGCCGCGAGCGCGGGCGCTTTGCCGGGCTCGCTTTGCGCTGGCGCCTGCGCGGCCGCGCCGGCCTCCGCCTGCCGCCGGTGTTCGGCCGCCAGCCGGTAGTATTCGAAGATCGCGGCGCGGTCCTTGAGCATCAACTCGGTGATGGCGAAGACCAGCGCATCGGCGTGATCGGGGCTGCCCTCGCCGCGATAGCCGCCGGTGGTGAAGGCGCAGAGCTGATCCTCGAGTACGGCAAAGCGGCCGACGTGATGCACGAGGCCCTGCTCGTACAGCGCGGAGACAGGTTCTGCGCGCAACACCTTGCCGCGCGAGGCGGAGATCAACTCGACCTTGAGCCCGGCTTCCGCGGCGCGGATGACGAAGCGCACCATTTCGCCGCCGAAATTTTCCTCGGCTACGATCATGCCGGCATCGTGCTCGTGATAGGCCGCCACCACGGCGCGGCCCCAGGCCGCCGGCGCGTCGCGCAGCGAGCGGTCGGCGAGCACGTAAGCGTGGCCATCGTCGCCGCGCCCGGCGACGATGATGCCGATCTCGTCGGCGCGCTCGTCGTCGCGGCCCGCCGCGCCGGACGGATCGACCGCGACGACGACACGCAGGCTCTTCGGCAGCTCTTGTTCCGTGACACGCGCCCGCGCGATCATCTCGTAGCTGAACAACGCGCCGTCGAGCTCGTCGATATAGACGCCCTCGTAGAAGCGCTTGCGTTGCCGCTCCGGCAGCCGCGCCAGGCCTTTGAGATAGTCCTCGGCGAGATTCGCCGCATTGTCCGCCGGATTGAGAAACATGCGCGCGTAGTTTTCCGGATCGCCCAGCGGCAGCCGCGAGATCGGATCGCGATGCTCGCCGAACAGCACATTGGTCCAATGGCCCTTGCCGGTCGGGTTGAGATCGTAGAACGCCGCCTGCTTGAGGTTTTTGACGACCTGCGCCAGGCGGGTGAGTGCGATTAACACCGACGCATAGGGTATCTGCGAGCACTCGTTGAGAAAGATCGTGGCGTATTCCTTGCCGAGAATCTTTTCCACGCGTTCCTTGTCGTCGAGCCCGCCGATCCAGATCTCCGAATCGTTGCGGAGCGAGAAATAACCCTCGGCACGGTGCCGCCGCAGCGGCTCGGTCGGGAACCAGAGCTCAAATACTTTCGGCAACGTGTCGAGCCCGATCGAGGCGCGCGCCGCGTTGCCATGGAGCCGCAGGATGGCGTGTCGCGAGTTGTCGGCATCGAGCGCGCGCAGCGCGATCTCATGAACCAACAGGGTGGTCTTGCCGGAGCGCGAGCCGCCGACCAGGAGCGTGTGACGCTGCGAGGAGCGCAGAAGTTTTTGCGCCTCCCGTTGCATCGTGGTGGGCTTGAATTTGGATACGGACTGCTGAGACGCACTGTCCTCGCTGTCCATCTTGTTCCGTTGGTTTGTTTTCGGTGATTACGCTCCCGCGCCCGCTCGGTTGCTCAAGTTGAGGCACCAATGGTGAGGCGACCGCGCCGTTCAGCCGATCACGATATTGACGGCGCGCAGGCCGCGCCGGGTCTTCTCGACGTCGAAGCTGACCGGTTGGCCTTCGTACAACAGGCCGACATTGGCGGGCAGGTCGGTACGATGAACGAACACGTCGCCCGAGCCGTCGTCGCGGGTAAAGAAGCCGTAGCCCTTGGTGTCGTTGAAAAATTTCACTTTGCCTTTGACGGTCACGGCTGGCCTCCGAAGTTTTGTGCGCGATCAGTGTTTCGGTAAAACGGGCGCAAACGAGCAAACCAGTGTGCGCGTCATTGCGAGGAGCGAAGCGACGAAGCAATCCAGAACCCCCTCCCTTCCCTCCCCCGCTTGCGGGGGAGGGTTAGGGTGGGGGGATTGCTTCGCTTCGCTTCGCTCGCAATGACGATAACGGGTCCGCCGCTACGCGGCGGCGAACTGATTTTGCTCGATTGTTTGCTGGGGGAACGCGGCGGGCGCAGTTCTGCAAGGCCCGCGTGCGCGCGAGTCAATGCCGCAAAAGTTTCCCGCCTGTCAAGCGCGGCGTTCGCGATTTTCCGGTTTACAGCAGATATCATATTGAACAGTCTGGCGAAAATTTTTTGTTGTCGGGGCGATCTGATAGTCGCACGATAAGCCGCGCGCGGCGCGGCACGCGGCGATGATTCTCAAAGTTCGCGCAGCGCCGCGGCGGCCTGGCGCACCAGATCAGCGCGGTAGCGGCGCATCCATTCGTCATAGCGCAGCACGCGTTCGCCGCGGCCGGAACTCTTTAAGCGATACGCCTTGTAGGCCTGGTTGACCGACTTCATGCCGCCGGATTCCTTGAGCTTTTCCAACTCGGCATCGATACGCGCGGTTATTTGCGCCGCGTGTGCGGCAATCTCGTCATCCGAGAACAGCGCCACGCCACAGCGACGCGCCGTGTCCTCGACATCGGCGCAGACCAACGACAGGTGCTGCGAAGCGAACTTGCCGCCGGCTCCCGCTGTAGTCGCCGGCTGCGGAACCGCATTGGCTTCGCGGCGGCGCATTTTTGCCCGCGCCGCAGCGGCGATGCGCATCGCGTCCGCCGCACGCCGGCACCACCAGCGAGCGGCAAATTCCGTGCAGTTCTCATCGACACCCGCATCGCCCTGCTTTGCTGCCGAAATGACGATTCCCGCCGCAGCGCAACGCAAGGCGATGCGGGCCAGTCCCAAGCCCTCGCGGTAAGCCGCCGCGAACGCGCTCGGTTCGGCTTCCGGATTGCTTCGCGTCGCCCGCAATGACGTGAGTCCGATCAAGGCCTTAGCGCACCGTGACGTGGCGGCGAGCCAACTCGCGCGCGATGATGCGCAAACCCTGCAGCTTGCGCGCATTGAACGTGCGCGGCGTCAGTTTGATTCGCCGCAAGCTCCTGGCGACGTCGGCGTCGACTGCAGCCCACAGGCAGCCGAGATTGACCGCGCGCGCCACGTGGTGGAATTCAGGGCCGGACAGAAACAGCGCCGGCCAGCGCAGCGCCTCCTCCATGCGCGCGATCTCGGCCGGCGACGGCGGAATGCGGACGCGGTTGCGCATGCGCGCCAAGCGTTCCAGTTCGCAGGTCTCGAGCTGCGCGTTGAGGTCGCCGCGGTCGTAGAGATAGAACGGCATCGAATTGACGTAGCCGCGCGGCCGCGTCGAGACCGGCAGCCGGCGCAACGTGCGAAACGCCTCTTCGAGGCGCTCCATCACATGCACGAAGCTCCAGCGCTCCGGGACGCGGCGCGGCGGCTCGAGCCGCGGCAACGACAGGCGCCCGGTGGCGCCGAGAATGCCGATGCGCTCGCCGCGCAGCTCGGCGCGCGCGGCCGCGGCGGCGCGGTCGCCGAGCGTGGCGGCCGTATCGACGGGCGTGGCGGCGCGGGCTTGCGAATCATCGAGCAAATTGCGGCGCGGCCGATTGCGCATTGCCCGCCTCATCGCCAGCGCGGTGCCGGATGACGCACGCGCGCGCGCCAGACGTGGCGGCGTCGCCGCCGCCGCGATTTTTTGGCGGATGCCGCATCGGCCGGCGCGGGTTTCGGCGCAGCCTTCACGACAATCTTGGGCGGGATGCGATAAGCGCGCCGGGCGTGGCGCGCGCAGTACGGCATGCCGCGGGCCAAATCGGCTTCGGGCAGACCGCAAAAGAAGAACCCCGCGGTGCCCGGCCGGCCGATCGGCCACCGGCAACTGGTGTTGGTCAGTTCAAGCAGGCATTTGCCGCTCCGGCGCGAGGCCTGCCGCGCCGGCTCGTCCGCTTTGCGGCAGCGCGGCCGCCGTTGCGGCGCGTCGGCGAGGATTACGGCACGTCGCCGCAGCCGGGAAATCTTGCCACTGACAGCCGAGCGCGACAGTCCGCCGAGCTCTGCGGCAATCGCCCCGACGCTGGCGCCGCGCGCCCATAAAAGCTGCAGCATGATTACCCGTTCGACGGTCCATCGATGGCGCATGGCTGCCTCGTTGCGGAAGACCGGCCGGTCCCGCGCATTCAGATCAGTCACTTTTAATGCGACTAATGTTCGCGTTATAGTTTCATAGAACAAAACAGTCAAGTCACTATTTTAGACGCTGGAAATTCGAACGAAATTGGTGACAATGACCGGATGGGACGAAAAATTGCACCCGCCGGACCGGGCCGGCATTTGACCGGCCTCTACTACGCGCGCGAATCGCGCGGCATGACCCGCACCGAACTGGTGCGGCTGACCGGAGTGTCGAAGCAGCAGCTGTCGCGGCTGGAAAACGGCGTGGTCCGGCTGCGGCTTGATCACCTGAAACCGTTTGCCAACGCGCTCGGCTATGCGCCGGAGCAGATCCTGCTGTGGGGGCGCTATCCGGGCACGCCGAGCATACCGGGCGGCGGCCACATCGAATCGAGCGATGTGCTGCCCGACGAGCCGCGCCGCCAGACGTTCGGCCCAAGCGCCGGCCAGGTGGCCGAGCTCGACATTCGCGCCGGCATGGGCGGCGGCGGCGTGCCGTCGCGCGAACTGCGCAAGGACGGCCGCCATGCCGATGCGGTAAAGCCCGAAGGCTGGGTGTTTCCGCCGGGTTTCGTCCGCGAGGAATTGCACGCCTCGCCGGCCCACCTGATCGTGCTCGACACCACCGGCGACAGCATGGCGCCGACCATCGCGTCGGGCGAGCGGGTCATCGTCAACACCGCGCATAGGACGCCGACGCCGGACGGCCTTTACGCCATCCGCGATGCCTTCGGCTGCATCGTGGTCAAGCGCCTGCAATTGCTGCGCTCGTCGCAGCCGACGCGGGTCAAGATCATTTCCGACAATCCGAATCATCCGACCGAGGAAGTTCCGCTCAACGAGCTGGAAATCGTCGGCAAGGTGATCTGCTGCCTCAAGCTGGTCTGAGCACCGCTGGTCGGCGGCGCACGAAAGCTGTCCTCACGCTGAGGAACGTGGCCGGCCCGTCTACCGGGAGGGCCGAATCGTCGATCCGGCGTTCTCTGTGCCTTGCGTCACAGCCGGCACGCTATTACCGGTCGCGATTTAATTTCGGCTTGACTACTGTCTCTTATATAGTTACATAATTGTAACTTAAAGTGGTACACAAGGGCGCTCAACGCGACGCCGCGAGCCGGCGGCTTCGCGGCGCGCCAAGGCTGCCCATGCCGCATCGACCCCGTGGCGAGCGTGACCGAGACCGTGCGCGCCGCGCCGCTGCGGCGGCGCAATCGCGATCGGCCATGGCTGCGGCGCTGGCGCAGATCAACGCGACGTTCGACGAAGCTGCCGCAGTCAACGCCTTCAAGCTTCGGGTCGAGCGTCAGCTCAGCCGCGGCCCGTCTCATCCCGCCGTCCGGGCACGCTACGCCGGCCGCGCCGCATTGCTGCAGGGCCGCAGCCTCGACGCCGCGATCGCGCTCGTCGAACGCTGGTGGCGCGACGAGCGCCGCGCCTTTCTGATCGCGAGCGCGCTCGGCCGCGGCGTGCGGCTGCCGCTCGACGTTCTAAAGGAGCTGCGCCTCATCCTGCGCCTCATGCGCTTTCAACGCATGCAGGCGCAATTTCCAACGATCGTCGCGGCTGTGTGCGACGAACCGACAGCGTTGGCGGCGGAATGAGTAGCGATATGGGCCTTGGTTCCCGCTCGTCCCCGCGAAAGCGGGGACCCAGCTCTTTGCAAGCTTTCCTGGATTCCCGCTTGCGCGGGAATGAGCGGGTGAGCTTGGCGTACCTACGACGTGCCCGGCCGCACGACGCGGATGTGCAGCTCGCGCAATTGCTTCGGCGAAACTTCCGACGGCGCGCCCATCATCAAATCTTCGGCGCGCTGGTTCATCGGGAACAGCACGACTTCGCGCAAATTCTCCTCGCCGCACAGCAGCATGACGATGCGGTCGATGCCGGGCGCGATGCCGCCGTGCGGCGGCGCGCCAAGCGAGAGCGCATGCAGCATGCCGCTGAATTTCTGTTCCAACTCCGCCTCCGGGTAGCCGGCGATGGCGAAGGCCTTCTTCATCACGTCGGGGCGATGATTGCGGATGGCGCCGGACGACAATTCGACGCCGTTGCAGACGATGTCGTACTGGATCGCGCGCAGGCTCAGAATTTTTTCGCGATCCGAGGCATCGAGCGCCAAGAATTCGTCGACCGGCAGGTTCGGCATCGAGAACGGGTTGTGCGAGAAATCGATCTTCTTCTCGTCCTCGTTCCATTCGTACATCGGAAAATCGACGATCCAGCAGAACTCGAAGCGGCCCTTGTCGATCAGCCCGAGCTCCTCGCCGATTTTGGTCCGTGCCGCGCCGGCAAACTTGACGAAGGTTTGCGGCTCGCCGGCGACAAAGAACACGGCATCGCCGTCGTTCAGGCTGAGCGTTTGGCGCAGCGCTTCGGTCCGCTCGCCGCCCAAATTGTTGGCGACCGGGCCGCGGCCGACCACGGCGCCGCCTTCGCTGGCAAAAAAGATGTAGCCGAGCCCCGGCTGGCCCTCCCCTTGCGCCCACGAATTCATGCGGTCGCAGAACGCGCGCGAGCCGCCGCCCGGCGCCGGAATCGCCCAAACCGCCGCGGTGGCGCTTGCTTCCAGGATGCGGGCAAAAATCTTAAATCCCGAGCCGTGGAAAATCTCCGAAACGTTCTGCATTGCGATCGGATTGCGCAAATCGGGTTTGTCGGTGCCGTATTTCTCCTGCGCCTCCTTATAGGGAATGCGCGGGAATTTCGGCGTCACCGGCTTGCCGCCGGCGAATTCCTCGAACACGCCGCGGATCACCGGCTCGACGGCGTCGAACACGTCGTCCTGGGTGACGAAGCTCATCTCCAGATCGAGCTGATAGAACTCGCCGGGCGAGCGGTCGGCGCGGGCGTCCTCGTCGCGGAAGCACGGCGCGATCTGAAAGTAGCGGTCGAAGCCCGACACCATGATGAGCTGCTTGAACTGCTGCGGCGCCTGCGGCAGCGCGTAAAATTTTCCTTCATGCAGCCGCGACGGCACCAGATAATCGCGCGCGCCTTCGGGCGAGGAGGCGGTCAGGATCGGCGTCTGAAACTCGAAAAAGCCTTGCGCCTTCATGCGCCGGCGGATCGAATCGATGATCTCGCCGCGCTTGATGATGTTGTTGTGCAGCCGCTCGCGGCGCAGATCGAGAAAGCGATATTTGAGCCTGATGTCTTCCGGATATTCCTGGTCGCCGAACACCGGCATCGGCAATTCGCCGGCCGGCCCCAAGACCTCGATCTCGCGGACGTAGACTTCGACCGCGCCGGTCGGCAAATCCGGGTTCTCGGTGCCGTCGGGGCGCGCCCGCACCTTGCCGTCGACCCGCACCACCCATTCGGCGCGCAAGGTCTCGGCGACCTTGAACGCGGCGCTGTCCGGATCGGCGACCACCTGGGTGATGCCGTAATGGTCGCGCAGGTCAATGAACAGCACGCCGCCATGATCGCGGATGCGATGGCACCAGCCGGACAGCCGCGCCTGGATGCCGATGTCGCCTGCGCGCAGCGCGCCGCAGGTATGGGTGCGATAACGATGCATGGTGCTGATTTGGCTCTTGACGGCAGGCGGAAAGCGCATGCGGGATTATGTTTGTCAAGGCGCGGCGAAGGCGTTGCGAAACGCGCCGAACAGGCGCATGCTGTGCATCGGTCGTGGGGGCGAGCAAAAGGGATGGGGACATGACTGAGCGAGCGCTGATCATCTGTGTGCTCATCATTTCGGCCCTGGGGCTTTCCGCCTGCGGCGATGCGGGCAATCCGCTGGCGCAGATGAAGCTCGTCGGACAGAGCGATGACATGTGCCAACAGAGCGGCGCCGGCAACGGCATGGCCGGTCCGCAGGCGGCCTATTCGGAGTGCATGCAGGACCGTTATTCCGACGGGGCGATGGGCTTTGGCAGTGGCGGCGGCCGCTTTGCGCCGGGATCCAATCCGGTCTCGCTCAATCAGGTCGGCCAATAAACGCGATCGAGGGTGGGTGGCGCGCGCGAGGGCACGGCCGGACAGCGGCCCCGGCGCAACTATGCGCGCGACCACCGCCGAGGCCGTCGTCGCGGCGCTCCTCGTGCATGGTCTGGATACGATCTACGCGCTGCCCGGCGTTCACAACGACGCGTTCTTCGATGCGCTGGCCAAGGCCGGCGGCGGAACCGGGGCGCTTGCGAAAGTTCGCGTGGTCCAGACCCGCCACGAGCAGGGCGCCGGCTATATGGCGCTCGGCGCCGCCCTGGCGACGGGCAAGCCGCAGGCCTATTGCGTCGTGCCCGGCCCGGGGCTGCTCAACGCGGCTTCGGCGCTGCTTACCGCCTACGGCATGAACGCGCCGGTGCTGGCGCTGATCGGGCAAATTCCGCAGCACGCCATCGGCCGGGGCCTGGGCTTTCTGCACGAGGTGCGCGATCAGGCTGGCATCATCGCGCGGCTGGTCGATTGGTCGGCGCGCATTCGCGTGCCCGGCGAAGCGCCGCGTCTCGTCGCCGAAGCGATGCGCGCGATGCGCATGCGCCGGCCCGGACCGGCAGCGCTCGAATGCGCCATCGACGTTTGGGATCGCGCCGGTCCGGTGACGCCGCAAGCGCCGCTTGCCGTTCCCGAACCGCCGATCGATGACGATGCGATCGCGGCGGCGGCGAAGCGGCTTGGCGCCGCGCAGCGGCCGCTGATCGCCGCCGGCGGCGGGGCGCAGGATGCGTCGGCGGAAGTGACGGCGCTGGCGCACGCCTTGCAGGCGCCGGTGCTGTCCTATCGGCGCGGCCGCGGCGTGCTCGACGACCGCGATCCGCTGTCGGTCAACCTGCCGCTCGGCCACGAATTGTGGGCCGAGGCCGACGTCGTGCTCGCGGTCGGCACGCATCTGCATTATCCGCTGCAGCAATGGGGCATCGACCGCGACCTCGCCATCATCCGCGTCGATGCCGATGCCGAGGAGCCGGCGCGCTTTGCCAAGCCGGCGCTGGCGCTGGTCGGCCTGGCCAAGCCGATCCTGCGACGGCTGCTCGACATACTGCCGGCGCATAATACGAAGCGCGCGCCGCGCACCGCCGAGATGGCCGACCGCCAGACCCGCATGCGCCGGCGGCTCGACCAAAAAATCGCGCCGCAGCTCGGCTATCTGGCGGCGATCCGGGCCGAACTCCCGGAGGACGGCCTATTCGTCGACGAGGTCACGCAAGTCGGCTTCGCCTCGCGCCTCGCCTTCCCGGTGTACCGGCCGCACACCTACATCTCGCCCGGCTATCAGGACAATCTCGGCTACGGCTTTGCCACCGCGCTCGGCGCCCAGGACGCGCGGCGCGACGTGCCGGTGCTGGCGATTAGCGGCGACGGCGGTTTTCTGTTCACTGCGAACGAGCTGGCCACCGCCATGGCGCACCGCATCCCACTGACCACGATCGTGTTCAGCGACGGCGCCTTCGGCAACGTCCGCCGCACCCAACAGGAGCGCTACGGCAACCGTCTCATCGCCTGCGACCTGACCAATCCCGACTTCGTCGCCTTTGCCAAAAGCTTCGGCGCCGCGGCGGTTCGCGCCAAGACGCCGGACGCGTTGCGCGCCGCGCTGCGCCGCGCCTTTGCCCATCGCGACGGTCCGACCATCATCGAAGTTCTGGTCGGCCCGCTGCCGAGCCCGTGGGAGTTCATCCACATGAAGCGCGTGCGCGGGCTGTAGCCGCGCTGCGGATCGAGGCTTATGATTTCGAGTAGAACGATTAATGGCCAATCGAGGCTAAGGACCGACATGAGGCCGCAAATACGGCATGCGCAGCGCAAGAGGGATATTCCGCCCGTTCACCCGGGTGAAATTCTCAAGGCCGATTTTCTCGATCCGCTGCAGATGAGCGTCAATGCACTGTCCCGTTGCATCAAGGTTCCGCGCGCACGATTGAACGACATCGTGCGCGGTCGGCGCGGCATTACCGCGGATACGGCGATGCGACTCGCCCGCTATTTCGGCGTCAGCGAGCAGTTTTGGATGAATCTGCAATCGCATTACGAGCTGGAGGTGGCGAAGGAGGCTTATGGTCACCGCCTGGATCGCGAGATCAAGCCGCGCGCTGCGTGAATCGATTTCTCCTGTCTGCCAATGCAACCCGTTATCACCACCTCAGAGCTTGCCGCGGCCTGCCGCCGGATGGCGGCCCATCGCTTCGTCACCGTCGACACCGAGTTCCTGCGCGAAAGCACCTATTATCCGCTATTGTGCGTGGCGCAGATGGCCTCGCCCGACGAAGCCGTGGTGGTCGACGCGCTGGCGCCGGGCATCGATCTTGCGCCGTTCTTCGCGCTGATGGCCGACGAGCGGATCATGAAGGTGTTTCATGCGGCGCGCCAGGACATCGAAATCGTCTGGCACGCCGCCGCGCTCATTCCGCATCCGATCTTCGACACCCAGGTCGCCGCCATGGTGCTCGGCTACGGCGATTCGATCTCCTACGATCAGCTGGTGCAGCGCATCACCGGCGACACGCTCGACAAATCGCATCGCTTCACCGACTGGACGCGGCGGCCGCTGACCGAGGCGCAGCTTGCCTATGCGGCGTCCGACGTGACCCATCTGCGCCAAGTCTACGTGGCGCTGGTCGAGGATCTCAAGCGCCGCGGCCGCGTCGATTGGGTCGCCGAGGAAATGAGCGTGCTGACTTCGCCCGACACCTATCGGATGGAGCCCGACAACGCCTGGCGGCGGCTGAAAACCCGGGTGCGCAAGCCCAAAGAACTTGCCGTGCTCATCGAGGTCGCCGCCTGGCGCGAGCGCGAGGCGCAGGCGCGCGACGTGCCGCGCGCACGCGTGCTCAAGGATGAAGCGATCGGCGACATCGCGGTGCAGGCGCCCACCACGCTGGAGAAGCTGCGGCATCTGCGCTCGCTGCCGAAAGGCTTCGAGCGTTCGCGCTGGGGCGAGGCGATCGTTGCCGCGGTGGCACGCGGCCTCGAGCGCGATGCCAAGACGCTGCCGCTGCAGCCGCGCGGCCAGCCGGCCACGAACGGCGCCGCCGTGGTCGAGTTGCTCAAGGTGCTGCTGCGCATGATCTCTGAGCACCACCACGTCGCCGCCAAGGTGATCGCCACGGTCGACGATCTCGAGCGCATCGCCGCGAGCGACAGAGCCGACGTGCCGGCCTTAAAAGGCTGGCGCCGCGAACTGTTTGGCGAAAACGCGCTGGCGCTCAAGCACGGCAAGCTGGCGCTCGCCATCGAGCACGGCAAAGTGACGCTGGTGGAGCAAGGGTAGCGGATTTGAAAAGCTCATTTCCACCTGCCTAGTCCTTGGCCGGACATCTGCACAAATTCACCCTACCCCTTCTTTGCCCCTTTAATTCTTGTTCTGTTCGGAGCAAAGCTTGCGCACAATGGGCGCCAACTTGTCCTTCATTCATCGCTTCGAGCCCGGCAGTGACGCTGCCGGCAAGGCGCTTCTGCTCCTGCACGGCACCGGCGGCGACGAGAATGATCTCCTGCCGCTTGGCCGCATGATCGCTCCGGCGGCGTCGCTGCTCGCCCCGCGCGGCAAGGTTTTGGAGAACGGCATGCCGCGGTTTTTCCGCCGCCTTGCGCAAGGCGTATTCGACGAAGACGACGTTCGCCGCCGCGCCCACGAGCTTGCTGATTTCGTGGGCGAGGCGCGCAAGTCCTACGGCCTCTCCGAGTTGATCGCGGTCGGCTACTCGAACGGCGCCAATATCGCGGCGGCCATGCTGCTGCTGCGGCCCGAGACGCTCGACGGCGCCGTTCTGTTGCGCGCCATGGTGCCGCTGTTGCAGCCCCCGCCTGTCGATTTGGCCGGGACGCCGATCTTGATATCGTCCGGCGCCGCCGATCCCATCATTACGCCGGCGAAGGCGGCGTTGCTCGTGTCGATGCTGCAAGCCGCAGGCGCGAAGGTCGAACACCACACGCTGCCGATAGGCCACGAACTGTCGCAGGCCGATATCACGCTGGCGCGGAAGTGGCTCGGTACCTGACGCCGGTCACTCAGCCCAGCAGCATCGCCGGCTCGCGGCCGATGATGCGGGCGAGCGCGCGCAGCCGGTTGGAGACGCGCTCGCCAGCCAAGGCCGCACACGGACCGGGCAGCCGCAGCGCCAGACGATGGCGCTCGACCGCAAGCGGGGTGCGCGGCAGCACGCCCGGCATCGCGCCGGAGACGATGTAGGCAAGCCGCAACGCAGCGCCGAGCACACGGGCGCGATCGATCATGCGGGTCGAAGCGAGTTCGCGCAGCCGCGACGACAGCTCGTCTTCAACGACCAGGCCGACGTGGCGATAGAACACCGACAACGCCAGATAGGCGCGGCCGGCATGATCAATGCCGGAAAAACCGCCGTGGGCGATGAGGTTAAGCGACTGCTCGCCGCGATAGTCAGGATGCGCGCGCCAGCCGATGTCGGCGAGCAGGCACGCGGCCTGACGCAACCGGCGTTCCTCGGCATTCTCGTCGAGGCCGGATGAAACCATGAAACGGTCGGTCCACGCGATCAACTCCTCGCCGTGGCGCGGCGAGCGCGAACGCAGCCGATTGAGGTTGCGCGCCGCCTCGATCAGCGGGTCCTTCTCCCGGTCCCGCTCTTTGAGCAACGAATAGAGCAGACCCTCGCGCACGCCGAGCGCCGAGAACACCACCTGGCGCGGCTTGCCGATGCGCAAAATGTATTCGAGTACCAAAGCCGCGTACGGCAACAGCGGCCGCCGCGCGCCGGCCACGACCTCGATGTTGGACAGGGTCTCGACATCGACACGGTGCAGCAGCCTGGCAAACTCCAGCGCCTCATTGGCATCGATGGCATAGCCGTGCATGACGTGCAGCGGGTAGGCGGTCTGCCACATGTGCAGCCGCGCCAGCGATCGCCAGGTGCCGCCGACGGCGTAGAAGCGGCGGTCGTGGCAGCCCTTGAGCACCGGCAGCGGCGACAATGTTTTCCTGATGAACTTTTCCGCCTTTTTGACCGAGCGTGCCGAAATGTCGGCCAGCGCCAGTCCGCCGAGCGGACGGGTGAGGCCGTGGCGCGCGCGCGTGCCGTGCACGTCGATCAGCTCGAGCGAACCGCCGCCGAGATCGCCGACCACGCCGTCGGCGCGGTGCACGCCGGAGATGACGCCGAGCGCCGTCAGCTCGGCCTCGCGGCCGCCCGAGAGCACGTCGATATCGGCGCCGATGGCGCGCTGGGCGAGCTTGATGAAGGCGCGGCCATTTTTGGCTTCGCGGCAGGCGGCCGTCGCGATGGCGAAGATTTTTTTTACGCCCATGGTGGCGCACAGCGTGCTGTAGCGCTTGAGCGTCGCCAGCGCGTGGTCGACGGCGTCCGCGGGCAAGAGGCCGGTCGACTGGACCTCGCGGCCGAGCCCGCACAGCGCTTTCTCGTTGAATAACGCGGTCGGGCTGCGGCTGAGCCCCTCGTAGGCGACGAGGCGCACCGAATTCGAGCCGATGTCGATCACGGCGACCGGCGGGCTATGATCGAGACGTCCTTGTGCGTCGAGCTTGGCGCGGTTCCCGCGATTCATCTATCAGAGCCGTGCGTACCGTCCTGCCCCGCTGGCGCGGGCGGCGGGAACAATTACCCGATTCGCTACCCGATTCCTGGCGAATGCCGATCACTTGTGCTCCGGGCGCCGCAACGGGGGCACCGAGTCCCGCGATTTGCCGCGGCCGGACAGGCTCGGATTGGTCATGAAATAGGTATGAGCGTTGAAGATTTCCTCGCCCGGCGCCGGCTTGATCCGCGATGAGCCGCCATCGGCCAGAAGCTGCCAGCTCTGCTGGTTATCCTTCAGATTGGCCACCATGATCTGGTCAAGCACTTGCTCGTGCACGGTCGGATTGAGGATCGGGCAGATCACCTCGACGCGGCGGTCGAGGTTGCGCGGCATCATGTCGGCCGAGGAAATGTAGACCGTGGCCTTCGGATGCGGCAGGCCGTGGCCGGAGCCGAAGCAGTAGATGCGGCCGTGCTCGAGGAAGCGGCCGACGATCGATTTGACGCGGATGTTGTCGGAGAGACCGGGTATGTCCGGCCGCAGGCAGCAGATGCCGCGTACCACGAGGTCGATCGGCACGCCGGCCGCGGACGCCCGATAGAGCGCGTCGATGATGTCGGGATCGACCAGCGCATTCATCTTCATCCAGATCGCGGCCGGCCGGCCAGCTTTGGCGTTGGCGATCTCCTCGTCGATATGGGCGGCGATGCACTTGCGCAGCGTGAGCGGCGACACCGCCATGCGCTCAAGCCCGACCGGATCGGCGTAGCCGGTGATGTAGTTGAAGACGCGCGCCACGTCGCGGGCGATCGCCGGATCGGAGGTGAAGAACGACAGGTCGGTGTAGACGCGGGCCGTTACCGGATGATAGTTGCCGGTGCCGACGTGGATATACGACGCCAGGGCGGCGCCCTCGCGGCGCACGACCAGCGACAGCTTGGCGTGGGTCTTCAATTCGATGAAGCCGTAGACCACTTGCACGCCGGCGCGTTCCAGGTCGCGCGCCCAGCGGATATTGGCCTCTTCGTCGAAGCGCGCCTTCAGCTCGACCACGGCGGTGACGGACTTGCCGGATTCGGCGGCTTCGGCCAGCGCCCTGATGATCGGTGAATCGGCGGAGGTGCGGTACAGCGTCTGCTTGATCGCCACCACGTCCTGATCGCGCGCCGCCTGCTGCAGGAAATTGACCACGACGTCGAACGATTCGAACGGATGATGGACGATGAAATCCTTCTGCCGGATCGCCGCAAAGATATCGCCGCCATGATCGCGGACGCGCTCCGGATAGCGCGGGTTGTACGGCACGAATTCGAGGTCGGGCCGATTGAGATTGGCGAGCTGGGTCATTTCGTTGAGCGCCAGTACGCCGTCGACCTTGAAAATGCTGTCGTCGCTCGCCCCGAGCGCGCGCTGCACGAAGCGGTGCAGCTCGGCCGGCATCAGCGCCTCGATGTCGAGCCGGATGACGCTGCCGCGGCGGCGGCGCTTGAGCGCGGTTTCGAACAGCCGCACCAAATCCTCCGCCTCTTCGAGGATTTCCACCTCGGAGTCGCGGATGACGCGAAATGCGCCGAGCCCCTTGACCGCGTAGCCGGGGAACAATTTGCCGATGAACAGGCTGGTGGCGCCCTCGATCGAGATCAGCCGCACCTGTCCGCTGTCGCCTGTTTGCGGCAACCGCACGAAACGCTCGATCCGGTTTGGCATGCGGATCAGCGCGTTCATCGCCCTGCCGTCCTTGGCGCGGGCGAGTTGCAACGCGATGGTGAAGCCAAGATTGGGAATGAACGGGAACGGGTGCGCCGGATCGACCGCCAGCGGCGTGAGCAGCGGAAACACGTGGGCGAGGAAATAGTCCTCGAGCCAAGCCTTCTCGACCTTGGCCACCTCGGCGCCGTCGACCAGCACGATGTCCGCTTCGGCGAGCGCGGCGCGCAGTTCGCGCCATTGCGCCTGCTGGTCGGCGGCCAGAACCGACACCGCCTCGGCGATGCGGGCGAGCTGCTCGGCGGGCGTCAGCCCTTCGGGACTTTGGGTGGCGATGCCGGCGCGCACCTGGGCGCCGAGGCCGGCGACGCGCACCATGAAGAATTCATCAAGGTTGCTGGCGGAAATCGCCAGGAACTTCAGCCGCTCCAGCAGCGGATGCCCGCGATTGGCGGATTCCTCGAGAACGCGACGGTTGAAGTTCAACCACGATAACTCGCGGTTGATATAGCGTTGCGGGCTTTCGGCGAGCGGCGAAACCGGGATCGGCTCGGCCGGCCGCGCGAGCTCGTCCCGCCGCCGGGCGGCGCCGGAATCGAGTGTCAGAACAGTCGCTTGTGCGCGGTCAGCCATGCTGGATCGGAGCTCCCGGGGCGGATGATCGCCATCCTTCGTAACGATTCTATGACCCGGCTTGTTCACTAAACGAGCCGGAGCGCCGCGGCGTCAAGCCTCCCCGCGGCCCTACCGCATCCGACTCGAACGATCAGGGCCTGCCATCGCCCTGCTCGACACCGCTGCGGAACAGCTCAGCCGCAAGCGCCCGCGTTGGCGGCCGTCCTTGCCGCAGCGCCTCGGTGTCGAGCGCGATGATTGCGGCCCGCGCCGCGGCGAAGGAGCGCTCAATGTGGGTCGACAGATACCGGATTGCGGTTTCGTCGAGCGTCAGCTGCCGGTCGGCCGCGAGCTTGAGGATAACGCCGCGCAGCATGGCATCATCCGGCGCCTGCAGCGTCACAACCGGAAGCGCGCGCAGCCGCGAAGCGAGATCGGCCAGGGCGACCGGCCAGACCGGCGGCGCGGTATGCGCCGTGAACAGCAAAAACGCCTCTTCCTCGCGGGCGAGATTGAGCAGGTGAAACAGCGCGCGCTCGTCGGCCGCCGCCGCGTCTTCGACGACGAGGGCTCCGGTGGCCAGCGCGGCGAGCAGTCCGGCGACGGTCAGCGCACGGCCGGATATGACCCGCGCGCCCGATGCGGCGGCCCAGATCGCCGCGAGATGCGATTTGCCCGACCCCTCCGGTCCGACCAGTGCCACGGTGTTGGCCGGCCAGTCCGGCCAAGTGTCGATCAATGTCAGCGCGGCCGCGTTGCCGGGTCCGGGTAGAAAATCTTCGCGCGCATGGCTTTCGGCATGATCGAGGGCCAGCGCGAGCTGCCGCGGGCGGGACGCCATGACATCAATTCCGTCGGCTCAATGGCCGGCCCCGAACGAGTTCATGTGCCGGAACCACTCGGCAAGATAAACAGCAATCGACAGCAGGGTCAGGATCGCGACCAGCACGATCGCCGCGGTCTGCGGCGCCGCGGCGTCGAAGCCAAATCCCTTCTCCGCCAGCACCAGGACGGCGAGCAGGATTTGCATCGCCGTATTCAATTTCGAGATCGGATGCGGCCGCACCGGCATCGGCTTGGCCACCAGCAAGGCCAGCACGAAGCCGGATACGATCATGATGTCGCGCGACACCACCACGATGACCAGCGAAATCGGCAGCGCCCTGGCAATGCCGAGCGCCACATAGATCGACACGATCAGGGCCTTGTCGGCGAGCGGGTCCAGATAAGCGCCGAGCTCGCTCGCCATGTGGAAGCGTTTGGCAAGGAAGCCGTCCACCGCATCGCTGATCCCGGCCACCACGAACAGCGCAAAGGCGGCGAGCATCTCGCCGGAAATGATCGTCCAGACTATGACCGGCACCAGAATGATGCGTGCCAGAGTGATAAGGTTCGGAATGCTCAAACGATGGCCCCAGCTCCGCGCACGCCCCGGCCTGCCTGCGCCGCTTTTGGGCGTGCCCTCCTCGGGCCGACTATATAACCCGGCTCAAGCTTGCGCACCCCGTGATTCCGCCTTAGGAGGCGCCGGACGGCTTCGCCGCGGCCGCGGCTTTCCTCGCAGCCGTCGAAGATTATTGGTGACTTTCGTGTCCCAGGCGCGCTACGCGGCCGCCGCCGGCGACATCGATGCCGGCAACCGCATGGTGGAATTGATCAAGCCGCTCGTTCGCGCCACGGCGCGGGCTGGCGCCGCTGCCGAGATCGGCGGCTTTGGCAGATTGTTCGACCTGAAGGCCGCCGGATTCTCGGATCCCGTCCTGGTCGCCGCCACCGACAGCGTCGGCACCAAGGTCAAGGCCGCAATCGAAACCGGCCGCCACGACACGATCGGCATTGATCTCGTCGCCATGTCGGCCAACGATCTCGAAGCCGCCGGCGAGCCGCACGTCGCATTCCGCGGCCGGCTCGATCTCGCCGGGTGATGGCATGGCCGGGCCGGCAACCGTGAATAAGAAACGCGTCGCCGTGCTCATCTCCGGCCGCGGCTCGAACATGACCGCGCTCATCGAGGCCGCCACGGCCGATGATTATCCGGCGGCGATCGTTCTTGTCATCTCCAACCGGCCGGACGCGGCAGGGCTTGCGCGGGCGCGCGCCGGAGGCGTCGCCACCGTCGTGATCGACCACCGCCCGTTCGGCGACGACCGCGACGCGTTCGAGCGCGCGCTCGATGCCGAACTGCGCCGACACCGCATCGATCTCGTCTGCCTTGCCGGCTTCATGCGGCTGTTCACAAAAAACTTCGTCGAACGCTGGCACGGCCGCATGCTCAACATTCATCCGGCGCTGCTGCCGCAGTTCACAGGCCTGCACACGCACCGCCGGGCGCTTGCCGCCGGCGTGAAAGAGCACGGCGCGACCGTGCATTTCGTCGTGCCGGAAATGGATGCCGGACCGATCGTGGCGCAGGAGGTGGTCCCGGTGCGCGAAGGCGAAAGCGAAGCAAGCCTCGCCGCCCGCGTGCTCGCGGTCGAACACCGGCTTTATCCGCAGGCGCTGCGTCTTGTCGCCGAAGGCCGGGTCAGCGCTTCCGGTGCGGCGGCAGTTTCGCGCTGAGCCCACACAGCCTTTGCCCGAAGCTGCAAAGATGCGGATGCCGGCACGAGACCGGGTACGACCAATCGGAAATGACTCATCCGTACAAAACAAAACCCCCAGATCATGTCCGGGGGCTACGAAAACCGGGCTCCAGTCCCGGCTCTGCTTCACGCCACTTTCAGATTTTCCGCAGAAGTGCGGCCGCGATTGGTGACCAGTTCGTACTCGACCGTCTGGCCTTCGTTGAGCGTGCGCAGGCCGGCGCGCTCGACCGCCGAGATATGGACGAACACATCCTTCTCGCCGGTCGCGGGCTTGATGAAGCCGTAGCCTTTGGTGGGGTTAAACCATTTGACGGTGCCCTTCTGCATCGTCTGTCTCCTAACTCAGTCCGTATGCCAGTGAAGACGCAAGATGCGCTTCGGCTCGATTGCCGCTGCGCACTGCGCCACAACGCAGATTTTGGGAAAGTGTCCGAAGCGATCGTGTCGGCAAGACAGCACCGGCCGGATGGCCAAAATCCCATTGATCTCGCTAACAAACCCGATGAATGCGGCGCAAGCATGGCTGCATGACGCCCTCCTATCGACAACGGAACGTCACCGTGTGCAGCCGAACCAGCAGCGAACTTGAGTCACTCACCGTTTAACAATCCGTCGACACGTCACAAATCGATCGCTGCGCCAACTCTCAGCCGACGATCTCGTTGCCGGAAAAAAATTGGGCGATTTCCCTGATCGCCGTATCGGCGGCATCTGAGCCATGCACGGAGTTTTCGCCAATCGACTTGGCATAAACCTTGCGGATCGTGCCAGCCGCCGCCTTGGCGGGATCAGTGGCGCCCATCAGATCGCGGTAGGCGGCAATCGCATTCTCGCCCTCCAGCACCTGCACGACGACCGGGCCCGAAGTCATGGTATCGACCAGTTCGCCGAAAAACGGCCGCTGCCGGTGCACCGCATAAAAGGCCTCGGCCTGCTCGCGCGTCATGCGCACGCGTTTTTGCGCCACGATGCGCAAGCCGGCTTTCTCGATCATGGCATTGACGGCGCCGGTGAGATGCCGCGCCGTGGCGTCCGGCTTGATAATCGAAAACGTGCGCTCGATCGCCATCAGATCGTCCTTTGTGGAAGTTTGCGGGAGGCCCGAAGAATGCGACGGGCTTATAGCGTTCACGCCCGCAACCGACAAGCCGACGGTCGCGACCGTGAATGCGCCATGAAACGACACCGCGGCGGTGCATTCACCTTTATAAACCGCGCTTGAATCGCCTCGTCAGCGGCGGTTCAGCGGCGCTGTTCGAGCAAATGAACCTGACGGTCGATCAGGCCGACATAACGTCGATTGTCTTCGACACACGAAGAAAGGAACGTCTCGATGTTGCGCAAATCGTTGCTCTCGTTCGCCGCCGCCGCCACGCTCGGCGCCGCAGCGCTCGCCCCCGGTGCGGCGTCCGCGGCCCCTTGGGGACATTGGCACCGCCACGGGCACGGCTGGTACGGCTTCGGCCCCTATGCCGGGCCGGTCTATTCCGGCTGCGTGGCGCGGCGCTGGGTGCCGACGCCGTGGGGCCCACGGTTGCGCTGGGTCAACGTCTGCTACTGAGCACGATCGCGCCGCCGACAGCGGGAAACCCCGGCCCAGGCCGGGGTTCTTTTGTCGCACTGGCGCGCTTACGGCTGCGCTTTCGCGGAGGTAATCCTCAAGCGCGCCGGACAGATGCGCCCCATGGGCCGGTTGTGATGCCGTGTTGCGGTCCTGCCATGAAGCTGGGGCACTTTCCAGGAACGGACGATCCCTATATACGGAACAGGAACAAACGAACCCTCCCGGAGAATGCCATGGACGCGAAAACAGAGGACAAGAGCGCGGGCCAATGCCCGGTCGTGCACAAGCATTTTACCAATCGCGACTGGTGGCCGGACACACTCGACCTCCAGGTCCTCCACCACAACTCCAGTCTGTCCAATCCGATGGACAAGGAGTTCAACTACGCCAAGGAATTCAAGAGCCTCGACCTCAACGCCGTGATCAAGGACCTGCATGCTTTGCTGACGGACTCGCAGGATTGGTGGCCGGCTGACTTCGGCCATTACGGCGGCTTGATGATCCGCATGGCCTGGCACAGTGCGGGCACCTACCGCATCGCCGACGGCCGCGGCGGGGCCGGAAGCGGCCAGCAGCGTTTCGCGCCGCTGAACAGCTGGCCGGACAATGCGAGCCTCGACAAAGCGCGCCGGCTGTTGTGGCCGATCAAACAGAAATACGGCCGGAAGATTTCCTGGGCCGACCTGATGGTTCTCGCCGGCAACGTCGCGATGGAATCGATGGACTTCAAGACCTTCGGTTTCGGCGGCGGCCGTGCCGATGTCTGGGAGCCCGAGGAGCTGTACTGGGGCCCTGAGGGCACGTGGCTGGGCGACGAGCGCTACAGCGGCGAACGCCAGCTGCAGAATCCGCTCGGCGCGGTGCAGATGGGCCTGATCTATGTCAATCCGGAAGGGCCGAACGGCAAGCCTGATCCGATCGCAGCGGCCAAGGACATCCGCGAGACGTTCTTCCGCATGGCGATGAACGACGAGGAGACCGTCGCATTGATCGCCGGCGGCCACACCTTCGGCAAGACCCATGGCGCCGGCGATCCGTCGCTGATCGGCGCGGTCCCGGAGGGTGCGGCCATCGAAGAACAGGGCCTCGGCTGGAGGAGCAAATTTGGCACCGGCGCCGGAGCCGACGCCATCACCGGAGGTCCCGAAGTCACCTGGTCGCAGACGCCGACGAAGTGGAGCAACCACTTCTTCGACAATCTGTTCAACAACGAGTGGGAACTGACCAAGAGCCCGGCCGGCGCCTATCAGTGGAAGGCGAAAGGCGCCGCCGCCACGATCCCGGACGCTTTCGACAAGTCGAAAAAGCATGTGCCGACCATGCTGACCACGGACCTGTCGCTGCGGATGGATCCGATCTACGGCAAGATTTCGCGGCGTTTCTACGAGCATCCGGAGGAGTTCGCCGACGCGTTTGCCCGGGCGTGGTTCAAGCTGACGCACCGCGACATGGGGCCCCGCATGCGCTATCTCGGCGCCCTGGTGCCGAAGGAAGAGCTGATCTGGCAGGACCCGGTTCCGGCGGTGAACCATCCGCTGATTGGCGAGCAGGACATCACCGCGCTGAAGGCGAAGATCCTCGCCTCGGGGCTGTCGGTTGCCCAGCTCGTCTCGACCGCCTGGGCGTCGGCGGCGTCATTCCGCGGCTCCGACAAGCGCGGCGGAGCAAACGGCGCGCGCATTCGGCTTGCCCCGCAGAAGGATTGGGACGTGAACCAGCCGAAGCAGCTCGCGACGGTGCTGCAAAAGCTCGAAGCGATCCAGAAGGAGTTCAACGCCTCGGCCAGCGGCGGCAAGAAGGTGTCGCTCGCCGATCTGATCGTTCTCGGCGGCGGCGCGGCGATCGAGAAAGCGGCGAAGGACGCCGGCGTCGACGCCAAGGTTCCGTTTGCGCCGGGGCGCATGGACGCCTCGCAGGAGCAGACCGACGTCCAATCCTTCGCCCCGCTCGAGCCGATCGCTGACGGCTTCCGCAACTACTACCGCAACGGCCACATCATGGCGCCCGAGGAGGCCTTGGTCGACAAGGCGCAGTTGCTGACGCTGACCGCGCCGGAGATGACGGTCCTCGTCGGCGGCCTGCGCGTGCTCGGCGCCAATGCCGGCGGGTCCAAGCACGGC
Source organism: Xanthobacteraceae bacterium (assembly GCA_030037885.1). GTDB lineage: Bacteria > Pseudomonadota > Alphaproteobacteria > Rhizobiales > Xanthobacteraceae > BOG-931. The sequence continues at coordinate 7,443 of JASHPU010000113.1, read as the reverse complement.
GTGTTCACCAGGCAGCCCGGCAAGCTGACCAACGACTTCTTCCTCAATCTGCTCGACATGAGGACGGAGTGGCGGTCCGCGGGCGCAGATGTGTACGAAGGGCGCGACCGTAAGACCAAAGAAGTCAAGTGGACCGGCACCCGCGTCGACCTGATCTTCGGCTCGCATTCGCAACTGCGCGCGATTGCCGAAGTCTATGGTTCCGCTGACTCCAAGGAGAAGTTCGTCAAAGACTTCGTGGCGGCATGGGCCAAGGTGATGAACGCCGACCGCTTCGACCTCGTCTACGCCAAGGCGGCGTAGCCGGACGAAGGCCTAAGCTGTTCGCAAGACATCGGCGCGGCGTTTCAAACAAAGCTTGAAACGCCGCGTGGGGCCTGCCAGGCGATGGCGGCCGCTGCAGTAAACCGGGCGTGCGCTATTCAGTCGAGATCTGCTGCGGCGGTGCCGGCGCCGGCTTCTTCTTCTTCGCCAGTTTCGGTTTCTTCGGCTTGGGCGCGGGCTTCGCTTCCGCGACTTCGACCCGATCCATGTCCGTGAGGCGGCCGGCTTCGAAGCGATAAATACCCGGCCGCGGCCCACCATTGTAGGTCAGGACCGCGCTGCGCATGCCGTTGGGATTGGTGCCGATCTGCACGTTCGACGGCGCGCCGGCGCGATACACCACGTCGCACTCGGTCATGCCGAGCTCGACGCCGCCGCCCAACAGCGGGTCGGCAGGCGCGCCTGCTGCGCCCGGGCCTTCGGTCGCCGCCGGAAGGGCTGCGGGATTCGCTGCGGGTGCCGGCATGGCCGGGCAGGCGCCGCTTGCGTCAACCAACTGATTGGCACCGACCGGCCCGCGCTTACTGTTCGTGTCCTGCAGTTCGGAGAACGTATAGCCACCGCTGCGCCCGGCGACATCGAAAGGTTTTTGGAACCAGTGCTCGTTGGTGTCGAACACGTCGGAACTGGCGCAGCCGTAAAGCCCGAGTGCCAAAGTCAGCACCGCCAACGCCTGCGACCGATGTAAGCGAACCTGCACCGGAACGTCCTCTCTCGCCCCTCCGAGCTTGAGCGGCCCGGCCCGAAGATGCGCGCCAGTTTGTGGTGCGATCATGGCGCGACCGCCGCGCTGTTGCTTGGCCGGTGCGGCACGGCCCAAAACTATAACCGCGGAATGAATTCGGGAAAAGGTAAAAAAATCATGACCGTTCAGATGGTTATCCGCCATCGCATAGCGGGCCCGTGGTTGGGCCTATGCCCTGGGGCGCCGCAGCGGCAGCTATCGGCAGGCCGCGCTTTCCTTGAGAAGCGAGAAGCCGCATAGAACGTCCTGCGCCACAAGCGGGCGCGCGAGGACACTTTATGCACCTGCAATTCATCGGTTGCGGCGACGCCTTCGGCTCCGGCGGCCGGTTCAATACCTGCTTCCATCTGGTCGGCCGCGGCATCAACGGCCTGATCGATTGCGGCGCCACTTCGCTGGTTGCGCTGAACAAGTACGGCATCGATCGCACCGCCATCGATCTCATTCTCATTACCCACTTCCACGCCGATCACATCGGCGGCGTGCCGTCTTTCGTTCTCGAAGCGAGCCACGTGCTCAAGCGCGAGCGGCCGCTCACCATCGTCGGCCCGCCCGGGTTGCAAACACGCTTTCCGGAGCTGATGGAGAACGCCTTTCCCGGCACACGCGCGCTGCGTTTACGTTTCCCACTGACGCTGCGTGAGCTGGACATCGGTAAGCGCAACGCCATGGATGCGCTGAAGATCACGCCGTTCCATGTCCAGCACGACGACCGCGCCGGGCCTTGCCTCGGGCTGCGCGTCGAAGCGGAGGGCAAAATCATCGCCTATTCGGGCGACACCGAATGGACCGACACGCTGATTGCGTTGGGCCACGAGGCCGACCTGTTCATCTGCGAAGCCTATATGCGCGACAAGCCGATCAAATCGCACATGGTGCTCGCGGCACTGGAACGCCGGCTCGGCCAGATCAGGCCGAAACGGCTCATTCTGACGCATATGAGCAACGACATGCTGGCGCGCCGCGCCGAGCTTGCCTACGAAACGGCCGAAGACGGCATGATCGTCGAGCTGTAATTCGTCATTCACGCCGCCGGCAGCAGATTGCGCATGTTGGCGACGTAGACCGCGGCCATGCCGGGACTCATAGCGCGGCTTTGCGGCTATTTATCCGCCGAGCGCCGCGGCGATGGCGGCGAGCGCCGCATCGGCCTTGGCGCCGTCGGGACCGCCGGCCTGCGCCATGTCGGGGCGGCCGCCGCCGCCCTTGCCGCCGAGCGCCTCAGCGCCCTTGCGCACCAGCTCGATGGCGTTGTAGCGCGTTACGAGATCGTCGGTAACGCCGACCACGATGCCGGCCTTGCCGTCGCCGCTGACGCCGACGATGGCGACGATGCCGGAGCCGACTTTCTTCTTGCCCTCGTCGGCGAGGCTGCGCAGGTCTTTCAGCTCGATGCCGGCGACCGCCCGGGCCATCAGCTTCACGTTGCCGATGATGCGCACGCCATCGGCGCCGTCGCTGGCAGCGCCGCCGCCCATGGCAAGCTTTTTCTTCGCCTCCGACAGTTCGCGTTCGAGCTTTTTGCGATCTTCGAACACCGCAGCGGCGCGCGCGGTGACTTCGGCCGTCGGCACTTTCAATTCTGCCGCCAATGCACGCACGTCTTTTCTGAATCTGTTGAGCTCGTGCCGGGCGGTGGTCGCCGTGAGTGCCTCGATCCGCCGCACGCCGGAAGCGACGCCGGCTTCGCTCATCACCGAGATCAATCCGATGTCGCCGGTGCGCTGCACATGAGTGCCGCCGCACAGTTCGACCGACCAGCCTATGGTGTTGCCGCCGCTCTCGCCCATCGCCACCACGCGCACTTCATCGCCATACTTCTCGCCGAACAGCGCACGCGCGCCGGAGCCGATCGCCTCGTCGCGGCTAAGGAGCCGGGTGACGACCGGCGCGTTCTGCAGCACGATTTTGTTGGCGATGTCTTCGACCCGCTCGATCTCCTCGTTCGACATCGGCTTTGGATGCGAGAAGTCGAACCGCAGCCGGTCGGGCGCTACCAGCGAGCCTTTTTGCGCCACGTGATCGCCCAGCACCTGACGCAGCGCTTCGTGCAACAGATGCGTCGCCGAATGATTTCGGCGGATGGTGCTGCGGCGGGCATGGTCCACATCGAGCGCCAGCGCCGCACCGGCCTGCAGCGTGCCCTCCTCGACCGTGCCGATGTGCACGAAAACGTCGCCGGCGTGCTTCTGCGTGTCGGTGACGCGAAAGCGCACGCCGTCGCCGGTCATCACGCCGGTATCGCCGACCTGGCCGCCGGACTCGCCGTAGAACGGCGTCTGGTTGAGCACCACGGCGCCGCTCTCGCCTTTTTTCAGCGCCGCCACCTCGGCACCGTCGCGAACCAGCGCCGCCACGACCCCCTCGGCGCGCTCGGTTTCATAGCCGAGGAATTCGGTGCCGCCGAGCTTTTCGCGCAACGCGAACCACACCACTTCGTCCTTGGCCTCGCCCGAGCCGGCCCACGATGCGCGCGCCTTTTCGCGCTGCCGGTCCATCGCATCGGTGAACGCGGCGAGGTCGACGCCGATGCCGCGCGAACGCAGTGCGTCCTGGGTCAGATCGAGCGGAAAGCCGTAGGTATCGTACAGCGTGAACGCGGTGATGCCGTCGAGCATGTCGCCCTTGTTCAACGTCCGGGTCGCCTCGTCGAGAATCGCAAGTCCGCGCTCCAAGGTGCGGCGGAACCGCGTCTCTTCGAGCTTGAGCGTCTCGGCAATCAGCGCCTCGGCGCGAATGAGCTCCGGGTAGGCCTGGCCCATCTCGCGCACCAAAGCCGGCACCAGCTTCCACATCAGCGGCTCTTTGGCGCCCAACAGCTCGGCGTGGCGCATGCCGCGGCGCATGATCCGACGCAGCACGTAGCCGCGGCCTTCGTTCGACGGCAGCACGCCGTCGGCGATCAAAAACGAGCTGGCGCGCAAATGGTCGGCGATCACGCGGTGCGACGCCTTGCGCTCGCTGTCCGGATCGACGCCGGTGAGATCGGCGATCGCCTCGATCAGCGCACCGAACAGATCGATCTTGTAATTGTCGTGGGTGCCTTGCAGCACCGCGGCGATCCGCTCGATGCCCATGCCGGTGTCGATCGAAGGCCGCGGCAGGTCGAACCGCTTGCCGTCGGGCAGCTGCTCGTACTGCATGAAAACGAGATTCCAGATTTCGACGAAGCGGTCGCCGTCGGCGTCGGGGCTGCCGGGCGGCCCGCCCGGAATATGCGGTCCGTGGTCGTAAAAGATTTCCGCGCACGGGCCACATGGGCCGGTATCGCCCATGGACCAGAAATTATCGGAGCCCGCGATGCGGCCGATCTTGCTGTCGGGCAGGCCGGCGATCTTTTTCCAAAGCCGGAACGCCTCGTCGTCGTCAATGTAGACCGTGACGAGGAGACGCTCGGCCGGAATGCCGAATTCCTTGGTCAACAGCCGCCAGGCCAGCTCGATCGCGCGCTCCTTGAAGTAGTCGCCGAACGAGAAATTGCCGAGCATCTCGAAAAAGGTGTGGTGGCGTGCGGTGTAGCCGACATTGTCGAGATCGTTGTGCTTGCCGCCGGCGCGCACGCATTTCTGCGCGGTAGCGGCGCGCACGTAGGGGCGCTTCTCCAGGCCGGTGAAGACGTTCTTGAACTGCACCATGCCGGCATTAGTGAACATCAAGGTCGGGTCGTTGCGCGGCACGAGCGGCGACGAGGGCACCACTTCGTGCCCTTCGCGCGCGAAATAGGCGAGAAAGCTCGCCCGGATTTCATTGACGCCGCTCATCGTGGTGCAACTCTCTAATGGCACAGGGCTTTCCTGTCCAGGAAAGCGCCAAGTCCGGTCCAGGTCCGGCGCCAAGTCCGATCCAAGTCCAGCGCCGATTGCAGCGCGATGGCAAAGCATATAAGCGCTGGTCTTCCGTAGGGCTCCGCTCCGCCCTGCCCCGCCGCCGAGATCCGCTGATGAACGAGCAAAGCGCCCCAGCCCCGAAAACCTTCGCCGAGCGGCTGCGGCAGGGCCGTTTCGTCATCACCGCGGAGGTCGCGCCGCCGGTGTCGTGCGACGCCGACGACCTGCGCCGCAAAGCCGCCCCGCTCAACGGCTTGGCCGACGCGGTGAACGTCACCGACGGCGCCGGCGCCCGCGCCAGCATGAGCGCGCTCGCCGCCGCCGCCATCCTCCGCGAGATGGGGATCGAGCCGATCCTGCAAATCACCTGCCGCGACAAGAACCGCATCGCGCTGCAGGCCGAACTTTTGGGGGCGGCCGCACTCGGCATCCGCAACCTGCTGCTGCTGACCGGCGACGACCCCAAAGCCGGCGACCAGCCCGAGACCAAGCCGGTGTTCGACATCGATTCGAAGACGCTGATCGAGACTGCGCGCCGGCTGCGCGACGACAGCGCCTTGCCGACCGGGCGGGCGGTCAGCGGCAAAGCCGCATTCTTCCTCGGCGCCGCCGACGTGCCGATCGATCCGCCGGCCGGCTGGCAGCCGAACGCGCTCGCCGGCAAGGCGAAATCCGGCGCGCAATTCGTGCAGACGCAATTCTGCATGGATGCGGCGATCGTGCGTCGCTATGTCGGCGTGCTCGAAGGGGCCGGGCTCGCGGAAAAACTTGCGATCCTGATCGGCGTCAACCCGCTGCGCTCGGCCAAATCGGCGGCCTGGATGAAGCATCACCTGTTCGGCACCATCATCCCGGACGCGCTGATCAAGCGCATGGAAGCCGCCGCCGATCCGGCGCGCCAAGGCATCGCCATCTGCGCCGAGCTGATCGCGGAGTTTTCTACGATCGGAGGCATCGCCGGCGTCCACATCATGGCGCCGGGCAACGACGCGGCGATCCCCGAGGTGATCCGGGCGGTGCGGGCGAAAATGTAAAATGTAGCGCGGATGATTGATCCGTCATTCCGGGGCCGAGCGAAGCGAGGAGCCCGGAATCCATAACCCCTGCGCAGGGCTTATGGATTCCGGACTCGCCGCTTCGCGGCGATCCGGAATGACGAGCTACGGCTCCTCCACCGTCCGAATATCGATCTCCGACTTGAGCGTACGGTGCACCGGGCATTTGTCGGCGATCTCGATGAGCCGCGCGCGCTGCTCGGCGTCGAGGTCGCCTTGCAGCGTGACGGCGCGGTCGATGCGGTCGATCATCCCCTCCTTGGTCTCGCATTCCACGCAATCGGTGGCGTGAATTCTGTCATGGCGCAAACGGACCGTCGTTTGTTCGAGCGGCAGCTGCTTGCGCTCGGCATAAAGCCGCAGCGTCATCGAGGTGCAGGCGCCGAGCCCGGCGAGCAACAAATCGTAAGGCCCGGGGCCGCAATCCATGCCGCCGACATCGACCGGCTCGTCGGCGAGGAAGCGGTGGGCGCCGACGATGACTTCCTGCTGGAATTTGCCGCGGCGCGTTTCGCGCACGACGACCGTACCGGCTGCGGCGGCGTCGCTCGGCTGGGCGTCGGCCGCCATATCCAGATAACGCTCGGCCCAGGCGGCGATGACGTTTGCCACATAAGCGGCGTCGCCTGAGCGGCTGAGCAGATGATCGGCGCCGGTCAGCGAGATGAAACTTTTCGGATGTTTGGCGGCCAGAAATATGTGGCTGGCGTTGTCGATGCCGACGGTGGCGTCGGTCGGCGAATGGAAAATGAGCAGCGCCTTGTGCAAATCTTTGATCCTCCCGGTCAGCTTTTGTTCGGCGATGTCGTCGAGCAAGGCACGGCGGATGCGGAACGGCCGGCCGGCGAGCGTGACCTCGACCTCGCCCTCCGCGGCAATGGCGTCGACGTGCTCGCCAAACAACCCGGCGACATGCGCCGGATCGCACGGCGCGGCGATCGTCACCACTGCGCGCGCCTCGGCGATGCGGTGCGCCGCGGCGAGCACCGCCGCGCCGCCAAGGCTGTGGCCGATCAGGATCGCCGGCGCGGCCAGCTTTTCGCGCAAATGATCGGCCGCGGCGACCAGATCGTCGACGTTCGAGGAGAACGTGGCGTTGGCGAATTCGCCTTCGCTGCCGCCGAGCCCGGTGAAATCGAAGCGCAGCACCGCGATGCCGTGCAGCTTCAAACCCTCGGCGATGCGCCGCGCCGCCTTGTTGTCCTTGCCGCAAGTGAAGCAATGGGCAAACAGCGCGACAGCGCGCACCGGACCGTCCGGCCGGTCGAGCAGCGCGGCGAGCGTGTGGCCCTGGGCGCTGCGGAAGTCGAATTTTTCGGCGGGCATGAGGGGCTCCTGCGTCGGCGGCAGGATACGCCGATTTGCCGAGACAGCGCAGCGCCCTAACTCAAAATACAAGAAGGGCCGCCCGTAAGGACAGCCCTTCCATTGTCAAGCCGTGGCCCGGTTGCGTAGGCGATATTGTGTGCCTTACGCTCGTGAGCCCGATGGC
>JASHPU010000112.1 GCA_030037885.1 Xanthobacteraceae bacterium | reverse complement strand
CGCCCCCATCGTGGTGCAGTCGATGACCAATACCGACACCGCCGACGCGGAGGCGACCGCCCAACAGGTGGCGGCGCTGGCGCGGGCCGGCTCGGAAATCGTGCGCATCACCGTGGACCGCGACGAGGCCGCGGCCGCCGTTCCCCGCATCAAGGAGCGGCTTCTGCAGATGAACGTCGACGTGCCGCTCGTCGGCGACTTCCATTACATCGGCCACAAGCTTCTTGCCGATCATCCGGGTTGCGCCGAGGCGCTCGACAAATACCGCATCAATCCCGGCAATGTCGGCTTCAAGGAGAAGAAGGACCGCCAATTCGGCGCCATCGTCGAGACCGCGATCCGCCACGACAAGCCGGTGCGCATCGGCGCCAATTGGGGCTCGCTCGATCAGGAGCTGCTGACGCACCTGATGGACGAAAATGCCAAATCGAACCATCCGGTCGATACCCGCGACGTGACGCGCGAAGCCATGGTGCAATCGGCGCTGTTGTCGGCGCAGCGCGCCGAGGATATCGGCCTGCCGAAAAACCGGATCATTCTGTCCACCAAAGTTTCCGCCGTGCAGGATCTGATCGGCGTCTATAGCGAGCTGGCGCGGCGCTCCGATTACGCGCTCCATCTCGGCCTGACCGAAGCCGGCATGGGGACGAAAGGCGTGGTCGCCTCATCCGCCGCCATGGGCACGCTGCTGCAGCAAGGCATCGGCGATACGATCCGCATTTCGCTCACGCCCGAGCCGAACGGCGACCGCACGCTCGAAGTGAAGGTGGCGCAGGAATTGTTGCAGACCATGGGGCTGCGCACCTTCGTACCGCTGGTCGCCGCCTGCCCCGGCTGCGGCCGCACCACCTCGACCACGTTCCAGGAACTCGCCGCCGGCATCCAGCATTTCATCCGCGACTCCATGCCGGAATGGAAAACGCGCTATCCGGGCGTCGAGGGTCTCAACGTCGCGGTGATGGGCTGCATCGTCAACGGCCCCGGCGAATCCAAGCACGCCGACATCGGCATCTCGCTCCCCGGCACCGGCGAACAGCCGACCGCACCGGTCTTCATCGACGGCAAGAAGGCCGCAACCCTGCGCGGCCCGACGCTGGCCGCCGATTTCCAAAAGCTGGTGATCGATTACATCGAGCGTCGCTACGGCCATGGCGCGCGGACGGCAGCGGAGTAGCGCATCAACAAATCGGAGGCCGATTACTAATCTTTATTTTGGTCTGAACCCTGCGGTTCACGCTCTTCGTCCTGTGACTCTTCTTCGTGATACAATTCTGGAGCATTAAGCAGGAAATGTTCCATTTCATGCATCATTATAAAGGCGTCCTTATCGCCAATCATCTCCAGGAATGGTCCACGCCTTAAAACCTTGAACGCAGAGACGAAGCGACGTTGAGCCACTTTGGTCCTGGAACCTCGATGCGAAGCTTCTCTGTAAGCCTCCAGACCGAGCTCATAAAACCACGGAAGTTCGTCCTTCACGAAGCTCGCCAGAACAAGGAATCGAAGTGGATCGCGAGGTCCTAATTTTGAGGCGTGAAGAATTTCCTCGACCATCATTGGGTGGAAACGATACTTACGGCGTCTCCGAGGAAGCTCGTCAGCACTTTCTCTAAACCGGATAGAAAGGTCCCGAACCCCTGTGACAAGCTCTTCTAAAATCTCATGTTGAGGTCGATTTTGCTTCGCCGGCAACTGAGTTTTTGGGATATCCGCTACCTTCCTTTCCAGGGCCGGCCAAAGGGTTTCAAACAACGGGGTCAGCCTCGCATCCGGAACTTTCGTTTCTGAAATCTGATTGACCGAGCCGACGACGTCTAAAAGCCCGCCCTTCTCCACTTTTTTCGCCTGGAATTGAGCCAGCGGACCGGTGATGTCTTTGAACTCAATGTCGAGCAGCAGGGGTATAACCCGTCCCTCTTGCATGAATTTCGCAAGCGCGCCGGCTTCAAAGAGTATCCAAGGGGACGCAATGTTTTCCCTGGTTATGCAGATTATTCCGAATTTGCTAGCTTCCAGCTCCTTTGCGACCTCTAAAGCCCACCGCTCGCCGGCGTCGATATCTGAATGCGAGAGCCAAGGTTCCACGTAATAGAGAACCATCGGCAGCCAGTCTCGCAATGCTTGTGCGAGAACTTGACTGCGCTCTCCACTCCAACTGATGAAGACTTTCATGTTGGGAAGGCCCTATCGTTCGGAAGAAGACATTGAATAAGTATTCCTGTAAGTTTTCAACTGCTAATTGGTCCTCCTCCCTTCGATCGCCATTACGCGGCTACGTTAACGACGACCCATGCTTCGTGGCTCAAACGCCGCTAAAACCCCGAAGCGCAACGACATGCAAGGAGCGCAAGCAATGAGGCGCGAGGCTGATATCACAGCGGGCAGCGGCAATATCTTCGCCGATTTTAATCTGCCCAACGCCGAGACGCACTTCCTCAAGGCGCAGATCGTGTCCGAAATTTACCGCCTGTCCAAGGAGCGCAAGCTGACGCAGATGAAGGCCGGAAAACGGATGGGGATCAGCCAGCCGGAAGTGTCGCGGATGTTCAAGGGCCACTTCCGCGAATATTCGATCGACCGGCTGATGGAGTTCCTGACGGCATTCGACCGTGACGTTGAAATCGTGGTGAAGCCGCACAGAAAATCCGGTAGGAGCGGCCGCATCAGATTCGTGCCGCAAGCGGCCTAGACCTTCCTGCTCGCGCCGCATCCGCCGGAAAGGGAAGGATCGGTGAGGTCGCGGTCCGCTCCGCCGCGGCTGGAGGCATAGTACGCGCTGGCGCCTCACGATAACTGATATGATTTCAAGTAAGCCCCAGTTGCACTAAGCTTTCCACTCGCACGGGGAAAAGGATTGCCCATGGACGCACGTATTGAATCCGTCGGCACCAGTTCAGCCGAGCTTCATGGCGCCAGCATCATCGCCGCCCTTAAGGCGAGCGGCATCGAGTATGTGCTGGCAGTGCCCGACATCGTGACCAGTTCCGGCCTCCTGGCACCGATTGCCCGCGATAACGAGTTCAAGCTGATCCGCGTCTGCAAGGAGGACGAGTGCATCGGCATCGCCTCCGGCCTGTCCTACGCCGACAAGCGCGCGCTGATCCTGATCCAGTACACCGGCTTGCTCGACTCGCTCAACGCCGTCCGCGGCATCGCGGTCGAGTACAAGCAGCCGATCTGCATGATGGTGGGACTGCTCGGTCACGATCCTGAAAAAACGCCGCGCGCCTCGCCGCGTTACGGCGTGCGCATCATCGAGCCGATCCTCGACGATATGGGCATCGCGCACCACCTCGTCAGCGTCGATGCCGACGTTGCCAAAATTGCGCCGGCGATCGAGCGCGCTTATCGCTACTCGGAGCCCGTCGCGCTGTTGATCGGGCGGCGGCCGCAAGCGTCATGATGAAGCGCGCGGCGTGCTTTGAAATTCTGGCGCGCCACATCGGCGACGCCGCATTGGTGGCGACCTACAGTTCGGCGGTCGATTGGGTCGACATCGCGCCGCGCGCGCTGAATTATCTGTCGATCGGCGCGATGGGCCTCGATTCCTCGCACGGGCTCGGCCTTGCGCTCGGCCGTCCGGACCAACGCGTCGTGGTGCTGCAGGGCGACGGCAGCCTTCTGATGAATCTCGGCAGCCTGGTGACGATCGCCGCCGCGGCGCCAAAAAATCTGGTGCACCTGGTCGCGCAGAACGACACCTACGAGGCCAATGGCAGCCAGCCGATTCCCCATCCGAACATCGACTTTGCCGGCATCGCGCGCAGCTCCGGCTACGCCGCTTCTTACGATTTTTCCGACTTAAGGATTTTCGAGCAACAAGTCGCGCACGTGCTCGAGCAGCAAGGGCCGGTGTTTGCCACGCTGCACGTCGAGCCGACGAAACCGCTCAAATACGATTATCCGAGTCTCTACGATCCGCAAAAGCGCGCGACGTTCAAAGCGGCGTGGAATAGCTAAAGACGATGGTTTCCCGCGCGCAGCGCAGCACGAAGTGGTGCGCTGCAGACGCGGGACCGTCACAAATTCCGAGTTTGAAACGATCCCGGATCAGCGGTGCATCGCCATAGCGCGTCGAAGACGCGCGTAACGCGCTTATGGCGCTGCACCGCACCTGGGAAACAGCTTTTGAATTAACGCTTGCCTTCCAGCCTTCGGATCACGTCGTCGAGCTGATCAAGGCTGCGATAGCGGATGGTGAGCGTGCCGCCGCGCTCGCGATGCTCGATGATCACCGCCAGTCCGAGCGCGTCGGACAAGCGCTTTTCCAAGGCCATCGTATTGGCATTTTTCGCGGCGGGGGCGTGCGTCTTGGCGTTTTTCTGCTTACCGCTTTTTTCCCCGGTCTCGCGCGCGATCTCCTCGACTTGGCGCACGTTGAGACCGCGCGCGACGATTTCGTCCGCCAGCCGCTCGGCATCGTGATGGCCGATCAACGCGCGAGCATGGCCGGCGGAGAGCCGTCCGGAATGGATATGCTCCTTGACCCGGCCGGGCAGGGTCTGCAGCCGCAGCGTGTTGGCGACGTGGCTGCGGCTTTTGCCGACCATGCGGGCGACGTCGTCCTGGCTGTGGCTGAAATCGCGGATCAACGCCCGATAGCCTTCCGCCTCTTCGAGCGGATTGAGATCGGTGCGCTGCACGTTCTCGACGACGGCGAGCTGCAGCGCTTCGTCGTCCGTCGCTTCGACGACGACGACCGGCACCTCGTGCAAGCCGGCGCGCTGCGCCGCGCGCCAGCGGCGCTCGCCGGCGATGATTTCGAACGCGTCGGCCTCGCCGCGTACCGCGCGCGCCACGATCGGCTGAATGATGCCGCGCTCGCGCAGCGAAGCGGCAAGCTCGTCGAGCTCGGCGTCGGGAAAAATGCGCCGCGGGTTGCGCACATTCGGCCGCAGTGAGCCGATCGGCAGCTTGCGCTGGCCGTGCGACCGCTCGATCGAGCTTTCGCCGCCGACGTCGCCGATCAGCGCCGCAAGGCCGCGTCCCAGCCGCGAGCGCGTCGCCTCTGCCATCGCCGAGTCTCCTACCCCATCGCTCACGCACGCACTCCCGTCAGCCGGCGCATAATTCTTGCTCGCGCTGAATGATCTCGGCGGCGAGCCGCAGATAGGCCTCGCTGCCGCTGCACTTGAGATCATAGACCAACACCGGCTTGCCGTAGGAGGGCGCTTCCGAGACGCGCACATTGCGTGGAATGACGGTGTCGTAGACTTTGCTGCCCATGAACTCGCGCACGTCGGCGACGACCTGTCCGGACAGATTGTTGCGCGCATCGTACATGGTCAGCACGATGCCATGAATGGTCAGCCCGGGATTGAGCTGCTCGCGAACCTGATCGACGGTTTTTAGCAATTGCGAAAGACCTTCGAGGGCAAAGAACTCGCACTGCAGCGGCACCAGAATCGCGTGCGCTGCTGCCATGGCATTCACTGTCAGCAAATTGAGCGCCGGCGGGCAATCCACCAGCACGTAATTAAAGCTCGCCGCTTCCACTGTCGGCGTATTGAGCGGCGCGAGCGCGTTACGCAGGCGGAGGGCGCGGTCGCGCGCCTGGCCGACTTCAAGCTCCAGGCCGGAAAGATCCATCGTCGATGGCACGAGATGCAGGCGCGGTACCGCCGTTTCCACGACAGCATCGCGCAGGCCCGCCTCCCCGATCAGAATGTCGTAGGTCGAGTAGCGTCTGCTGCGCCGGTCGATACCGAGTCCGGTCGACGCGTTGCCTTGTGGGTCAAGGTCGATAATCAGAACCTGTTCGCCGATGGCGGCCAGGGCCGTGCCCAGATTGATCGCGGTCGTGGTCTTGCCGACGCCGCCCTTCTGGTTGGCGACCGCGAGCACGCGCGCTGTACGCCCCGGCACAGTCGCGGGGTCAGGTCCATTGCGTGCCAGTCCCCCCGCAGGCACATGCTCAGCGCCCGATAATTCGTTGATCACGGCGACCCCGCCTTTTGCCGCTCGGCCGTCGAACCATAGCGCGTTTTGATGTCGGCCAGTGGCTCAAGGCTGCGCATGACGACAATTCGGGCCTGCGGATCGGTTCGACTCACCGCCAAAGTCGCTTGAATTTTCCAATTTTTAGCGGCTTCGGTCAATTCGGCCGCTACGGCTTGGCCCTTCGGAAATACGGCGACCGCGCCCGTTATCAACAGCGGATAAGCGGCTGCACACAGTTCGGCAAGCGGCGCAAACGCCCTCGCCGTCACAGCCGCAATTCCGACTGGCGGAGCGTTGACGAAATCGGCGGCCCTTTCGGCATGGACCACAGCCGGCGCGCCGGTGGCCTCGGCGGCCTCGCGCAGGAATGCTGCTTTCTTGGTGCTCCTTTCGACGAGGTGAACTTGAGCCCCAGGCGTTTCCGCTAACGCACAGGCGAGGACCAGACCCGGAAAGCCGGCGCCGGAGCCAAAGTCCGCCCAAATGCGGGCGTCCGGCGCCAGCGCGAGGAGTTGCAGCGAATCGGCAATGTGACGCGTCCACAGCACCGGCTCGGTCGAGGGCGCAATCAAATTGATCTGCTGCTGGCGCTCCAGAAGCAAGGCGACGAAGCGATCGAGCCGGGCCGTTGTTTCACGTGAAACAGGAATGAGCGCGAGAGCCCGCTCACGGTCCTTCGCCAAGTCAGCCGCGCGGTCCGTTGGTGCGCGCGAAACGGCAGGCCGGATTGCCTCCCGGCCATGCCGGCCGGGCGGCTTCATGCTGCCCCGCGAATCGCGCCGCGGCTTTTACCGCGCCGCAGATGCGCGACGAGCAGCGTCAAAGCCGCCGGTGTGATGCCATCGATGCGGCCCGCCTGCCCTATGGTGCGCGGCCGATGCGTTTGCAGCTTGTGCCGCACCTCGTTCGACAGGCCCGGCAGCGTCGCGTAATCGATGTCGTCCGGCAGGATGAGGCTCTCGTCCCGGCGATAAGATTCGACATCGGCCGCTTGGCGGCTGAGATAGACCTCGTATTTGGCGTCGATCTCGATCTGCTCGGCAATGCGGGGATCAAGCTCGCCGAAGCGCGGCCAGATCCGCACCAGGTCGGCGATCCCGATATCCGGATACGATAACAGGTCGAATGCCGAGCGGCGCTGGCCGTCCTTGCGCAGCGCGAGACCGTAACGGTCCGCCTCGCTCGGTGTCAGGCTGAGCGTGCGCGCCATGGTTCGCGCCGCTTCGAGCGCTGTCATTTTTGTCCGATGGGCGCACGCGCGCTCCGGACCCACACAGCCGAGGTCTATTCCCTTGTCGGTCAGCCGTTGGTCCGCATTATTGGCCCGCAACGTCAGGCGGTACTCGGCACGCGAGGTGAACATCCGATACGGCTCGGTGACCCCGCGGGTGACGAGGTCGTCGATCATCACCCCGACATATCCCTCAGCGCGGTCAAACAGAATCGGGCCGCCGCCGCCGACCTGAGCGGCCGCATTGAGCCCGGCGACAAGCCCTTGCACGGCAGCCTCCTCGTAGCCGGTCGTGCCATTGATTTGTCCGGCGAGAAAGAGACCGGCGAGGCGCTTGGCCTCGAGCGAAGGCTTTAGCTCGCGCGGATCGACGTGATCGTATTCGATCGCGTAGCCGGGCCGCACCATGCGCGCCCGCTCGAGGCCCGGAATGGAAGCGACCAAAGCTGCCTGCACGTCCTCGGGCAGCGAGGTCGAAATGCCGTTCGGATAGGTCGTCGTATCGTCGAGGCCCTCGGGCTCCAGAAAAATCTGATGGCCGTCGCGCTCGCCGAAGCGGACGATCTTGTCCTCGATGGACGGGCAATAACGCGGGCCCCGACTCTTGATCTGCCCCGAATACATCGGCGAGCGATGCACGTTGGCGCGAATGATGGCGTGCGTCGCCGGCGTGGTCCGCGTGATGCCGCATTGGACCTGCGGATTGGTGATCCGGGTGGTGAGCACTGAAAACGGTTCGGGTGGATCGTCGCCGGGCTGCGGCTCCACGGCCGCCCAGTCGATCGTCGCGCCATCGAGCCGGGGCGGCGTCCCGGTCTTGAGGCGGCCGAGGGCAAAACCGAAGTGCTCCAGGGTTTGCGAAAGTCCAAGCGCCGGCGCCTCGCCCACCCGGCCGGCCGGCACTTGCCGCTCGCCGATGTGAATGAGACCGCGCAAAAACGTGCCGGTGGTCAACACCACGGCGCCGGCCGCAAAGGAGCGGCCATCGGCGAGCCGCACACCGCCCACGCGGTGGTCAACCAGAAGGTCGTCGACCTCCCCTTCGATGATT
This sequence comes from Xanthobacteraceae bacterium, assembly GCA_030037885.1. Classification (GTDB taxonomy): domain Bacteria; phylum Pseudomonadota; class Alphaproteobacteria; order Rhizobiales; family Xanthobacteraceae; genus BOG-931. The sequence goes on along the minus strand of JASHPU010000112.1, from coordinate 36,427 downwards.
GTCAGGTTCGCCGTCTGGCGGATCGCCTCCTGCATGGCAGCGGCGTAGAGCTTGCGATCGGCCTGCGCGCGCGGGCCACGCACCGCTGGCCCCTTGCGGCGATTGAGCACGCGGAACTGGATGCCGCCGGCGTCAGCCACCCGGCCCATCAGGCCGTCGAGGGCATCGATCTCGCGCACCAAATGGCCCTTGCCGAGCCCGCCGATCGAGGGGTTGCAGGACATCGCGCCGACGGTGGCAAAACGATGGGTTACCAACGCCGTTCGCGCGCCCATGCGCGCCGCCGCGGCAGCGGCCTCGCAACCGGCGTGGCCACCGCCAACGACGATCACATCGAAACGGTGATCCATTGCAGGCATCGGAATTCCAAATCTGAAAGCTGCATTACAGAAGGTCCCAGCGCATATAGACCCGATTGGACCCGTTCTCCATCACCCGATGGGTTTCGACAAATCCAATCCGGCAATACATCGCCAAATTCTCCGTCATGGCCGCGTTGGTGTAGAGCCGCAGCGCCGATAGGCCCGAGCGGCGAGCCTCATGGACGGCATGCTCGAACAGCCTTCGCCCGAGGCCGCGCCCCTGGGCGGGTGGATCTATGGCGACGTTGTCGACGAGATACGCGTCCGCCTCCGGCCACGCGATCAAGAAACCGCGCAGCTCGCCTTCCTCCTCGATGACGACCACGACGTCGCGCGCAATGAAGCCGACAAAGTCCGCCACCATAGGCGGCGGCTCGCGGCCGATCCGGAGCACGTATTTGGCATAGGCGGCGCGGGCGAGCGCACCGATCCGTTGCGCATCAGCCATTGTGGCGTGGCGGATGAGGGGCGGCTGTTTCACGTGAAACACCCCGCCTCCTCGGCGCCCGTTTGCGATTCGTTAACCACGTTTATTAACCGTTCACTTACCAATGCAGAACTCGCGGAAAATCACGTCGAGAATATCCTCGACATCGACCCGGCCGGTAAGCCTGCCGAGAATTGTGGCTGCCGAACGCAAGTCCTCGGCGATCAGCTCCTCGCGCGTGCTGTCGCATTGACTGAGCGCCCGATCCAGAGCAGCGACCGTCTCCTCCAGCGCCCGGCGGTGACGTGCGCGCGTCACCAATGCCGACTCCGTCGTCGCAAAATACTCTTTGCTGTGGGTGGCCAGAGCTTCGATGAGGTCCCCCATCCCGGCGCCGCTTGCGGCGGAGATGGCGAATGAACGGTTAATCCCGTTCATAGATTGCGATTCACTCCTACAGATGGCGGCTGCCGGTTTCAGATCGATCTTGTTTCTCAACCACCAGATCTCTGCGTGCGCCACTTTCGCCGCGGCTTCGTCGGCCGCTCCGCCATCGGACGATATGTCAGTGACCCATAATACCAAATCGGCCGTTGCGGCACGCGCCCGGGCGCGGCGTACGCCCTCCTGCTCCACTGGATCGTCGCCATCGCGGATGCCGGCGGTATCGAGGAGCGTCACCGGGTAGCCGGCGAGATCGAGATGCACCTCGATGACGTCGCGCGTGGTGCCCGGATAGGGCGAGACGATCGCCGCCTCGCGCCGCGCCAAGCGGTTGAGCAAAGTCGACTTTCCGGCGTTTGGCGGGCCCGCTATGGCGACCACAAGCCCGTCCCGCAAGCGCTCGCCGCGTCCGCCGTCGGCGAGGCTTGCCGCGATCTCGTCGCGCAATTGCCGTGCGGCACGAAGCGCAGGTTCGATCAGATTTTCCGGCACGTCGGCCTCGTCGGAAAAATCGATCCGCGCCTCGACCAGCGCCAGCGCCGCGATCAAGTGCTGCCGCCATGCCTCGGCGCGATCGCCGATCAAACCCTTGAGCTGGCGGTAGGCCTGGCGCCGCTGCGCCGGCGTCTCCGCGGCGATGAGGTCCGCAAGACCTTCAACTTCGGTGAGATCGAGCCGGCCGTTCTCAAACGCGCGGCGGGTGAACTCGCCCGGCTCGGCCATGCGGCAGCCATCCAAAGCGGCGAGCGCATCGAGCACGCCGGCGATCACCGCGTGCCCGCCGTGCAGTTGGATTTCGACAACATCCTCGCCGGTCTCGCTATGCGGTCCCGGGAACCACAATACCAACGCTTCGTCGATGACCTCGCGGCTTTTCGGATCGCGCACCCGCGCCAGCGCCGCCCTGCGCGGCTCGGGAACGCGGCCGATCAGCGCCTTGAGTGCTGCACCGGCGTGCGGACCGGACACACGCACGACCGCAATCGCCGCCGGCGGCCGTCCGGAGGAGAGGGCGAAGATGGTGGAGGCGTTCGCGCTCATGGCGACCAGACAAATGGCGCGAAGCCGATTGCACGTAAAGGCGAAGAGGATTTCGGCGCGCGGCGTGCAGACGCGGTTGTGTTCTGCTGCGAAAGGGCGAGAGCGACCGATCTGGCCTTGATGAGAATTGCCGGTTGCGGCTGCGGCCGGTCGCGCATAGGTTACATGTAACCAGGAAGGCGGGCGATCATGGCGTCCAAGGGCCAGCGTCCGATTGCACAGACGCGCGCAAAAGCATCTGTGCGCAAGGCCAAGCCGAAGGCGGCCCGTGCTGCGAAGCAGGGACACGCCAAGTCGTCGCGCGAAAAAGTGCGCGCATATCGCGAGCGCATGCGCGCCAAAGGACTGCGTTTGGTACAGATGTGGGTGCCCGATACGCCGGCACCGGAAACGGCGGCTGCGGCGACCGCCCAATCCCGCCGTGCCGCCGCCGCAATACGCAAAGCCTGGGCCGGGGCGCTTGTCCCGTTGCCGCACCGATATGCAACCTCGTTCGATGATATTGCCGACCTCGCTGGTTCAGTCGACCGGCTACCCTCCGATCTAGCCTCGAACAAGGACAAGTACCTGCGAGCAGGCTATGGTCGCAAACGTCGTCGTTGATGCGGGGTTTTTGGTCGCTCTGCTCGCCCGGACTGAAACGCGTCACGTATGGGCAGTTGCACAGTCGCGACACTTGCCGCTGCCCTGGACGACGTGTGAAGCAGTATTATCCGAAGCATTCTATCTTCTTGGAGTGCATGGTTCCAAGCTCACCGCGCTACTTCAACGTCGGGCCGTTGTCTGCACATTTCATCTGAGTGAAGAAATAGACGAGGTGCTCAAGCTGATGGCGAAATATTCGGATGCGCCCATGAGTCTCGCCGATGCCTGCATCGTTCGCATGACCGAAATGCTGATTGATCCTATTGTGGTCACGCTGGACGCACATTTTCGCATCTACTGCCGGCACGGCAACAAGACCATCCGTTGCCTCATGCCGAACTAGGCCCGACAGAGAGCGCTTGCATCCATCCGGCGGCAATGTCGTTATCGTGACGGGATACCGTCGAAAGAAATTGTGTCCATGACCTCTTCGGCGCCTGCAACCGGTACTCACCAAAATCGCCTCGCCCGCGAGACCAGTCCGTACCTCCTGCAGCACAAGCACAATCCCGTCGCCTGGTGGGCGTGGGGGCCGGAGGCGTTGGCGGAGGCCAAGCGCACCAATAGGCCGATCCTGCTGTCGGTCGGCTATGCGGCCTGCCATTGGTGCCACGTCATGGCGCACGAGAGTTTTGAGGACGACGACACCGCGCGGGTGATGAATGAGCTGTTCGTCAACATCAAAGTGGATCGCGAGGAGCGCCCCGACATCGATCAGATCTATATGGCGGCGCTGCATCATCTCGGCGAGCACGGCGGCTGGCCGCTGACCATGTTTCTCACGCCGGACGGCGAGCCGATCTGGGGCGGCACGTATTTCCCCAAGGAGCCGCGTTACGGCAAGGCCGCCTTCGTCGATGTGCTCCAGGAGATCGCGCGCATTTTTCGCGACGAGCCGCAGAAAATCGAGCGCAACCGCACCGCCTTGATGGAGCGGCTCGCCGCCACCGCGCGGCAGTCCGGAAAAGTCACGCTCGGTCAAGCCGAGCTCGACAATGCCGCGCGGCAGCTTGGCGGGCTGATTGATCCGGTCAATGGCGGCACACGCGGCGCGCCGAAATTTCCGCAAGCGGCTTTGTTTGAACTGTTGTGGCGTGCCGGCCTGCGCAGCCCCCACCCTAACCCTCCCCCGCAAGCGGGGGAGGGAACATCAATTGGTCCGCCCCCGCAAGCCGGGGAGGGAACATCAATTCGTCCTCCCCCGCAGGCGGGGCAGGGCAGGGACGGGGCGCGCTATTTCGCAGCGGTCGACATCACCCTCGACCACATCTGCGAAGGCGGCATCTACGATCACCTCGGCGGCGGCTTTTCGCGCTACTCGGTCGACGAGCGCTGGCTCGTGCCGCATTTCGAAAAAATGCTCTACGACAATGCGCAGCTGCTCGAACTGTTGGCGATTGCATGGAAGCGCAGCGGCAAGGCGCTGTACCGGCAACGCGCGCACGAGACCGTTGCGTGGCTCGAGCGCGAGATGACGACCGCCGAGGGCGCGTTCTGCGCCTCTCTCGATGCCGATTCCGAAGGCGAGGAGGGCAAGTTTTACGTCTGGTCCTATGACGAAGTGTTGCGCGTGCTCGGCATCGAGGACGGCGAATTTTTTGCTCGCCATTACGACGTGACGCCGGCCGGCAATTTCGAAGGCCACACCATTCTCAACCGGCTCAAGCCGCTGCCGCGCAGCGACGCGGATGAAACCCGGCTGGCGGCGCTGCGCGCAAAACTCCTGGCCGTGCGCAATAGCCGCGTGCGGCCCGGCCTCGACGACAAGGTGTTGGCGGACTGGAACGGGCTGATGATCGCCGCGCTCGTCAATGCCGGCCTGCTGTTCGGCGAGCCGACGTGGCGCGACATGGCGGCGCGCGCTTTCGACTTCATCGCGCGGGCCATGACGAAAGTCGATCGGCTCGGTCACTCCTGGCGCGACGGTCAGCTGAAATTTCCAGGGCTCGCTTCGGACTTCGCCGCCATGATCCGCGCCGCGCTCGCGCTTTACGAGGCGACGGGAGAGCGGCGCTATCTTGAGCAAGCGCTCGCCTGGCAGCGCGCGCTCGATCACGATTACGTCAATACAGACGACGGCACCTATTATCTCACCGCCGCCGACGCCGAGGGCCTTGTCATCCGCCCGGCGGCGACGACCGACGAAGCAACCCCGAACCACAATGCGGTCGCGGCCGGGAATCTCATTCGCCTGGCCGTGCTGGCCGGCGACGATGCTTGGCGCGAGAAGGCCGATCGCCTGATTGCTGCCATCGCGCCGCAGGCGGTTGCGAACCTCTATATGCACATGGCGCTGCTCAACGCCGTCGATCTGCGGCTGCGCGGTGCCGAGATTGTCGTCACCGGGGAGGGCGGCGGCGCCGATGCGCTGCTTGCGGCGGCGCGTGCGCTGCCGCCGCTCGACCGCATCGTGCTGCACGCGCCCGCAGCCGCCGCCTTGCGGCCCGGCCACCCGGCGCGTGAAAAGCTCAAAGCGGCGCACGAGCCGGCCGCCTTCGTCTGCGTCGGCGAAACCTGCTCGCTGCCGGTCACCGCGCCGGCCGGCCTCATTGGCGCCATCGCGGCGGTGCGACATACTTGACGCAGTGCTTTATGCACCGGCGATTCCCCGCTATGGGGCAAGCGGGCCAGGGGCAGGGACCAGGGAACGGAGATCCCAGATGCGATGCGGAATCGTTTTATCGGCGGCCGTGACGGCCGCAGCGGCCATGGCGCTGACCACCTTCTCGGCCACCGGCGCGCAGGCCGAACAATGGTGCGGGTTCACCGCTCATCCGGGCGCGCTGGTGCAGTGCGGCTATTCGAGCCAGCAGGGCTGCGAAAACGCCATCGGCAAAGGCGCCATGTGCTTCGTCAATCCGTACCTGGTGATGAACGACAGGCGCGCAACGCCTTTTGTCCGTCCCTCTGAGGGATGATACGGAGCCCGGCTGATGGCTTCCGCTCATTCCCGCGAAAGCGGGAATCCAGCGGTTAAAGATCGCTGCGAAATCGGTACCTCCCCCGATTATCGACATCGGTCGCAACGCATCGGATTTCGCCGCGCGCCATGGGGCTGCCGGCCACTATTCCCCGCGGACGCGCGTCACTCCTGGCTTGGCTTGAGGAATGAGATCGAGAACCGCCGGCATCAATGGCCGAAGGGCAATGATATCGTTGCTCGGCGCTTGAATGACAATGACCGCAAGCGAAACATCTTTGAAGCTTTGCTGGTATTCAAGATTGCGATCGACCGTGATCAGAACATCGAACGCAGCCGCCGCGAGCCGCAGCAACTCGCCGTTTTTGACGCCGGCCCAGCCGACCTCGGCAACTGTCTGGACCTCATGGCCGGGAATAGTGTTACGCAATGCGCGAGGGACGCATTCGTCAAGCAGCACTCGCATCGGCAATCAGGCCAGCTTTCGCCTGCTCCAGCGCTGCAATGACAATCTCGCGCGTGACGGTCGGGAAATCGTCAAGAAACTCGTTTAACGAGTGACCACCCTCGATATAGTCGATCAGCGCCTGCACGGGCACACGCGTTCCGACAAACACCGGCGTGCCGCCGAGGATGTTCGGGTCGGAGTGAACAACGGAACGCTGTTTCATCGGCACAGCCCACTTCCACATGGCCGTTATGATCGGCGCGAAGCGAAGTTAGCCGATCCGCGCGACCCGGTCGAGCGGTGTAGGACGGGGTTGAACGAAGTGAAACCCATCACCGAACCTGACGCCTGCATGATGGGTTTCGCTGGCGCTCAACCCATCCTACGCGCTGCCGATGCCCCTCGATCTCAGGCAGCGCGTCGCACAGCCTTCCGCGCCGGGACATCATGAGCCGCGAAGAGATGCTTGTCGCGCGCGAGCGCCCGGCAGGCAATCACGACGACGGGCGGCAGTTCATCCCTTTTGAGATACCCCATGATCGTGCGCCGACCGACGCGCATGCCCAGCAATGAGGTCGCCACTCGAAAGCCGGACCTTCGCGGCGAAATCGGGACCCTTGATAAGCAAATAACGCTTGGTGCCAGAAACCGACCTCGCCGTTTCCTGACAATTCACATCCGTCGCGCCGGAAGGCTTGGATTTGCGACCTTCCTAGCGCTTTCCGCGCCGGACACGGGTAATCCCTTAGGATCAAGCAGCCCCACCTGCACCAGCACGCCGGCCTGGTCCCAATAGATGTGCTCGTGCGAAATCTTGCCGTCTTTGAAGCCGACGACTACACAGAACGCGATCTCCAAGGGCTTGCCGGTGGGCGCAACGCCGGGGAGGAGCCAGTCGATGGCAGTCGTGTGGGTAAAGCGGACGAACAGCTCCTCGACGAGGTGGTCGTCCCCCACTGTGCGCGACATGCTCGTGATCTTGACATCAGGCGGAAAGAACTTGCCCACGAGATGATCGTGATAAAAGGCTCGCACGCCGTCTCGGCCAACGCCTCCGGCCATGGTCGGCACGTGATTGAGATGCGGATTCGCACTCATCGTGGCCATGGTTGTATCCAGATCGCCAGCGAGCTCGGCATTCACGTGCTTCTGAAACAAATCGATCATCTCTTGTGGTGTCATGCCCTATCCCTTACGCGTCAGAACAAGGCAATGTAGCATTGCGCTCCAGTTGGGGCGAGGAGACATTGCGCAGCACAACAAGATCGGCCGTCGATCGGACGCTTGGGGTCATTCGCGCGATTTGGCCACGTTTTGCAAATGTCCGATGATCGCCCGACGCGCCCGGAAAAGCAGACACCGCAGTCGCCGGCGCGGCGATGCCGCCGCCCCCTTTACGTATTCATCGAGTCGAAGAACTCGCCGTTGTTCTTGGTGTTGCGCAGCTTGTCGAGCAGGAAGTCGATGGCGTCCATGGTGCCCATCGGGTTGAGGATGCGGCGCAGCACGTACATCTTTTTCAGCTGATCCGGCGGCACCAGGAGTTCTTCCTTGCGGGTGCCGGAGCGGGTGATGTCCATGGCCGGGAAGGTGCGCTTGTCGGCGACCTTGCGGTCGAGAATGAGTTCCGAATTGCCGGTGCCCTTGAACTCTTCGAAAATCACTTCGTCCATGCGGCTGCCGGTGTCGATCAGCGCGGTGGCGATGATGGTGAGCGAGCCGCCTTCCTCGATGTTGCGGGCGGCGCCGAAGAAGCGTTTCGGCCGCTGCAGCGCGTTGGCGTCGACGCCGCCGGTCAGCACCTTGCCTGAGGACGGCACCACGGTGTTGTAGGCGCGGCCGAGGCGGGTGATCGAGTCGAGCAGGATCACGACGTCGCGGCCGTGCTCGACCAGCCGCTTGGCCTTCTCGATGACCATCTCGGCGACCTGGACGTGGCGCACCGCCGGCTCATCGAAGGTCGAGGAGATCACCTCGCCCTTCACCGAGCGCTGCATGTCGGTGACTTCTTCCGGCCGCTCGTCGATCAACAGCACGATCAGGTAGCACTCCGGATGATTGTGCGTGATCGAGTGGGCGATGTTCTGTAGGAGCACGGTCTTGCCGGTGCGCGGCGGCGACACAATCAGCGCGCGCTGGCCTTTGCCGACCGGGGCGACGATGTCGATGACCCGCGCCGAAAGATCCTTCTTGGTCGGATCCTCGTATTCCATCTTCAGCCACTCGTCCGGATAGAGCGGCGTCAGGTTGTCGAAATTGACCTTGTGGCGCGCCTTGTCGGGGTCCTCGAAATTGAGCGAGTTGACCTTGAGCAGGGCAAAATAGCGCTCGCCTTCCTTGGGGCTGCGGATATGGCCGTCGATGGTGTCGCCGGTGCGCAGCCCGAAGCGGCGGATTTGCGAGGGCGAAACGTAGATGTCGTCCGGCCCCGGCAGATAGTTGGCCTCCGGCGAGCGCAGAAAGCCGAAACCGTCCGGCAGCACTTCGACGACGCCTTCGCCGACGATATCGGTTTCGCGCGCCGACAGCTGCTTGAGGATGCCGAACATCAACTCCTGCTTGCGCATGGTCGAGGCATTTTCGACCTCGAGCTCCTCGGCGAAGGAGACAAGCTCCGCCGGAGTCTTGGTCTTGAGTTCTTGGAGTCGCATTTCCCGCATGGGGGGGTTTCCTGTGGAGAGAGCGCCAGCGGCGGGCTTTTGGGTCGCAGCGTCGCTGACGGAAGGGAGGTCGCAGGCCGTTGGTCGCGGGAGCTTGGCCCCGAACCCCGATGCATTCATCGGCTCCGGTCTGTCCGGCGCCAGGACTTAAACTGCATCCGCCTACGTTCGGTGGGATGAGTACAAGATAGGAAAAGACCGGGCTTCAGGCAAGAGCCGGGACGGACTATGCACTGGCAACGCCCATCGATCAGAACGGTTTCACGGCCACGAGAATCACGATCGCGATCAGCAGGATAGTCGGTATTTCATTGATAATTCGATAGAATTTTTGCGAATGGGTGTTCGCATCGGCGGCAAAAGCCTTAACCCAGCGGGCGAAAAAACCGTGCAGGGCCGACATCGCCAGGACCAGAGCGAGCTTGGCCTGCAGCCACCCTGATTCGAACCAGTGGCCCTGCCAGGCCAGCCAGAGCCCCAACAGCCAAGTGACGATCATCGCCGGGTTGATGATGGCGCGGAGCAGGCGGCGCTCCATCACCTTGAAGGTTTCCGACTGAACCGAGCCCCGCTCCGCCGCGCAGTGATAGACGAACAGCCGCGGCAGATACAGCATGCCCGCCATCCAGGCGATGACGGCGATGATGTGGAAAGCCTTGAGCCAAGGATAAATCATGACGTTCGCCGACCGTCGCTCGAATTCCCGCTCAGCCCGCGGCTCGCCGTGCGCACGCGCTCAATGAGCCGCTCGACATTCTCAAGCGGCGTATCCGGCAGGACGCCATGGCCGAGATTGAAAATAAACGGTCCAGTGCCAAATGCCCGCAAAATCGAATCGACAGCATGATCAAGTGCCGCTCCGCCAGCGAGGAGTGCAAGCGGATCGAGGTTGCCCTGAACGGGACGAAGCTTTTGAACATGGTCGCGGGCAAACGCAAGATCGATCATCCAGTCCAGTCCAACGGCATCGACTGCAACTGCGGCCAGATAGCGGGGAAGTTCGGTGCCCGCGCCGCGCGGAAAACCGATGATCCTGGCCGCAGGAACTTGCCGCCGCACGCCTACGACGATTTTTTCGGATGGTTCGATACACCATCGGTAAAATTCATCGCTCGGCAACAGCCCCGCCCAGGTATCGAAAATCTGCACGGCATCGACACCGGATTCGAATTGCCTCACCAAATAACTTATCGACGATTCGATGAGCAAATCCATGAGGCTGGCGAAAGCCTGCGGGTGGCGGTACGCAAACAACCGTGCCGGAAGCTGATCTGCGGTGCCACGGCCGGCAATCATGTAGGTCGCAACGGTCCAGGGAGCACCACAGAAGCCGAGCAGCACCACATGCGGCGGCAGTTGGGTCCTGACCAGCCCGATCGCCTCATAGATCGGCGCCAGGACACTCTGATCGAGTTCATGACGTAACCTCATCAAATCCACCGGCTCCGTGAGCGCATCAAGCCGCGGTCCCTCGCCAGCCTCAAAGCTCAAGCGCTGACCGAGCGCATAGGCGACCAGCAAAATATCGGAGAAGAGGATCGCAGCGTCGAAACCGAACCGCCGTATCGGTTGCAATGTTATCTCGGCCGCAAGCCTCGGATTGAAGCACAGATCGAGAAAACTCTCGGTGCGTTCGCGAATGGCCCGGTATTCCGGCAAGTAACGGCCGGCCTGACGCATCAGCCAGATCGGCGGACTCGCCGGGCATTCGCCTCCCAAGACACGCAGGATCGGCTTTTTCGGGGATGTTTCCGACATGCCTCTATCCTAAATCAAATCATATCTAAAAGAGATTGTTGTAGAGGTTGGGCAGTTGATTGGACTCACACCTCGATACCCACACGTCATTAACGCACAAATGCGTTTACCCGCTGTTTCGGGCCAATGCCGATCGCGGCATGTGGATGGATTCATCAATGATTGCCGCCTATTGGGGTCGGGACAGCGAGGCCTTTCCACATTTCACCAGTCATGGCCGCAACCGCTGTGAATCATTGCAGCGCGGCAGCCGTGTGGATGAACCGGCGGGCCGCCCACCCATAATGCTTGCGCAAGCGCGCCCGGCGTGGCCTTCTCCCATTTTATCGACAGGTTATCCGGTCCTCCCAATGGTCCAAGCTGCGGGTTACTTCCATCTTCACTTGATCTCGGATTCGACCGGCGAGACCCTGATCACCGTGGCGCGGGCGGCAGCCGCGCAATACGTCCGGGTCATGCCGGTCGAGCATATGCATCCGCTGGTGCGCACGCAAAAGCAGCTTGACCGGGTGCTCGCGGAAATCGAAGAATCGCCGGGAATCGTGCTTTACACCTTGCTGGAGGAGGACTTGGCGGCGTTGCTCGAGATGAAGTGCCGCGAATTTGGCCTGCCGTGTCTATCGATCCTTGGGCCGGTTCTGCACCTTTTCCAGGCCTATCTGGGCGCCGAGACGACCCACAAGGTCGGCGCGCAGCACACGCTCAACGCCGAATATTTCCGGCGCATCGACGCACTCAACTACACGATGCTGCATGACGACGGGCAGCAGGCGGACGACTTGGAGGAAGCCGACATCGTCCTGGTCGGCGTTTCGCGGACCTCGAAGACGCCGACCTCGATCTATCTCGCCAACCGCGGCGTGAAGACCGCCAATGTGCCGCTTGTGCCCGGTCTGCCGCTGCCGCCGCAGGTCGAGCACCTGCAAAGCCCGTTGATTGTCGGTCTCTATGCCAGTCCCGAGCGCATCGTGCAGATCCGCCAGAACAGATTGCTCGGGCTGAAAGCGCATCGCGAGGACGATCAGTATATCGACCGCGACGCCGTCGCCGAGGAAGTTGCCGCCTCGCGTCGTCTCTGCGCGCGGCACAATTGGCCGCTGATCGACGTGACCCGCCGCTCGATCGAGGAGACGGCCGCAGCGGTGCTGGCGCACCTTGCGGAGCGGCGCCGGCGCAAGGCATCGTGAGCGATGCCGTTCTGGCTTGCCGCCGATCCGCTCTTGCTTGCGTCAAAGAGCAAAGTGCGGCGTAATTTGCTGACGGCCGCCGGGATTGCGCTCGACGTGGAGGCGGCCGATCTCGATGAACGGGCGCTTGAAGCCGGTGCAGCCGACAGCGAGCCGGCCGCCATTGCGGCGCTGTTGGCGCGCGAAAAAGCTCTTGCGGTAGGCCGATGTCATCCCGGGCGCCTCGTCCTGGGCGCCGATCAGGTTCTGGCGTTCGACGGCAAGCGGTTCGCCAAGCCGGCGGATCGCGCCGCAGCCCTGGCGCAGCTTCGGGCGTTCTCCGGCCGGGTTCATACGCTCCATTCGGCCGTGGCCTTCGTGCAAAATAGCGCCGTGATTTTCGAACACGTCAGCGTAGCGCGGCTGACCGTGCGGATGCTCTCTGACCAGTTTCTCGATGTCTATCTCGACGCCGCCGGTCATGCCGCCACTGAGAGCGTCGGCGCTTATCAGCTCGAAGGCCTGGGCAGCCTTTTGTTCGACCGAATAGAGGGCGACTATTTCGCCATATTGGGACTGCCGCTTTTGGAAGTGCTGGATTTTCTGCGCCGGCGGGGATGGTTGCTGGCATGAGTCAAACGAGCGGCCGTCCGCAACGCCCTTTCGTGCTTTGCCTGACCGGCTCGGTGGCAATGGGCAAATCAACGGCTGCTCGATTTTTTGCCGAAGAAGGGGTTCCGGTGCACGATTCCGATGCCGTCGTGCATGCGCTCTATGAGGGCGCGGCTGTGGCGGCGATCGAGCAGGCCTTTCCGGGTTCGACCTCGGCCGGCAAGGTCGACCGAATGAAACTTGCCGCGCGCGTGCTCGACGACGCCAAGGCGTTGGCGCGGCTTGAAGCCATCGTGCATCCGCTGGTCGGTAAGGCCAGAGACGAATTCTTGGCCGAGCAGGCGGCGCAAGGCGCCGCCATCGTGGTCCTCGATGTGCCGCTATTGTTCGAAACCGGCCTGCAACACTGCTGCGATGCCGTGGTGGTGGTCTCGACCTCGGCGGAGCTGCAGCGGCGTCGTGTCTTCGAGCGTCCCGGCATGACCGAGGAAAAGTTTGCCGCGATCTTGGCCAAGCAGACGCCGGACGCGGAAAAGCGCCGGCGTGCCGATTTCATCGTGGACAGCTCGCACGGTTTCGAGCATGCCCGCGCGCAGGTGCGCGACATTTTGCGTTCCGTCGCTAAAATGCAGCCGCGGCGGCACTGATTCGCAGCCGCGCCGTGGCAAACGGGCGCAGGCGGGCGTTAAAACATGCGGGAAATCGTTTTCGACACCGAGACCACCGGGCTCGATCCACTGCAAGGCGATCGCTTGGTCGAGATCGGCTGCGTCGAGCTCGTCAATCGGTTTCCGACCGGCCGGACCTTTCACTGCTACTTCAATCCCGAACGCGACATGCCGGAAGCGGCGCGGGAGATTCACGGCCTGACTGTCGAGTTTCTCAACGATAAGCCGCGTTTTGCCGAGCGGGCAGAGGAGATCGTGGCGTTCCTGGGCGACGCGCGGCTGGTCGCCCACAATGCAGTCTTCGATCTCACCTTCCTCAACGCCGAGTTGGAGCGCGCCGGTCACGCCTTGGTAAGCCGCGACCGGATCGTCGACACCTTGCTGTTGGCGCGCCGCAAGCATGCCGGCGCGCCGAACCGCCTCGACGATCTCTGCGTGCGCTATGCCATCGACAATTCCCGCCGCACCAAGCACGGGGCGCTGCTCGACGCCGAACTTTTGGCCGAGGTCTACATCGAGTTGATCGGTGCGCGGCAGGCGCAACTCGTTCTATCGCAGGCGGCGGCGCCCGCGCTGACCGCCGGTGCGCCGATTATTCTGCGCGAACGTCCGCTGCCGCTCCCTGAGCGCATTTCGGCGGAAGACCGTGCCGAGCACCGTCGCTTTGTCGCAACCCTCGGAGACAATGCGATCTGGCTCGACTACGTCAGCCTTGGTCAAGTCAGCCTTGGCCGAGCGGCTCTGGCGGCGACGGACTCGCCGATGGGCTCGCCAAACGCTGGCGATACAGCGCGACGAAGTCGATCGGGTTGAGCAGGAGCGGTGCAAACCCGCCGTTGCGCGTTGCCGAGGCAATGATCTCGCGCGCGAACGGGAACAACAGCCGCGGGCACTCGATCATGACGAACGGCTGGATACTGTCGGCCGGCACGTTCTGAACGCGAAACAGGCCGCCGAATACCAGCTCGAAGTTGAACAGCAGCATGCCCTGGGCTTCGGCCTTGCCCTCGATGCGCAGCGTCACCTCGAAATCGGTCTCCGCGACCGACGCCGCCTCGACATTGACTTGAATATTGATCGCGGGCTGTGCGCCGCTTGGCGCCAGCGAACGCGGCGCATGCGGATTTTCGAACGAAAAGTCTTTGACGTACTGGGTGAGGACCCCGACCTGGGGCATCGCCATTTGCGGCTCGGGGCCGCCATTCGTCGTCGACATGTTCGCCTCCGGCCCGCGCTGGCGGGCATTTGCGGCTTCGCTAACATAGGGGAACCGGCCGAACAATGCCGGCCTGCCGATTTGAAGTTGGCGTCGTCCGGTCCGGTGCTCGAACTCGATCGAATGACCGAATAGAGGTTGGAACGGCGAGGATTTGGGCTTGCAGCAGCATTTCAGGCGCTCCGCATCCGCTTACGTCGTCCGGTAAGCATGCCTGCCACGGTGTGTTGGCCAAAAGTCCGCAATCGTTTAAGCTACGGCTTGGCCGCAAATTCCGTATGGCGGCCCTCTGGAGGGTCCCCCAGGCGTGCCTACATGACAGGGGGACTCGGCTCTCGCGCGCGGCTTTCCTATCCGGCCGCCCGAAATGACACACGGCACGACGCGCAACGCCGAAAGAATACGAGACGTGTTCGAAGATAACATCTACACCATCATCTTTCTGGCGCTCGCGGTTTTCATTTTCCTGCGGCTTCGCAGCGTCTTGGGCCGACGCACCGGGCGCGAACGTCCGCCCTACGATCCGTATTCGACGCGCGATGCGGTGCGCAGTCCGGCGGGCGAAAAGGTGGTGACCTTGCCATCGCGTCCGGTCGAGACCGCGCCGCGGACGATCGAGGTGGCGCAGCCGCCGGCGGAACGCTGGAAAGGCGTCGCTGAAACCGGATCGCCGGCTGCTTCGGGCCTGGATGCCATCGCTGCCGCCGACTCAAGCTTCGATGTCCAGCACTTCCTCACCGGCGCCCGTGCCGCCTACGAGACGGTCGTGACCGCGTTTGCAGCCGGCGACCGCCGCCAGTTGCGCGGCCTGCTGTCGCGCGAAGTCTATGACGGTTTCGACGCTGCGATCAGCGAGCGCGAATCACGCGGCGAAACAGTCGAGAGCAAGTTCGTCTCCATCGATACCGCGGCCGTCAGCGGCGCCGAACTGCGCAGCCGGACTGCGCAGATCACCGTCCGCTTCGTCTCCAAGCTGGTTTCGGCGACGCGCGACCGCTCCGGCGCCGTGATCGACGGCAATGCCGAAAAGGTCACCGATGTGACCGACTTGTGGACGTTCGCGCGCGATGTGTCCTCGCGCGATCCCAACTGGAAAGTTGTCGCCACCGAAACCGGTCAATAGGCCGTGTCGGCGCGTCCGAGCCCGACGAGCCTGGCCGGGTTGACGATCACGCCGTGACTCGCCGGCGCCAACTCAGTGCAGAAGAGCAGGCGCTGTGGCGCGGCTTCGCCCGCTCCATCAAACCGCTGCGCCGCTTACGGGATGCCGCGCCGGAGCGAGCCGGCGATGCCGCTGCGGCAGACGAGCGAAAATCTTCGGCGCCAGCCAGTGCGCCCGGCGCGTTTCCTCACGTTAAAGCGTCCGCCGCGCCATTGCCGCCCAAAACTCCGCCGCTTGCGCCGTTGGACCGTCGGCTCAAGCAGCGCGTAGCGCGCGGCCGCGAAACCATCGACCGCCGCATCGATCTGCACGGCTATACGCAAGCGCGGGCGCACAGCGCGCTATTGGCGTTCTTGCAGCGCGCACAGCGCGAGGGCGCGCGTCTGGCACTGGTGGTGACCGGGAAGGGCGCCGCGCGCGGCGAGCAGCACGGCGCCGAGCGCGGCGTGCTCAAGCGTCAGGTGCCGATCTGGCTGGCGCTGCCGGAATTTCGGCCGTTTGTGCTCGGATTCGAGGTGGCGCATGTCGGCCACGGCGGTGAGGGCGCGCTCTACGTGCGTTTGCGCCGCGCGCGGTAAAATTCTTCGTTAACTGTGACGATCGCGACCCGCGTCGTCTTCACGCATTTGCCCATTTCGGCTGCGAAAAGCGCTTCGGCAAGGCCCACCAGTAAGAGTACGCGTCCATGTCAGAGATTGCGTCCAATCAACCGAAACCGAAATCGCCGCGCAACGGCACCGACAGGATCGCCTTCGCGGAGGTCGAGCGCTGGATGGCCCTGATCCGCGAAATCTGCCTGGAGCAGGCGAAAGGCTAATCGATCTTCAGCCCCGCGGACTTGATGATCGCGCTCCACTTCGCGGTGTCTTCTTTCAGGAATTTGCCAAGCGCTTCGGGCGAAGTGGGCTCGGGCGTATAGGCCGTTGCGGTGAGTTTCTTGACGACGTCCGGCGCGGCAAGCGCCTTGGCGATCCCGGCATTGAGCTTTTGCACGATCGGGTCCGGCGTTTTCGCCGGCACAAATACGCCCTGCCAGGATTCGACCTCGTAACCGGGCACGCCGGCTTCGGCGATGGTCGGCACGTCCGGCGCCGCCGGCGACCTTTTGCTGCCGCTCGAGCCAAGCACGCGGACCTGCCCGGACCGCGAATAGGTCAAGAGTTCGCCGCTGCCGAAATAGCAATCGATGCGGCCCGGAATGAGATCGATGAAGGCCGGGGCGGCGCCCCGATACGGCGCATGGGTCATGTGAATCCGCGCCATCTGCATGAACAACAGTTCGGCGAGATGCGGGCCGCTGCCGGTGCCCGGCGAGCCCATGATGAGCTTGCCCGGACGCGCCTTGGCATCAGCCACGAATGCGGCGACCGTCTTGGCCGGCGACGAGTTCGGCACGAACATGAAAAACGGAAATTTGGCCACCAGCGAAACCGGCGCCAGATCCGTCATCGGATTGTAGGTGAGCGCGCGATACAGCGCCGCGTTCGCCGACAGCGACGAGGTGCCGTACAGGATGGTGTAGCCGTCCGGGTCGGAATGCGCCACGAACTCGTTGCCGATATTGGTGCCGGCGCCGCCTTTGTTGTCGACGACGACCTGCTGGCCCAATATTTTGGACAGGCGGTCGGCGACGATCCGGGCGTTGGTGTCGGTCGGACCGCCGGCCGCGATCGGCACGATCATGTGCACCGGCCGGTCCGGCCAGGTGCTTGCCGGCGTCTGTGCGTGCACGGTGCCAGTAAGAGCGTTCGGCGCAATAGCTGAGGCGGCGGACAAAGCAATCAGGCGGCGACGCGTCAGCATGGCGACACCTCGGCAGGACCCGGCAAAAGCTTAGCGGCAAAAGCCAGGGTTTGCCATGTGCCGGGGTGCGTCACGCTGACCGGTGCGGCGCGCCGCGGTCAGGCAGACGCGCGTAAACGCGCTGCACCGCATCCGGGAAACAGGCCTATGTTAGCGCCTATGGGCAGACGCGGGGGCCTACAAAATAAACCGGCTCAGATCAGCGTTCTTGGCGAGGTCGCCAATGTGCTTGTGCACGTAGGCGGCGTCGATCTTGACCGTTTCGCCGTTGCGGTCAGAGGCGGCGAACGACACGTCGTCGAGCACGCGCTCCATCACGGTCTGCAGCCGCCGCGCTCCGATGTTTTCGATGCTGGCATTCACCGCGACCGCCACGTCCGCCACCGCATCGATCGCGTCCTCGGAAAACTCCAGGGTTACGCCTTCGGTGGCCATCAGCGCTACGTATTGCTTGATCAGCGAGGCTTCCGGCTCGGTCAGGATGCGCCGGAAATCGTCTCGCGTCAGCGGCTTGAGCTCGACCCGGATCGGCAACCGGCCCTGCAGCTCGGGCAACAGGTCGGACGGCTTTGATATATGAAACGCGCCCGACGCAATGAATAGAATATGGTCGGTCTTCACCGAGCCGTGCTTGGTGGCGACGGTGGTGCCTTCGATCAGCGGCAGCAGGTCGCGCTGCACGCCCTCGCGCGATACGTCGGCGCCGATGCGGCCGTCGCGCGCGCAGATCTTGTCGATCTCGTCGAGAAACACGATGCCGTTGCTCTCGACCGCCCGGATGGCCTCCTGGGTCAACTGATCGGTGTCGAGCAGCTTGTCGGATTCCTCGTTGATCAGAATGTCGTAAGACTCCTGCACAGTGACGCGGCGGGTTTTGGTGCGGCCGCCGCCGAGCTTGCCGAAGATGTCGCCGATCGAGATGGCGCCCATCTGTGCCCCAGGCATGCCGGGAATGTCGAACAGCGGCAAACCGCCCCCGCCGGCCTGCACCTCGATTTCAATCTCCTTGTCGTTGAGTTCGCCGGCGCGCAATTTCTTGCGGAACGTCTCTTTGGTTGAGGCGCCGGCGCCGGCGCCGACCAGGGCATCGAGCACGCGGTCTTCGGCGGCCTGCTGGGCGCGCGCCTGCACGTCCTTGCGCTTCCTGTCGCGGGTCTGGGCGATGGCGATTTCGACGAGATCGCGCACGATCTGCTCGACGTCGCGGCCCACATAGCCGACTTCGGTGAATTTGGTGGCCTCGATCTTGAGAAACGGCGCGCCGGCGAGCTTGGCGAGGCGCCGGGAAATCTCGGTCTTGCCGACGCCAGTCGGGCCGATCATCAGAATGTTCTTCGGCAAAACCTCATCGCGCAAGCGCTCGTCAAGCTGCAGGCGGCGCCAGCGGTTGCGCAGCGCGATCGCGACCGCGCGCTTGGCGTCGGCCTGGCCGACGATGAAGCGGTCGAGCTCGGAGACGATTTCGCGGGGTGAGAAGTCGCTCACGATTGGCACACCATGAGAAGAGTCCGGCCCCACGGCGTGTCGACCAGCCGTTCGGCTTGAAAGCCGGCTTTTTGATAGGCGCGCACGGCGCGTCCATTGGCCGGGTCGGGGTCGGTGACGATGCGCGGCGTACCGGCGGCGAACAATTGCGCCACGAAGGCCCGGGTCAGCGCCGAGCCGTGCCCGTGATTGATCATGTCAGGTTCGCCGATGAACTGATCGATGCCGCGCGTGCAGGCCGGCTGATCGCGGAACGGATGATCTGGCTTGGCGGTGGGATCGTAACATTGCAGATAGCCAATCGGCCGGTCACTCGCGCTCACGATGAAAAGACCGATCGCAGGGTCGTTCATATGAGCGCGGATGCGATCAAGCTGCTTGACGCCGGCCGGCCACCATTCCACCACGTGCGGCATGGTGAGCCAGCCGCCGACACGCGACAGGTCGTTTTCGCAGAGCGGACGAAACGCATACGCGACAGGCACCATGAATTAGGGACCTTTCAGTGTTTCAATGGTGACGTTCCGGTTCGTGTACACGCAAATGTCGGCGGCGATGTCGAGCGCGCGGCGCACGATTGCCTCGGCATCGAGCGGGCCGTCGATCAAGGCCCGCGCCGCGGCGAGCGCGTAATTGCCGCCGGAGCCGATGCCGGCGACGCCGGCTTCGGGCTCGAGCACGTCGCCGGTGCCGGTCAGCACCAGCGAGACGTCCTTGTCGGCGACGATCATCATCGCCTCGAGCCGGCGCAGGTAGCGATCGGTCCGCCAATCCTTGGCGAGCTCGACGGCGGCGCGCGTGAGCTGCCCCGGATATTGCTCGAGCTTGGCTTCGAGCCGCTCGAACAGGGTGAACGCATCCGCGGTGGCGCCGGCAAAGCCGCCGATCACGTCGTCCTTGCCGAGGCGGCGCACCTTCTTGGCGTTGGCCTTGACGATGGTTTGGCCGATCGAGACTTGGCCGTCGCCGCCCACGGCCACCGTGCCGCCCTTGCGGACGGTCAAGATCGTCGTGCCGTGCCACGGGCCGGCGGCGTGGGCGAATTGCGGGAAATGCATGCGGCGAAGGCCTTGAATAAAGCCAAGGGACCACCTGATCTAGGATTTGGCTCCCGCCAATGCAAATCTGCGCCGGATCGCGCGACGCCGCGCGCGTGCGATGGCGGAAGCGACGGAGCCCTGATACAAGGCACGCGCCTTTGAGCCGCGGAGCACGTCATGCGCAAGGCATCGGTCAAGCGCGCCACCAAGGAAACCGACGTCGAGGTCGCGGTCGATCTCGACGGCAGCGGCGCCGCGTCGATCGCGACCGGGATCGGCTTTCTCGATCACATGCTCGACCTGTTGGCGCGGCATTCGCGCATCGATCTCGACGTCAAGGCCAAGGGCGACCTGCACGTCGATCATCACCACACGACCGAGGACGTCGGCATTGCGCTCGGCCAAGCGATCAAAAAAGCGCTCGGCGACATGAAGGGCATCACGCGCTACGCCGATGTCCACGTGCCGATGGACGAGGCGCTGACGCGGGTCGCGCTCGACATATCGGGCCGGCCGTTCCTGGTCTTCCATGTCGATTTCGTGCGCGCCAAAATCGGCACGTTCGATACTGCGCTGGTGCAGGAATGGTTTCAGGCTTTTGCGGTCAACGCCGCGCTGACCCTGCATGTGGCGACGCTCTATGGCAGCAACGACCATCACATCGCCGAATCGTGCTTCAAGGGTTTGGCGCGCGCGTTGCGCACCGCCGTCGCCATTGATCCGCGTGCCGCCCATGAGGTGCCGTCGACTAAGGGCTCTCTGGGCGGATGAAGGCGGCCGCCGGGCGGCTGGAGACAACGATGTCGGTATATACGGTCCATGAGGCGCCGGCGCGCGTGAGCGCATCGCCCGCCGCCGAGCGTTTTATATTTGTGCGTGACGGCTTTTCGTGGTGGGCGTTCTTGCTGGCGCCGCTGTGGATGCTGTGTCACCGGATGTGGCTCGTCCTCATCGGTTACGTGGCGATCTCCGGCGGGATTGAGGCCGCACTGGTAACGTTCGGCGCATCGCGGGCCGCGATCTCGGTGGTCGGTTTGTTGATTTCGCTCCTGGTGGGTCTCGAAGCAAGCACGCTGCGCAGGTTCACTTTACACCGGCGCGGCTGGAGCAATGTCGGCGTCGTCAGCGGCGACGATCTGGAAGATGCCGAGCGGCGCTTCTTCGATGCGTGGCTGCGTAGCACACGACCTGGGGCTGGTGCAGCGAGTGCAACGACGGCGGGCCTGCCAAGCGGCGCACCGGCTGGCGTGCCGCACGTTTCGCAGACCCCGCACGTCGTCGGCCTGTTTCCGGAGCCGGGAGCGGGCCGATGAGCGTCGCCATCGTCGATTACGGTTCCGGCAATTTGCACTCGGCGGCCAAAGCGTTCGAGCGCGCTGCGCGCGAAGGTGGATGTGGCCAGCCGATCCGGGTCACGAATGATCCTGCCGTCGTGGCGAATGCCGATCGCGTGGTGCTGCCCGGCGTCGGCGCCTTCGCTGATTGCCGGCGCGGGCTCGACGCGGTCGACGGCATGACGGCCGCACTCGACGAGGCGGTGCGGCGTAAGGGCCGGCCGTTCTTCGGCATCTGCGTCGGCATGCAGCTGTTGGCCGAACGTGGCCGTGAATATGAGATAACCGAAGGCCTCGGCTGGATCGCCGGCGAGGTCGATCGCATCGCGCCGCGCGATCCGCAGCTGAAAATTCCCCATATGGGCTGGAACACGCTCAACGTGGTGCGGCCGCACGCGCTGCTGCATAACCTGCCGCTCGGGCCGGACGGCCGCCATGCCTATTTCGTGCACTCCTATCAGCTCAAGCCCGCCCGCCGCGACGACCTGGTGGCCGAGGCCGAATACGGCGGTCCCCTAACCGCGGTGGTGGCGCG
Organism: Xanthobacteraceae bacterium; assembly: GCA_030037885.1. Lineage (GTDB taxonomy): Bacteria > Pseudomonadota > Alphaproteobacteria > Rhizobiales > Xanthobacteraceae > BOG-931. Next base: position 14,701 of record JASHPU010000112.1, on the reverse strand, counting down.
CGACAACGTTTTCGGCACGCAATTTCATCCGGAGAAGAGCCAGCGGTTCGGGCTGGCCTTGATCGCCAATTTTTTGCAGTGGAAGCCGTGATCCTGTTCCCGGCAATCGATCTGAAAAACGGTGAGGCCGTCCGTCTCGAGCAAGGCGACATGGCGCGGGCGACGGTGTTCAGCCGTGATCCGGCCGCGCAAGCCAAAGCGTTCGAGGCGCAGGGCTTCGAATATCTGCACATTGTCGATCTCGACGGCGCCTTCGCCGGCAAGCCGGTGAATGGCGCTGCGGTCGAACGCATCGTCGCCGCGGTCCGCATCCCGGTGCAGCTCGGCGGCGGCATTCGCGACCGCGCGACGATCGACGCCTGGCTGGCGAAGGGCGTGACGCGGGTCATCATCGGCACCGCGGCGGTGCGCAATCCGGCCTTGGTGAAGGACGCCGCACGCGCTTATCCGGGCCGCATTGCCGTCGGCCTCGATGCGCGCGACGGCAGGGTGGCCATAGAGGGCTGGGCCGAAACCTCCGAACTGACCGCTCTTGATGTCGCCAAACGCTTCGAGGCCGTGGGTGTTGCGGCGATCGTGTACACGGACGTGACCCGCGACGGTATGCTCAAAGGTCCGAACCTCGATGCGACTGTTGCCGTCAGTGAAGCGATTTCGGTCCCGGTGATTGCCTCAGGCGGTTTTGCCTCGCTTGAGGATATTCGCGCACTGCTGGCGCCGCGGGCCAAAAAACTCGCCGGTGCCATCCTCGGTCGCGCGCTCTATGACGGCCGCATTGATGCGGCCGCAGCTTTGCAGCTGGTCCGTTCGGCACGCGCGGCTTGAAATGTTCAAGGTCCGCGTCATTCCCTGCCTCGACGTCAAGGACGGCCGCGTCGTCAAGGGCGTCAATTTCGTCAACCTGCGCGACGCCGGCGATCCGGTTGCGGCGGCGATCGCCTACGACGAGGCCGGCGCCGACGAGCTCACCTTCCTCGACATCACCGCGAGCCATGAGAACCGCGGCATCATGCTGGATGTGGTGCGCCGCACCGCGGAGGCCTGCTTCATGCCGCTCACCGTCGGCGGCGGCGTGCGCACGATCGACGACATCCGGGCGCTGTTGACCTCGGGCGCCGACAAGGTCTCGATCAACACGGCGGCGGTGGCGCGGCGCGGCTTCGTCAAGGAGGCGGCGGAAAAATTCGGCGACCAGTGCATCGTGGTGGCGATCGACGCCAAGAAGGTGTCGAAGCCCGGCGAGGGCGACCGCTGGGAGATTTTCACCCACGGCGGCCGCAATCCGACCGGCATCGATGCGCTCGCCTATGCGCGCGAGGTCGTGGCGCTCGGCGCCGGCGAAATCCTGCTCACCTCGATGGACCGCGACGGCACCCGCCAGGGTTACGATGTGGCCCTGACCAGGGCGATTGCCGATGGCGTTACCGTGCCGGTGATTGCCTCGGGCGGTGTCGGCACCCTCGATCATCTGGTCGAGGGCATTCGCGACGGCCATGCCAGCGCCGTGCTCGCCGCCTCGATTTTTCATTTCGGTGAGCATTCCGTGCGCGAAGCCAAGGACTATATGGCTCGCGCCGGCCTGCCGATGCGGCTTGATCCATGATCGGCCTCTCCCGGCACCTGGACGAAGGTGATAAGGAACCCCGCAAAGGTGCCGACGATGGCCGGTTTTACGCTCAACGATCTTGAAGGTCGCGTTCGGGAGCGCGCGCAAGCGAGCCCGGATCTATCCTACACGCGCAAGCTGCTCGACCGCGGCGTCGCCCATTGCGCCAAAAAACTCGGCGAGGAGGCGGTCGAGGCCGCGATTGCGGCGGTTGCCGAGGGCCGCGAGCGCATGGTCGCCGAAGCCGCCGACGTGCTCTATCACCTGTTGGTCGTTCTGCGCGCCCGCGGCATTGCGCTCGCCGAAGTCGAGGCCGAGCTTGAGGCGCGCACGCGCCAGTCCGGCTTGGACGAGAAGGCGTCGCGAAAGAGCGGCTAGGGGGCGGCATGGAGCAGCGCACCGAAACGGAGTTGTCGCCCTATCGCGCGTTCTCACGCGCCGAATGGGCGGAACGGCGCGCCGACACGCCGATGACGCTCCGCCCCGAGGAGATCGCGCGGCTGCGCTCCATGCACGACCGGCTCGACATTTCCGAAGTCGAGGAGATTTATCTGCCGCTGTCGCGCCTGCTGTCGTTTTATGTCGCCGCCACACAGGGCTTGTTTCGCGCGCAGCAGGGATTTCTCGGCACTGAAGACGCCAAGACGCCCTACATCATCGGGGTCGGCGGCTCGGTGGCGGCCGGCAAATCCACCACCGCCCGCGTGCTCCAGGCCTTGCTGGCGCGCTGGCCCAACGTGCCCAAGGTCGATCTCATCACCACCGACGGCTTCCTCTATCCCAACGCGATCCTCGAGCGCGAAGGTTTGATGGAGCGCAAGGGCTTTCCGGAGAGCTACGACCTGCCGGCGCTGTTGCGGTTTCTTTCGGACATCAAAGCCGGCTATCGCCCGGTGCGTGCGCCGGTCTATTCGCATCTCGTCTATGACGTGCTGCCGAACCAGTGGATCGAGATCGACCGGCCCGAGATCCTCGTTGTCGAGGGCCTCAACGTGCTGCAGGCCGGGCGCCTGCCGAAGGACGGCAAGGCGATACCGTTCGTCTCGGACTTTTTCGATTTTTCAATCTATCTCGACGCCGACGAGGATGTGCTGTTGTCCTGGTACGTCACCCGCTTTCTGACCTTGCGCGGCACCGCGTTTGCGGATCCGAAATCGTACTTTCACCGTTACGCCAAGCTGTCCGATGCCGACGCCGTCGCCACCGCGACGTCGATCTGGAACCGCATCAATCTGGTCAATCTGCGCGAAAACATTTTGCCGACGCGGCCGCGCGCCGATCTGGTCCTCAAGAAGGGCGAGACCCACCAGGTCGAGCAAGTGGCGCTGCGGCGGCTGTGAGGTCTACGAACCTCGCAATTGCGGCCAGTTCTCAACATCTTGGGGGCCGTTTGGTCCATATGTCCAAATATGGTTGAAATTCGACTCAAAATGATTCAAGCTGAATCATGAAGCGTCGAAGGCCAAAACGAATCTCCGACCGACTTCCGCACGCCTGCAAATGCGTGATGACCGGCGCCTTATGACCTGGTGGGCCGGCAGGACCGTTCCGTAGGGCGGACCGTGAGGCGGGCTATCGTCGCATATCTGGACGGGCATGAGGTGCCAAACCGGTGAGGCGCTTACGGCAAAGTCAATGGAGCGGGATTGAAACCCATGGCACGGAACGATCGAGATGTGGTAACGGTTTCAAGGCTGGGTTCTCAAGACCGCAGGTCCGTAGAAGTGCGACAGGAAGTTTATAAGCAGACCGGCGTGAACACCGCGGAGGCGGCCGCGGGCCTCGATCACATAATCGAGCGGGTTCAACGGACCTGGCCAAAGCACGGCCCGGGTCGGGTGATCCTGCCAATCGGTTATTTTGCGAATGTCGTTGAATCGAACGGGACAGGGATAGCGATCTGCACGGACGGTGTCGGCTCTAAGACGATGATTGCCACGATGATGGAGAAATACGACACTATCGGCATTGATTGCGTCGCAATGAACGTCAACGACATGATTTGCGTGGGAGCAAAGCCGCTCTCTCTCGTAGACTATATTGCAATTGAAAAGGTCGATGCCTCGATGCTGGATGAAATCGGGGCGGGCCTGTGCGTCGGCGCCGAAAGAGCAAGCATTTCGATCTCCGGGGGGGAGACGGCTCAGCTGAAAGACATCGTAAATGGCTTTGATCTCGTTGGCATGGCCATTGGTCAAGTCGAGCTCAATAAGGTCGTGTGTGGCAGGGACGTAACGGAAGGGGATGTTGTTATCGGCGTGCGCAGCAACGGGATACACAGCAACGGCCTGTCGCTGGCACGCAAAGCTTTTTTTGAAGATCAATCATATCGAATGGATCACAAATTCGACGACTTGACCGTAACTTTGGGAGAAGAACTTCTGCGTCCAACGGATATCTATGTGCCGGAAGCAATGGAAATCTTGCAGAGCGTGGAAGGCATCAAAGCGCTCATAAACATCACCAGCGATGGCTTGCTCAATTTGGCTCGGGTCGAGGCAAAAGTCGGCTTCGAAATCGACCGATTAATCGAGCCCCATCCGATATTTTGTCTCATCCAGCGTCATGCCCAGGTTCCGGATTATGAAATGTTTGAAGTGTTTAACATGGGTGTTGGATTTTGTTATGTGGTCGACCCAAAAGCCGAAAGCCAAACAATTTCAATTCTCAACCGCCATAATCGCGAAGCCCAGCGCATCGGGTATGCAGTTTCCGATCCAAAACGGCATGTTCGAATCCAAGAGCGAAATCTCCTTGGTTATCACAAGACGTTTAGAAATGAAGAACGCTCAATGAGAAAGTTTGGATGATCTTGAGTAAGCGGATCGACAGGGAAGCCGAATCATAAAAGCTGCGAGAACAGATTTCGATACTCCAGGAGTTGCCCCCGCTGTCACAACATTTCGTCGCGTGGCTTGGCAGGTTATTCGAGCTTGTTGAAAGCGGGTTTGGGCCAGCTTCCGAAGAAATGCGCCGCCTACGTGCAATGGCTCCGGAGCTCCCGAGTGAATTTTACGATGGCATCACAAAAAGGATATGCTCACTGGGTTTGGGCGAAAAGTTGACGGATCAGCTTCTTATGATCCTGAACAAGAATAGTCCGGAAGCGGTGTTCAAACGACGATTGTACGAATATGGCAATTTCATTGTCTCACCTATTGTGGGGCTTCAACCCGGGATTTGATTGACGGCTCGATCCAGCAGAACCACAAGAGCTCGTAAATGATTATGCCGCCAGAGCCGCCTTGTCGGCCGCGGCAAGCGCCGCGGCGAGGCGATCGCGGTCGAGCGGCTTGACCAGAAATCCATCCATGCCGGCGGCGAGACAGGCATCGCGGTCTTCGGCCGACGCGTTGGCGGTGAGCGCAACGACCGGCGTGCGCGGGCCGTTCTGCTCGGCTTCGAGCGTGCGGATGCGACGCGTTGCTTCGAGGCCGTCCACGCCCGGCATGTGCAGGTCCATCAGCACCCGGTCGTAGGGCGTGCCCGCGGTACGGGCGGCAAGCCAGCTGTCGACTGCTGCGGCGCCGTTGCCCGTCATGGTCGGGCGATGGCCAAGCTTGACCAAGAGCGCGCGCGTCAGCAGCGCGTTGATCTCGTTATCCTCGGCGACGAGGACCGACAGCCCGGCAGCGGACCGTGTCGTGTCGTGAGCATCGACGGGTTCGGCGGCCGGCGCGGCATCAAACGCGTCGCCGTCGGCGAAACGCGCGGCCAGCGAAGCGGCGCGTACCGGCTTGATCAGGTAGCCGGAAAATCCCGCCGCCCGCAGCGCGGCAAGTTCACTGCGCATCGCCGGGGCCAGCAGCACGATCCGCCGCGGCACGGCGGCCGCTATTTGGGCAACCGCGGCGCTCGCCGTCGTGCCCAGCGCCTGGTCGACCAAGACCGCCGCCCAGGGCTGCTCCGGCAACAAAGCAGCCGCGACCTTTTCGTCCGGGAGGATCTGCGTACGCGCGCCCCAGCGCTGCAGGTGGCGCGCCAAAAGCGAGGCTTCGATGGCGCCCGGCGCGACGATGAGAATATCCTGGCCGCTGAGATCGGGCGCCGCAAATTGCGGCTCGTTCGCGTCGCCGGCGCGCGGCAACGGCACGCTGACGCGGAAAGTCGAACCCTGATCCGGCGCGCTCTCGACATCGATCGTGCCGCCCATGCTCTCGACGATGCGCTTCGAGATGGCAAGGCCGAGCCCGGTGCCGCCGAACTTGCGTGCCGCGCCGCCGTCGGCCTGCTCGAACTCAAAAAAGACGCGAGTCCGATCTGCCGGCGCAATGCCGATGCCGGTGTCGCGCACCGCGATCGTTATCGTGTCGGGCGACGGGGCAGGCTCGACAATGATGAAGATGCCGCCTTTCTCGGTGAACTTGATGGCATTGCCGGCGAGATTGAACAGCACCTGGCGCAACCGCGCCGCATCGCCGACGACGCGCGCCGGCAGGCGCTCGTCCACATAGCAGCAGATTTCCAAGCCCTTGAGCTGGGCGCGCGGGCCCAACAGTTCGACCGCTTCTTCGACGAAAGCCGCAAGCCCGAACGGCCGCGCCGCGAAGTCGAGCCGGCCGGCTTCGATCTTCGAGAAATCGAGGATCTCGTCGATCAGCGCCAGCAGCGTGTCGCCGGAATTTTTGACCGCGCTGAGGTAAGTTGTTTGTTCGGCCGAGAGCGGCGTGTCGCGTAACAGATCGGCCATGCCGAGAATGCCGTTCAGCGGCGTACGGATCTCGTGCGACACCATGGCAAGGAAGCGCGACTTTGCGCGGTTTGCCATTTCGGCCTGATCGCGCGCTTCGGCGAGCGCCCGCTCGGCCTCGACCCGGTCGGTGACGTCGCGCCCGACGCTTTGCGCTTCGGTGCCGGCTTCGGAGCGCACCGTGACCTCGCGCCAGGCGATCCAGCGCGCGCCGTCCGGAGCGGCGATTTTCTGGTCATAGGCACGGGTGCCGTCGGCCAGCACTGTCGTGTCGCTCCGCTCAAGCACCGGCAAAGTGAAGCTGGTCGCCAGCAGACTGCCGCGGCTTTGGCCGGCAAGCGTACAGAATGCGTCGTTGACGTAGGTGACGGCGCCATCGCCGTCGCGCCGGACGATGACGTCGTCCTGCGCCTCGAAAAAGCTTTTGGCGCGCTCCTCGGCTTCCTTGATCTGCCAGTTGCGGTCGGCGGCCTCGTCCAGGCGGGTCTCCAGATGCCGCAGCTCTTTTTTCATCCGGGAGATGCGCGACAATAACAGTCCGATGGCGCCGCACGCACCGCCGAACAGCGCCGAGACACCGATGGCGAATGTGTAGGGATCGTAGGAGCCGCGCTGGCCGATGGTGCCGGAAAGAAAGCCGAAGGCGATGCCGAACGCCATCGAGGTGATGGCGGCGGCGCGAATGACGAGCGAGATCAGCCGGCGGGTGATAATGGCGGGTTTTCGCAGAGTGGCGCGCTGCCGCATGGTCCCATCCCGCTCGGCGCGCGATCTGCGGCCGCAGGGCGCCGTGGTCAGCGCTTTCGTTTTCGTTCGACGCTACGCAGATTGTGCCTTATGAACGTTGCGCATCCCTTGCAGGCGCCAAGGGCGTGGAAGTGCGATTGGAGCGAAGGTTGCCGGTTTGTTAACATCGCCCCCCGGACCGTCGAGCACGATGGCCGATGCGTTCGGTGCGGCCGGAGAATTCGGATGGATAAAGCGGTTAATAACAGGCGCTCACGCGGGCATTCTGCCGCGGGGCCTGCGCGGCCGGAACGGCCAACGCGGGCCGAGGCCGAGGCGGCGGTACGCACGCTCATTTGCTGGGCCGGCGACGATCCCGACCGTGAGGGTTTGCGCGCCACCCCGGCGCGGGTGGTCCGCGCCTACGAGGAATGGTTTGCCGGCTACAAGGACGAGCCGCAGGACTACCTCAAGCGCACGTTCGAGGAGACCGGAGGCTACGACGAGGTCGTGGTGCTGCGCGACATCCGCTTCGAGTCGCATTGCGAGCATCACATGGCGCCGATCATCGGCCGCATCCACATCGGCTACCTGCCGAGCAATCGCGTGGTCGGGATTTCCAAGCTGGCGCGCCTGGTCGAGGTCTATGCGCGGCGGCTGCAGATTCAGGAGAAGCTCACCGCCGAGATCGCGGCGTGCCTCGACGCGGTGCTCAAGCCGCATGGCGTTGCCGTCGTGACCGAGGCCACGCACCAATGCATGACCACGCGCGGCGTGCATAAACCCGGTGTCACCATGGTGACGAGCCGCATGCTCGGCGTGTTCCGCGACCACGCCGAAACGCGCCAGGAATTTTTGGCGGCGATCGGCATGCGCGGCACCATCCATGTGGCGAACGGGTCGGGCTAGGCTGCGCCAGCTTCAGGCCGCTCGCCGCACCTCGTCGGCCAATGCCCGATACGACAACGCCTCGGCCAAGTGCGCGCGGCCGACTTTGTCGGCGCCGTCGAGGTCGGCCAGCGTGCGCGCCACGCGCAGCACGCGGTGATAGCCGCGCGCCGACAGCCGCATGGCGTCGGCGGCCTCGCGCAACAGCGAGAGGCCGGTGGCATCCGGCTTGGCGACGTCTTCCAGGACGGTTACGGAAACTGCGGCGTTGGTCCGCACGTTCGGTAGGCCAATGGCCGCATAGCGCGCCGCCTGACGCTCGCGGGCGAGCGCGACCCGCTCGGCGATTTCGTGGCTGCCCTCGGTCGGCGGCGGCAGGATGAGATCGGCGGCAGTGACCGCCGGAACCTCGATGTGCAGGTCGATGCGATCGAGCAGCGGCCCGGAAATGCGCGCCTGATAATCGGCGGTGCAGCGTCCATTGGGGCCGCGGCGGCAGGCATAGCCGGGTTCGTTGGCGCGTCCGCAGCGGCACGGATTCATCGCTGCGACCAGCATGAAGCGCGCCGGATAGGTGACGCGGTGATTGGCGCGCGCGATCGAGATCTCGCCGGTCTCCAGCGGCTGGCGCAGCGAATCCAAGACCTGCGGCTGGAATTCGGGCAGCTCGTCGAGAAACAGCACGCCGTGATGCGAGAGCGACACCTCACCGGGCCGTGCGTGCAGTCCGCCACCGACCAGAGCCGGCATGCTGGCGGAATGATGCGGCGAGCGGAACGGCCGGCGATTGGTCAGCGCGCCGCCCTCGATCTCGCCGGCGACCGACGCGACCATCGAGACTTCGAGCAATTCGGCTGGTGCAAGCGGCGGCAGAATGGTTGGCAGCCGCGCCGCCAGCATCGATTTTCCGGCTCCAGGCGGTCCGACCAAGAGCAGATTGTGCCCACCCGCTGCCGCCACTTCGAGCGCGCGCTTGGCGCTCTCCTGGCCCTTGATGTCGGCGAGGTCGAGGGCTGCGCCTTCGACCTCCAAAATCTTGGGCTGCGGCCGCGACAGCACCTGCGTGCCCTTGAAATGATTGGCGAGCGCAATGAGCGACGATGCGGCGATGATCTCGATGTCGGGGCTGGCCCAGGCGGCTTCCGGCCCGCTTTTGGCCGGGCACATCAAACCTTCGCCGCGTGCATTGGCGCCGATCGCAGCCGGCAGTACGCCGGCCACCGGAGCAATGGAGCCGTCGAGGCCGAGTTCGCCGAGCACCGTGAAGCCCGAAAGCGCGTCATGCGGGATGGCGCCGATCGCCGCCATCAGGCCGAGCGCGATCGGTAGATCGTAATGGCTGCCCTCCTTGGGCAGATCGGCGGGCGCGAGATTGATGGTGATGCGGCGCGCCGGCAGCGCCAACCCGGACGCGATCAAGGCCGAACGCACGCGCTCGCGCGCTTCCGACACGGCCTTGTCGGGCAGGCCGACAATGGTGAAAGCCGGCATGCCGGGCGCGACCTGGACCTGCACGTCCACGGGCCGCACCTCGATGCCTTCGAACGCTACCGTGGAGACGCGCTGGACCATCCGACCGCCCCTGCCGATCATCCATCCTAGCCCAGCTCGGCAACGGCGTAAAGAACAATCCATGAACAAATGTCTAGGCCAGCAGCATCGCCTGAGCCATGCCGGCGGTGACGACGACAAGCCCCAGAACATCCGGGGCGCCGACATGCATGACCCGCGGTGGTGCCGACGGGGGCGCGGTGAAGCGGAAGTAAGCCAGTCCGCCGAGACCGATCCAGGCGAGCACGGCCGCAAAGGCGCCGAACGCCGCGACCTGCCCACGGGGCACGAACGCCGCCAGCGCGGCGACGCTCATGGCGCCGTACAGGGCGTAGAACGCGATCATGAGCTTTTTCTTTTCCGCGAACAGCCTGCTGACCCGCGGGTCCGTGCACATCTGCGCGGCGGCCGAGATGACCACGACGGCGGCGACCACCCACACGGCATCGTTCATCACCGCGCTCCCGCCCTATGCATCGCTGAGCGGCACGGCGCCAAGAAGCCGATCGACGATGCCGTGGAATCTGTCCCACGGCGCCTCGCGGTCGCGGATGCCGGATGCCGGCGTCACCGCGAACGACAGGTAGAGGTCGTTCTTGCGCGCATACTCATAGAAGCGGATGAGATTGTCGCCGAAGCCGGCGTGCAGCGCGTTGAGCAAGTCGGGCCGCATCACCAGTCCCGTGATCAGGCCGGCGACGTGATCGGGCGAGCGGCCGATCAACCCGTAGGTGGCGTCGGTGACGGCCTTCATGGCGCGCATGCGGCGCGCCAGGTCGTCGCGCGTGCGGCAGCGCAGCCATTGCAGGCCGATGCGCTCGCCATCCTCCTCGTAGCTGAACAGATCGCGCTTCGCCGGGTCGGCTTTCAGATCGTGCAGCGCCGCGATGGTGCGTGCGCCGTTGCGGAAGGTGGGGTGCGTGGTGACGTCATCGACCCGCTCGGCGCCGACATGGACGACGCGGCCGTCGCGCATGCGCTCAAGTCGTTCGCTGCCGGTCGCGAGCATGGCTGCCATATCCCTCGTGATCATTGCCCCTCAAAGGGCGCCCGCCGATATAGTCGCGTTGCGCCGGCGTGTCGCCTCGCCTCATTGCTCATTTGGCTGCTGCGTTGGAACAGGCTATTGGACAGGTCATGGGCTCTTCCGCTTTGGCCGCGACGCTCGGCCGCCGCAACATCCATTACGGCTGGGTTGTCGTCGGCGTCACCCTCATAACCACCGTCGTGACCGCGGCCGCCATGAGCACGCCGGGCGTGCTGATCGTACCGCTGGAGCACGAATTCGGCTGGGCCAACGATCAGATATCCTCGGCGTTGGCGATCCGGCTGATGCTGTTCGGATTGTTCGGCCCGTTCGCCGCCGCGTTCATGAACCGCTACGGCGTGCGCGCCGTCATGGTGAGCGCGGTCATCCTCATTTCAGCGGGCTTTTTGACGTCGCTCATGATGACGAAGGTGTGGCAGCTCGTTCTGCTGTGGGGCATCGTGGTCGGTGTCGGCAGCGGGCTCACCGCCATGGTGCTGGCCGTGACGGTGGCGACGCGCTGGTTCAATGCGCGCCGCGGCCTGGTGATGGGCATTTTTGCCGCCAGCAATGCGACCGGGCAATTGCTGTTCCTGCCCCTGATCGCACAGGTGGCGACCAGCTACGGCTGGCGCATGGCGCTGGTCCTGGTGTGCTGCATGCTGGTGCTCGCCGGATGCGTGGCGCTGCTGTTGATGCGCGACCGGCCGAGCGACGTCGGCCTGCCGCTCTACGGCGAGACCGCGGTCGCGCCGCCGCCGGCTACAGGCGTCGGCTTGGTGTCGCTGCTGCTGTCGCCGCTCGTTGTGCTCAAGGACGCCGCGCGCTCGCCGATCTTCTGGGTGCTGTTCGGCACCTTCTTCATCTGCGGCTCCAGCACCAACGGCCTGATCCAAACCCATTTCGTCACGCTATGTCACGACTATGGTCTGCCGGCCGTCACTGCGGCGAGCGTGCTCGCCATGATGGGCATTTTCGATTTCATCGGCACGATCGGCTCGGGCTGGCTGTCGGACCGCTTCGATCCGCGTTGGCTGTTGTTCTGGTATTACGGGCTGCGCGGGCTGTCGCTGCTCTACCTGCCGTTCACCGATTTCACGTTCTATGGCCTGTCGCTGTTTGCGGTGTTTTACGGACTCGACTGGATCGCGACCGTGCCGCCCACGGTGAAAATCACGGCCGACCGCTTCGGCCGCGAAAAGGCCGGCATGGTGTTCGGCTGGGTGTTCGCCGGACATCAGATCGGTGCCGCCAGCGCGGCGTTCGGCGCCGGTCTGGTGCGCACCGAGTTCTCCACCTACCTGCCCGCGTTCTTCGTCGCCGGTGCGCTGTGCATCATCGCGGCGTTGGCGGTGATCACCGTCCGCAAATCGTCGGGCGCAGGCGTCAGCGCCGCAGCTCCCGCGCCGGCGCGCGCATGAAGCGGCAGGACTAATTCCGCTTCGCCTCGATCTTGTCCCAAATCAACGCCGCGATGTCCGGGCCGCCGAAATTTTTGACCGAGCGGATGCCGGTCGGCGAGGTGACGTTGATCTCGGTCAAAAAGCCGCCGATCACGTCGATGCCGACGAACAACAGGCCGCGCTCGCGCAAGTGCGGCCCGAGCCGCTCGCAGATGTGGCGCTCGCGCTCGGTCAGTTCGGTCGCGGTCGGCACGCCGCCGCGCACCATGTTGGAGCGCAAATCGTCGGCCGCCGGCACGCGGTTGATGGCGCCGGCGAACTCGCCGTCGACCAGGATGATGCGCTTATCGCCGTCCTTTACCGCGGGCAGGAATCGCTGCACCACCCACGGCTCGCGGAACATGCTGGCAAACAAGTCGTAGAGCGAGCCGAAATTGAGATCGTCGGCGGCGAGCCGAAACACCGCCTGGCCGCCCAGGCCATAGAGCGGCTTCATGACGATGTCGCCGTGCTCGGCGCGGAACGCCTTGATGGCGTCGAGGCTGCGGGTGATCAGCGTCGGCGGCATCAGGTCGGGAAATTCCATGACAAAAAGCTTTTCCGGCGCGTTGCGCACGGCGCTCGGATCGTTGACCACCAGTGTGTTCGGGTGAATGCGGTCGAGCATGTGAGTGGTGGAGATGTAGGCGAGGTCGAACGGCGGGTCCTGCCGCAGCAGCACGACGTCGAACGAGGCCAACGCGACATGGCGCGGTTCGCCGAGGATGAAATGATCGCCGGCGACGTCGCGCACGATCAGCGGCCGTACCGTGGCCGACACCTTGGCGTCGCGCAGCACGAGCCGGTCGGGCGTGTAATAGGACACCGCGTGGGCGCGGTTCTGCGCTTCCAACAGCAGCGCAAAGGTCGAGTCGCCGCGGATGTTGATCCGCTCGATCGGATCCATTTGGACGGCGACATTCAGGCGCATGAGCAAGCCTTTTGACGGGTCGTCGGGTGCAGCGGAAGGGATGATCTGCGCGGAACCCGCCGGCGAGGCGGCGACCGGTTCGCAGTGGCTAAACCCGCACTTAACATCTTAGCGCCAGATTGCAGCCTGGTACAAAGCCGTCCGAGCAAGCCATGAAATTGGTGAACCTTTCGATCGCCGCCAAGCTCTACGTGATCTTTGCGCTGCTGGCCACCGTGACGCTGGCGCTGGCCGGATTGGCGCTGTTCCATGCCAACCGGCATGTGGCCCTGACCAAGGAATTCGAATCGTCCTTTGTCGGCGCCGAGAATGTCGATCGCATCAACAGCCTGATTTATGCGGTTGTCATGGAATCGCGCGGTATCTACATGTCGCCCGACATCGCCACGGCCAAGCAATTCGCGGTCGGACTGACCCGCTTCAACGAGAAGATCAGCGGCGTCATGCAGCAGTGGCAGAAATCGGTACAGCCGGAGGATGCCGAGGTCTTTGCCGGCTTTGCCACGCGGGTGAAGCAGTTTCAGGATTTCCGACGCGAGCTGGTGCGCCGCGGCACCGAGATCAGTCCGGCGGCCGGCAGCGAATGGGGCAACAACGACGCCAACCGAACGGTACGCACGGCGCTCACCAATGACCTCGACAAGTTGGGGCAGATTTACGCGGTTCGCTCGCGGAGCATCTACTCCCGCATCGAGCGCGGCATCGACGCCACTGCGCTCGAGACGGCTTTGCTTGGCGCCGCTGCGCTCCTGCTGGCGATGTTCGGAGCGTTCGTCATTCACCGCTCAATAGCGCGTCCGCTGGCGGAAGTCGCGCGCACCACCGAGGCGGTCGCGGGCGGCGACGTGGCGCAGACCGTGCCTTACGGCAACCGCCGGGACGAAGTCGGGGCTGTTGCACGTTCGATCGCGATCTTTCAGGACGCGATGCGCCGCAATGTCGAGCTGAACCGGAAGGTACGGTCCGACGCCGAAGCGAAGGCGCAGCGCCAGGAACAGATTGCAACGGAGATTGCCCGTTTCGGTACCGAGATCGAGGCAAGCCTGTCTGAACTCGGTCGGTTATTCGAGCACATGCTGGCGGCGGCGGCGCAGTTGACCGGTGCGGCCGATCTGGCTTCGACCAAAACGACCGGCGCCGCCAGGGCGTCCGACGAGGCCTCGACCAATGTGCGCGAAATCGCCTCGGCAGCCGATGAGCTGGCCGCCTCGGTGTCGGAGATCGACCGCCAGGTCGCCCAGTCGAATGCGATCGCCGCCAAGGCGGTAAGCGAGGCGACGCGCAGCAACGATGCGGTCAAAGAGCTTGACGAAGCGGCTCGCCGTATCGGCGACGTGATCAAGCTCATCAACGATATCGCCGAACAGACCAACCTGCTCGCGCTCAATGCCACCATCGAGGCGGCGCGCGCTGGTGAGGCCGGCCGTGGTTTCGCCGTTGTGGCCGGCGAGGTGAAAGCGCTGTCGTCGCAGACGGCCAAGGCCACCGAGGAGATCGGCGCGCAGATCGCCGCGATGCAGGGCGCGACCACGCGCTCGATCCAAGCCATCGGCGGCATCGAGCGGACCATCCGTGAGATCGGCGAAATCTCAGGCGCGATCGCCACTGCGGTGACCGAGCAGGGCGCCGCGACCGCGGAAATCGCCCGCAGCGTCGAAGTTGCGGCGGGCCGCACCAAAGATACCGTCAACGAGGTGGTGAGCGTTGGCGAGGCGACCGAGAACACCCGGACCAGCGCCACCTCGGTCAAGACGGTGGCGGACGATCTCGCCGCCGCCGCCGGAAAAATCCGCGCCCAGGTCGATCAGTTCTTCCGCGCGCTGCGGGCGGCGTGAGTCGC
>JASHPU010000111.1 GCA_030037885.1 Xanthobacteraceae bacterium | reverse complement strand
CAAGGCGCGGCCGATGTTGATGATATTGTCGGCGATGATGCCGAGGCCGACCGAGCGGTTCATTCCGCTGTAGCCCTTATAGCGGCAACGGCGCAGGCCATGCCGCCGCTTGACGACGCTGATCCGCCCCTCAGCTAGATGGCGCGTCGACCGGGCCGTTCGGGGGCGGTGGCGCGGACCGGGACTTCCCCAACCGTCGGCGTTTCGCCTGCTAGCGCCAAAAGCTTGTCAACGTAACCATTGAGAAGCGCGTGGCACTCACAGCTGCGTCGCTCGAGCTCGGCTTGGTTGACGATCTGCATGTAGCCGCGATGGCACTTGAGCACACCGGCCGCCTCAAGCCGGCCGGCGACCAGCGTCACCGTGGTACGGCGCACGCCGAGCATCTGCGCCAGCGTGCTCTGGGTCAGCGGCACCCTGTCGCCCACACAGCGCCCCTGGATCGCCAGGAGCCACCGGCAGATCCGCGATTCGACTGGATGCGCGGCGTGGCACAAAGCGGTCTGTTGCGATTGCACGACCATGGCGTAGGCGTACCGCGCCACGCGCCGCCGGATCGACGGGTTCTGGTCAAGCACGTAGCGGAAGGCTACGGCAGAAAGCCGCGACGCCTGCCCGCCGATAAGCACCACAGCGTCGGAAGCCGCCGGCGCCGTGGCCAGGGCCGGGAATGCGCCGACGATGCCATCGCGCCCGACCAGAGCCGCCGCGGCCCCGGGATTGTCGCGCAATGGCATGGTGGTGGCGATCAGCCCCGAGTTCGGGAACACCACCTCCTCGACCGGGTCGCCGAGATAATGCAGGCATTGGCCGACACGCAGCTCAGGCGGCGCCAAATGGCTGCGTAATGCGCCGAGTTCGGCTGCTGAAAGCTCTGAAAGAAAAGCATTTTTCTCGCTGGCTTGGCCGAGCATGATTCCTTTTCCCGACCCGCGCCGCGGCGCTGGACGCGGTGCAGCGGAGGTTCCCACTCCATAAGGCCGATGGCCGGGTCATTGGTTCCATCGCCGACACTATATTTTTGCCGCAGCCCTACGGACGCGGCCGACCCGGCCGGAATCCTCCTCGCCCTCCCGAATGATCAATCGCCCTCCCTCGGTGGCGAGATACGGCTTGCCGCGCGAGCGGGCGATCAGAGCTCGCGATTAGCGCATTGTGATCCGCGCCGCACTGTAGGTCTCAAGAAGCGCTCGCGAACGGTCGCTCAAGTCCTCGATCCTGCTGCGCCAACGCGGAGCCAAGTGGTCAAGGGTCTCGTCCAGGCGCGCGAGCGGAATTTCGAACACCCGGCGGTCATGGTCCTCGTAGACGTCGAGCCGCCACGTCCGGGTTTGCGGTTCGCGGCAGCCCATCAGTTCCCGAACCACGTCATACGCATAGCAAAGCGCCTGATCGCGATCGGCGAAGTTCACCCCGACCGTATCGGCAATGCCGCAGGACCCATACAGGGACATTGGTTTTCCTTAAGGATGATCAGCAACTTGTCTCAACTTTCGAATGTAACCTGGAAACGCCGCGGCACCGGCCGCCGACTCGCATATGGAGAACAACGCCAAGCCGGGCCCAGCGAACCAGCATTATCATTCAGAAAGTTTATTCCCATAGAAGGTTTTTATCCCCATCCAGTTCTATGACATTGCAGGAAGCCGCGCCACAAGGACGCGGCGGCCTTTGTTGCTTCGTCCGTTGCAATCGGGGGTACGGCAAAGAGGGTGCGGCCGCACACGCTGACGCTAACGCGACGCGCTCTTGCTCGATTCGATCTTTTCGGCCGTATCGAGGTGCTTTTTGAGCACCGGGAGCGAGTCGCTGGCATACTGGCCGAGCGGGTCGTTGGTTCTTTTCGCCTCACGCTGGAATTGCGCGATGGTCTGCTTGTGGTCCGTGACCATCATCCGCGCGAACTGCCGGTCGAAGGCGGCGCCGGAAAGCTTGGAAAGCTTGCGGTAACCGGCTTTCTCCTTGGCGCTCGGCTGCGTCGGCGGCGTGACGCCGAGCTGGCTCGCCACCTGCTTGGCCTTGTCGTTATTGGCCTGGTGGTCGGTGACCAGCATCTGACCGAACGACTTCACGGCATCGTTCTGCCCCTTCTGCTGAGCCAATTGTCCCATCTGGATTTCGGCCAGATTGCCCTGGATGGCGTCGGTGATGAAGGTTCTATCCGCCTTGCTGGCGGCGGCCAGCACCGCGGCAGGCGCGAGTGACGCCGCAACGACGGCAGCAAATACGAGCTTGTTCATGGGGTCTCCTCGTCATTAGCCCCTCTCGCGATGCAAACTTGCAATCGGGAACAGCGTTCCGGGCCGCTTCCCGGGTATGCCATTGGTTGAACGCACGCAGGCGCTAGATGAGGTATCCGATGGGTTCGCAGCGCGGGCCGACGAGGCGGCTCGCGCCGCGCTCATTCTGGCGACCTGGACCGGCGATGAACAAGCCTTTGCGACGCGTGTCGACGCGCTCTGCCTCACCGGCGAACTGAGCGAGCACGTGGCTTGCCTGAAAGGGTTCGTCGTTTTTCCCGCACCAGGACGACTGTTGCGGCGCGCGCGCGAAGCGACACGGTCCTCGATGCAGCCGCCATTCGAGGCGATTGCCTGCCACAATCCCTACCCCGCCGACTATTTCGACGAGGCGGCCTTCAACCAAATGGTCGTCAAATGCGTCTTTTGCGGCGTGCCGATCGAGACCATCGTCGGATTGGATGAGCGGCGCAATAGAGAACTGATGCGCATGATGCGCGATCTCGTCACCGAGCGGCACGCTGCCGGCCGGCCGTTGCCCGACATTGTGCATCGCTGGATCGCAGGCGCGGACGCGACCGCGAGATAAGCTCATCAGCTTGTGCGGGCGGTCCGCAGGACTGCAAAAGTTTCGAACAAATCAGCGCCAATGCGACAACGGGTGCCTGTTGGCGGGATGTCGCTTCCGTCCATTGCGGCCTCGCCGAGGAGACGGCCCCATCAGGTAGTACAAAGCCGCGAGACTGCCGCCCGCCAGCACAGTCACGCCGCCGATGAAGAAGAAGACACCCATACCAACCAACGTCGCACCGTCCGGTGCCGTTGCGGCTGCAACGGCGGCAATTATGTCGCGGTTGCCGTTGCATATATTTGCTCCGAGCGCACCCGGCAACGGGCGCGGGCGCTAAGGGTGAGGATCGGGTTCCAACCTTTGCTCGAACTGCGCAACCGCCTGCGCGAGAGGCTCGGAAAACGGAATTTGCTGCGTATAATCATAGTATGCACGCAGGCGCTCGGCGACAACCTCGCGAATGCTGCGGTGCGCCGCGCGGTCGAGCAGGGGCGGATCATCCGCTGTCACAGCACGTTCCTCCGCAGAGCCGGCGTGCCCCTCGGGCTTATCGGCGGGCCGATACGTGTTGACCGGCCCAGACCAAAACCATGTTCAAAAAGGTCCTAAGCCTCGTCAGTCATCGTCATGGTGGATAATGACCTTCTTGTCTTGCGACGGCGGAACCGGAAGTACGGGCAGCTCCGGCTTTTTCTTGATCACCGTCGTGCTGTCGCCGTGGTCGTCACCACGGCGAATAATCGTGGTGTCGTCGGCCTTTGCCATTGTGGCGGCAAGCTGAGCGCTGATCAAAAGCGCAGCAGCCGCACTTGGCGCAAATGCGCGCATTGGGCGTCTCCTCGGTGCGATTCCCTGCACGGCTAATGCTTGCGCGGCAGGAGCGTTCCCTAAACGATGCCAAACCATTATGGGGGTTGCGCGTGGCACAGCTATCGTTCGCCGAGGTGCAACACGGCATCCGGATCGGGAAATATCAGTGAATGAAGAATCGCGAAATATCAGTGAATAAAGAGAAAGTACGCCGCCGCCGGCTGGATGCCTTCAAGCGACGCGGCTATAGGATCGCTCTGTGTTTCACCCGATTCCGGTGGAGCGGGAACCGGCTGCCAGGGCGGGTCGGCGGCGGACGTATGGCAGCAATTTCTGCAGGCGCTCCATGTAATGCCGGTCGATCTCATCCTTGCTGACGCATCGAGCCGGGCCGACGCGGTCTTGCGTTTCCGTATCGGCACAGAATTCGCTGCAATAGAAGCGACTGGCGCTGCCCTTCCACGCGGCCTTGGGATCGATCGTGCAATGACAATTCGAGCACTTCATGGTGACTCCTCCGTGCCTTAAACGCCGAACGGGGTTTCCCGGTTCCGGCAACGCGGACGGCGGCGCCTCATTCCATTGAGGTGAAGGCGGCGCGGCTGTAACCTTTCGAACAACGGGCAGACAAAGGCATAACGCGATGAACCGCCGCTGGCTTCTCGCCAGTTATCCGAAGGGAATGCCGTCCACGGAAAACCGGACCACGGACGTTCAGCCGGTGCCCGATCCCGGGCCAGCGTCCACGGCTTTCTGGTCTTTGACTGCTGGCACAGGCGCGATGAAGCATTGAAACGTTCGTGCGCGTGGCAGCAGCAAGGGAAAGTTTGTTACAAAGAAGACATCCTCAGCGGCATCGGGCGAATGCCGGAAGCATTCCTACGGTTGCTGCAGGGCAAGAATTTCGGCAAGCAAATCGTCAAGATCAGTTAGAGAAGCACGACCAGTCTTAGCCTCACGCATGATTTGGAATGTAATACAAACGTCACATCGTGCGCGTTTCGGCAACGCGGCTACCGTGCCCGTTATCCGATGGATCGGCACTCCGTGTCGGCATCGTGCCGCCGCAGCACAAATCCGCGCGATTGCAGTCGCATCGCCGCAACCTGCTGTTGATCTGTAATACGCATTTTAGAGAAGATACAATCCAACGCTGCAACAGCTAACAAATTTTGCCGAATGGAACAAGACTAGCGTCCTCAGACCCTTGAGTTGCATTGCTGCCCTGCGTCCTTGCGCCACAACTTCAAGGGCAATGACGCTTGAAGCTGTACGGCGACGGCGTTATGCTGGTTGCTCATTCAACGCAAAGCAATGGGGAGTCTCATGGCCGGCAACGTTTATGTGTTCAATGCAACCCCTTATCAAATTCCGTACTTGATCCTCAATAATTTCCCGTCGGGAAGCTTGCAGCCTATCGCACAATCCAGTGGTTACGCGGCGGCATCCGTCACCATCGCGCGTAATCCGTCGCCGGGAAATCCGGGACTCGGCCAATTCGGCGGCAAAAATACGCTGGTCGTGGACTTCACCAGCGGCACGTCACAGCAGTATCCGGTCAACATCGACCCGAATCAAATGCAGATCAACTCCGACCTGCAGCTCTACCTTTTCTACAGTTCGGCGGTGCTGGTGGGGCCATTAGGGGCGGCGACCCAAATAGTCATTCAAGGCCAACCGCTCTCCTCACAGCAAATCGAGGAAATTCGGAGGAAGGCGCGCGAGGCACGCTGAGGAAATAAAGAAGAAGCTACACGCCTGAGCCCGATTCGGGCTTACGGCGACACCAGGAAAGGCGGGCGGCCCGCAGCATTGCGTGCGCCCGCGTGTCAGGATGGCTTTACCTCTTCCGATCCAAAACGGCAATTATCAGATCTTTCCGTTTTTTACGGGCACGGACAATGGCTGTCCGAACGGCGCGACATTCCTGCTGCCGCCGCAATTTACTTATGGCACCACTCCGCAGCCGATCGTTGTTCAGATCAAGCTGCTGTGGCTCGGCGGCAGCCAGTCGTACACACCGCCGGCGAACACGGACTTCACTTTCGCCACCGTGCATGATCCCAATCAGCCGTCCGGCCCGCCAACGCAGGCGAATACGCTCGTCCAGATCACGCTCAACGCCGCCAATATGTGGAAATGCGCCGCCGCGGCGCGTGCGCAGTTGATGGCGAATTTCACGGCTTTCCTGCAAGCGATCGAGAGCACTCTCGAACTCGCAAGTCCGCCACTTCTCATCCCCGGAGCGACCTACCGCATCGGCCAGGCGATCGCCGATTGGCTTCCCGCCCCGCCGCTCGAGACGCTGTTCTACCGCTTTTCGCTGTCGCCCGGGTTGGCCGCCGGAACGACGCCTTACGTCGACATCCGACCCGGCATGCAATTGCGTCTCGATACGCAGGTCAGCCAGTACATCTCGCCGCAGTCGCCGCTCGACGGCTATGTCAGCAACAACAGCCAGCGCATCATTGTCGGCTCCGTCCCGAGTGCAAACGGGAGGCGCCTCGTCGGTTTCGACCCGTTCCTCTCGACCATCAAATCGCCGACCATCACCGGCCCCGCGAGTTCGCCGATCGTTGCCGGCGGCACCATCGATCTGCAGCCCACTGCGGGGGCACGTACCTACTGGCGCCTGTTCTATCCGCCTAGTATTTCGGCGCCGACTACGCCCGGCGACCTCGCCATCGCCGATAACGTTGTCCTGGTTGGCGCTGCCACCTTAGCCTACCTCAATGCGGCGACGACTTCATATCCAAACATCGGTAGCGGCGGCACGCCGCCGACGATTGCCGTCGTGTTTCTCGGGCGCGCGATTGCCGTGCCGGAGATTCCGGTGACGATTGTGCAAAACCCGGTTAACGCGATTAGCGCGCTGCAATACGTGCCGATCGGCACCACGATTGCGAATGTGGTCGAGCGCTTCAGCCCGCTGCTGCTCGACAAGTCGCAATTGCAGACCATTATGGTCACACGGCGAATGAGCGGAGAAATCGTTACGTCATCAAGCGTGAGTGTTGCGCCTTCCCTAGGCCCGCCCAGTGCCTTGCCGGCCATCCCATCGTCAGTATGGGACGTGCCTTTGATCTCCGGCGACGTCGTGACGGTCAGTCCGGCGACATCGTGACGATCAACTGACCATGTAGCGCACTTTCCACGATAGGGCGCAGGGGATGCGCGGATGCAGTTCAGTCAAGCGAGTTCGGCAGCACCCCGGCTTTATGTCGCGATGGGCAATGGCGATGCACCGCCCAGGCGGCTGTTCTACCTGCTGCCGGCGTCGGTCAAGAAACTACCGGCGCAGATCAGCTTCGCCGATTCGTGGAGTCCTCAGTCAGGCGTGTATCTGTTTCTGGCGCAAGCTTTGCCGGCCGGCGCCGAAGCGTCATTCGCGGCTGCGGCCCAAGCCTTCCTCGATGACCCGCGCCTTGCCGGCAGCCGTTTCGTCTGGTTCGAGCCGCAAGGCGGATCGCCGCTGCTCACCGGGACGGCCATTTCCATCTACCAACCGGACGGAAGCACTGGACCGGCGACGGCGTTTACGGTCACTTTTCCGCTGCAGGATATCGGCCTATTCGTGGCGGCGAACACGCCCGTCGCGATCGACACGGCCAACGTCTGCTTCACGTTCACGCAGCAGGGCAGCCGGTCGATCTATTTCACCGTCGGCTGGGGCGGCAGCGCTCTCTACGTGCTCGGCACGACCCTCACGCTGCCGTTTATCGGACAATTCGCGGGCTGTCTGCAATTTGGCCTGAACCTGAGCGTCGCGCAGCAGGCCGCGCTCGACATCGGACTGCGCTATTACTACGCGGTTGCGCCGGATCCGAAACGTCCCAAGGCGGCCGCGGCCGATTTCTTTCTCGAGTCGCTCGGCTATCCGCTGTTTGCCGATCCGCTGACGCTTTATGCCGCGCTCGATCCGTTGGCTCCGCTCGACGGCACGCGCACGGTGTTCGCCTTCAACGCCGCGGATGCTGGACGGGCGGGAGGCACCGCCACCGGCCCGCTGACCAGCAATCTGCGATCGACGCTGGGCGATACTTTTACGCTCCAGCCGCTGACCGGCACGGCCGCCGTTGGCGGCTTTGCGACGCTGGTATTTGCCGCAAAGCCACAGGCGGCCGCCGCCAGCGGTGGGGCGCCGACTGGGCTCGGCCCGCGTGATGCGCTGTGTTTGGCGCCGCGCGGTGACTTTGCGCTGGCGTTGAAAAGCGGCCGCAACGGCACGGTCGACCTGATGTGCGGGCTCTCCGGCGTCGAATACATCGAGCTGCAGCCAGAAGCCAATGTCATGACCTTCATTCCGGGATGCCCGGCGTTTGCGCTCGGCTTTTATCCCGGCAAGGATCCCGGTTACACCACGCTCACGCCGGCGACGCCGCCCACGACGTCGTTCGCTCGGGTCACCGCACGCCCGCCGGACACCCTGGTAACCACGCTCGATTACTACGCCCAGCCCGACCAATCGGTGCTGCACAATTACGGCGGCGGCTTGCCGGACAGCAATGTCCCCATGCTGGCGCCGGTTCAGGTGCTCGCAGCCATCGTAGCCCAGGACGACCCGCCGGTGCCGCTGATGCCGTACGCGGGGCTGAGCGGCGGCGAACTCGACCCCTATCGGCAGATGGAATCCCAGATCATCAGCCCAACGCGGCGGAACATGATCGGCAAGCCGCCGACAGCCGTGCGCCCAGGTGCGCTTTCCGCCGCGGCCAGCCCTTACAGCACGACGCCGCAGGGCTTGCTCGCCACCTACGTGCCCGGCTCGCCGGTCTGGGACGAGATCGTGCTGGGCCGATCCGGCACCACGCCGCAGGATTTTTGCCTGACCTCGGTACAGGGCGATTTGCTGTCCGCGTTCCAGCGCAACAAGCTGTTCCTGGTCGTCTCCGATCCCAACGCCATCAAGTCGTTCCTGAAATCGACTGACGCCCAGATCATTCTCGGCAGCGATCCCACGCAGCCATGGAATTTCAACATCGCGCCGGAGGGAAACCCGTCGCCATGGACGCAGTTCGGCACGATCATGATCGTCAAGTTCTACGACATGGCGGTTGCCGAGGTGGCCGGACAGCCCGGCAGCTGGGCGTTTGCCGACGAGTTCAATAACCAGAAGGCCGCCGCCGTTTCGCAGACGATCGTCAAGCTCATCGACGCGGCCAAGCAGGCGCTGAACAAGGACGGCGATACCGACTTCACCACCTTCATCGCCGCGGTGACCGAGGCGAGTTGGAACGGCATCCTCATCCTCAACGCGAACGCTCCGATCTCGAACCTGCCGCCGCAGCTCGCGGGCCTGGCGGCGGGAATCGATCAGAGCAAGTTCTATGCTCATCACGTCGGCATCAATGCTTCGCAGATCGACCTCGGCGATCCCAAGCAAATTCAGATCCACAATTCGTCGGTGTTCGGCCTGATCCACTATCAGGCGCCCGCGCCGCTGCAGCCTTACGCGGGCGATTATCAGTTCCAGGTCACCCAGCTCAAGGTGCTGTTTCTGGAGTCCGACGTCGCCAGCTTCTCCAGCACGATCGAACTCGAGGTCAACACGCTGTTCGACGAGCCGGCGACGCTCGAGGGTACGCCGGACCCGCACAACATCGTGCAAATGTTCGGCGTTTACCAGCGCCAGATGGTCAACGGCCAAGTCAGCGAATCGTACTCGTTCCAGACCCAATCGGGTCAGGTTTCGATCTTCGATATGACGAGCAATACGCTCAACGCCGTGCAGCTCAACAAGGGGCAGTTCGTCACCGTCACGCAGCCGTGGAAGATCGCCGGAGCGCAGCGCACCAGCGGCGTCAGCACGATCACCACCGCCAGCCCCCACACCCTGCAGCCCGGCGATTCGGTGCTCATCGAGGAAGTCGCGAGCGATACCTTCGACGGCCTTTATCAGGTCGCGTCCGTTCCCAGTGCGACGAGCTTCACCTACGCACAGCCGAGCGAACCCAATGAGCAGTCAAGCGGCGGGATGGCGCGGCCGACCAAGACCGACTCGCGTTTCGTGTTCTGGGGCCTGCTCGACTTCAAGGCGCTGGTTGGCTTCGACGCATTCTCGTTCGGCCGCGAAAGCGCCGACACCGCGCCGAAAGGCTTGAGCGTCGGCAACCTCGCCATCGAGATGACGTTCGACTCTGCGGCCAATCCGCCGGTCGCGCAATTCGATTTCGACGTCAGCAAGCTGTCCTTCGATCTCGCCGGCAGCTACGCGCGACAAGCGAGTTTCTTTCAACATTTTCCGCTTACGGTCGCGAGCTTCACCCAGGCGGTCGCAGGCTCGACGCCGACCGATCTCGGCTTCATGGCGGTGCAGACGCCGCTCAACCAGAGTACGCTGAGCTATCCGTGGTTCTCGCTCAACTTCAACCTGAACCTCGGCTCGCCCGGCGCGCTGGCGGCGCAAGAGGGTTTTGTGGCGACGCTGACCGTGGCGTGGAGTCCGTCGAGCGGCGGCGTTGCGCCGCCTTCGGCGCCGGCGCTGTCGCAGACCGCCGGCGGCACCATCGATGCGACCACCTATTACGCCCAAATCACGTATCTGACGGAGTCGGGGGAGACGTTGGCGTCGCTGGAATCGTCGCTGCCGGTTTCGGCCAATAATCTGTTGGTCGTGAGTTCGCCCGCCGCTCCGGCGGCCGCAAGCGCCTGGAACGTCTATGCGGGCACGTCGAGCGGCAGCGAGCATTTGCAGGGACCCTCCGGCGCGCTCTCGATCGGCAGCAATTGGACCGAACCGACCTCCGGCCTGCAGACGGCAACCCCGACAATCCCTTCGGCAAATACCAGCAGCGATTACACCGTCTTCGTCGGCCTGAAGCTGCCCGGCTCGAGCGGCGCCAGCCGCGAGATTTCGATCGAAGGCATTTTCAACATCACCTTCAAGACGCTGCAGATCCTGACGCCGCCCGACAAAGCCAACACCTTCATCCTGGTGCTTTACGGCATCGGCTTCAAGTTCCTGAGCTTCACGTTCCCGCCGAACGGCCAGGTGAATTTCGTGCTGTTCGGCAATCCCGACTCGCCCGGCGGCAATTCCAGCCTCGGCTGGTACGCCGCCTACGCCAAAACGCAGAGCACGCCGGCAGGCGGCGGCAACAGTAAGAAGCGCGTCGCGGCTCGCCAGCTTGCCGCCCTCGAAGATCGGCGCAGGGACGTGTGATGGCGATCCGGCTCATGGTCTGGAATATCGAGCGGTTCGGCATCAACAAGATGGGCACGAGCGACTTCGATACGAACGCAAGCCGCGCCGCCTACATCAACGGGACGATTGCCGAAGCGAATCCGGACATCCTCGTCTTCGTCGAGGTCCAGACCGCATCGCGGATCGGCGTCGGGACGCTGGTCACCGACACGTCCGGCGGACCAGCCGTAAGAGCGATCTGGAACGCCCTTCCCGGCGGGACGATTGTCGGCAACGCCGGACCGTGGGCCGTAGTGCCGCCATTGGCGATCAACATTCCCGTCAGTTTGCAAGGCAATAACGCATATTCGGAAGCCATCGCAGTGTTCTTCCGCACCGACAAGCTTGATTTCACCGGCCCGTACAAGTGGACCGGTACGGCATCGCATCAAGGCGCTCAGCCGGTCGCGAGCGCCACGGCCGCGGCAAACTACGCGGCGCCTTGGGACACCTGTCTGCCGACCGGCAATCCCCTGAACGGGCCGGCGCTGCCGCAGAACCAATTGGCGGGCCAGGCTCTGTTCTATGATGCAGGCAATAACGAGATCACGTTCGGGTACAAGGCGAGCGGCAAACGAACACGGGAGATGAAGAAGGACCCGGAAGACATCTTCCGGCGCCACCCCTGGCATACGACATTCGTCGAAAATGCCGGTCCCGCAATCGGACGAGTCATCAAGCTTTGGTCGGTGCACCCGCCGCCGCCCGGCGGCCCCGCGCCAAAGGAATGGCTCTCCGCTCTCACCGAAATTCCCGACATCGTATCCGCCATCGGCGCCACCGAAGTCCGGGTGCTGTGCGGCGATTTCAACATCGACTGCTGCGTCGCCGACGACCCATTCAGCCAGCTCACGAATAACGTTCAGTATCGCTCACGCGGCAATACGACGAACATCTATACGCGCCAGAACAACCAACCGACGATGATGAAGTCGTCGAGCAAAGGATCGATTACCACCGGAGCGCGGCCGCGCTACAAGTACATGTCGAGCAAAGGCTACGACAACATCCTCACGGCGTACGGCGCCGGCGCCGGCGCGGCGGCGAATTTCAACGTCGTCAATCGCGTGATCGGCACGCCGCCGCAGGATGTGCTGGCGCCGCCGCCGGCGGTGTTCACGGTCGACCTTGTCAGCGACATCCCTACGATCCTTGGCTCGGTCGCAACCAATAAGGCCAAGGACAAGAGATTCCGCCGCCTCGGCAACTACGGAAAGATCGGCGGCAAGACCGGCACGAGCGACCACACCGCGCTCGTCGTCGATTTATAGGAGGTCAGGGCGAAACAGACTGGTGCCGTTCGCACGATCGCCATGCCAAGAACCGTGAACAGCGATGCCCAACAATCTGAACGATCTGCAAACATATCTTCAGGGCCAGGCGACGCAGACCGGCGGCGTCGTGCTGGACAGCACGTTCCTGCCGCAGCGTGCGCTCGATCTGATGGCGCAGCAGCTTCTGCTCTCGAGCGAATCGATCGCGCTGACCGGTGTCGATCCGACCAAGATCACGCTCAGCAACGACGGCACCACGTTGTTCGTCAGCGGCGCGCAGACGCCCGACGACGCCGACGACACGTTTCTCAACCTCACGTCGATGACGGTGGGCGTCGCGATCACGCAGACGACCCCGAATAATCCGACCGGCTTCGATCTCGTCCTGCGCGTTACGCTGACGAGCGATTGGACTTTCGGCCACAGCTTCGAGCAGCTCGTCCTGTCGGAGTTCGATAACAGCGACTATGTCAAATTCGACGGCACGCGATACCTGTTTTTCTCGACCTATACGAGCGCGCAACCGCTGCCCGTGTTCCCCGGCGGATCGACCGGCAACACCCAGCCAATCCTGCAGACTGGCCTGAATTTCTACGCCACGCTCGCCTTGGCCGGCCTGTTCGGTCAGATCCTCAACATCATCAAAGTCAATCCTGGCTCGTTCACGTGTTACGGCGCGATCACGCAAACGTCCGACGGGCCGATCTTCGACCTGCACGCGCCGCTCACGGCGAGCGGGCCGCTGTCGATCGGCTTTATCACGATCCAGGCGCCATGGGCCGGTCTGGCGGCGAGCTACTACACGTTTCCGCCCGATAACGAGCCGAGTGACAGCGACGACGATGACGACGTCCGTGGACGGGCCCTGGCGACAACCGACGGCGGCAACACGGTGCTGCAGTCGATGCTCTATCTCGGCGTCGAGGTCGATATCGGCCAGACGCTGCCGCTCGGCATCCGCGCCGGTCTGATCAACGGCGCCAAGTCCGTGATCCTGAGCTTCTCCAGCGGCACCAACCAACAGCCGATCACACTTGCCCAGCTGGCCGGCGTCTTGATGAATTCCAGCGCCAGCGACTTGCAGAGCAAGCTGCCGAGCGACCTCTACGCGTTGCTCGACGACATCGGCATCAAGACCTTCAATGCCGGCTTTACCGTGTCGCCGTCGCCGGGCATGAGCTTCGTGCACGTCGTGGTCGGCACCGTCACGCCGTGGAAGCTCGGCATCCGCGATTTCGCCATTTCGCTGTCGTTCGATTGGTTGATCCAGTTTGTCGGCGGCACTCATTATTACCTGAGCTTCGAGGGCATCTTCTACCCGAACGCCAACGACCAATCGCTCTCATTCCTGATCAGGGTGGACGTCGCCGACGGCACGATCACGAGCATCACCGGCCAGGAAAACGGCAGGGTCAATCTCTCGCTCAGCAATCTGGCAAAGGCGCTGAACGCGGACCTGCAAATCCCGCCCGATCTCCTTCAGCTCGGCTTGGAGAATTTTGCCGTCACTATCGACCGGCCGAACAAGCACTACACCATCACCGGTACGCTCTATGCGAGCTTCAGTCTGTTCGGCACGCAGATCCTGGGTATCGATTCCGCTGCGATCAACGTCGACGTGGACGCCTCGGGCGAAAACAACGTCTACTCGGTGTCGCTCGACGGCTTGCTGAGCCTCGGCCCGATCACGACGGCGGTCAGCGCCACGCTCGGCACCGACCAGGATACGGTGCTTTCGGTTCATCTGGTGAACGAGACGGTCGGCTCGATGCTGAACCACCTCGTGCACCTGGTCGATCCGACCTACGACATCAGCTTCGGCGATCCGTGGGACAAGCTGCTCGATATCAGTCTCGACTCCCTCGTGCTGACCATCACGCTGCCCAAGGACGCCACCCAGCCGCGCAAGATCGAGCTCAGCTACGGGCTGTCCCTCGATCTCGAATTCATCACGCTGAGTGCGATCAAGCTCGACTATACGAAGCCGCAGACGGGCACCGGTTCGGTAAACGTCGCGCTCGATGGCTCGTTCCTCGGCCAGTCCTTCGGCGGCAACTCAGGCAATCCGCCGCTCAAGTGGGACGCGATCAACGACAATCCGCCGAGCATCCCGGGCAAAGGCCCGACGCTGTTCGACCTGCAATATGCCGGGCTCGGCCAGCACGTCGCGCTGCAGGGCTCCGACCTGACCACGGTCGAAAAAGTGATGGCGGCGCTGCGCAACTCCGTCATTCCGATCCAGGACGGCCAGTTGCCGCCGTTCGGCCAACAGGGTGGTATCAGCTTTAGCGCCGACAGCAACTGGCTGATCGGCGCGCAGTTCACCGTCATGGACACGGTCGCGATCAGCGCGATCTTCAACGACCCCAACCTATACGGCATCCTGATCGGGCTGTCGGGCGAAAAGGCGAAAATCTTCGCCGGGCTCAGCTTCGAAATTCTCTACCGCAAGGTCACCGACTCGATCGGCGTCTACCACATCGAGCTGAAGCTGCCGGACGCCATGCGCCATCTCGAGTTCGGCGAGGTGTCGATCACGCTGCCGATACTCATTCTCGATATCTACACCAACGGCAATTTCCGCGTCGACCTCGGCTATCCGGTGGGTCTCGATTTCTCGAATTCGTTTTCCGTCCAGGTCTTCCCGTTTGTCGGCTTCGGCGGTTTCTATTTTGCGCTGCTCGACGGCTCGACCTCCTCGCGGGTGCCGGTGATCACCAACGGCAGCTTCTCGCCGGTGATCGAGTTCGGCATCGCGCTTTCGCTCGGCGTCGGCAAGGACGTTGACGAGGGCATTCTCAAAGGCGGCATTTCGGTCACCGTCATCGGCATACTGCAGGGCGTACTGGCGTGGTTCCATCCGACCGACAGCGCGCCGAAGGACACCTATTACTGGATTCAAGGCACGGTTGCGGTGGTCGGCAAGCTCTACGCCACGATCGACTTCGTGATCATTCAGGCCAGCGTCGACGTCACCGCGTATCTGTCGGTGTCGCTGACCATCGAATGCTACGAGCCGATCTATATCGAGGCGAGCGCGAGCGTCTCGGTCAGCGTCAGCGTCAAGATCGTCTTTTTCACCATCCATTTCAGCTTCAGCGCG
>JASHPU010000110.1 GCA_030037885.1 Xanthobacteraceae bacterium | reverse complement strand
CTCGCGCAAGGCGCTGCGCCGCGCGCTGCTGGCCGCGCCGCCGCCGCTGACCAACTGGCCGGCGGTCTGCGTGCTGCCGCAGGGCGCGCAAACGATACGCATTTGGGCGATGCCGACATTCACCAAGTCGGAGACTAACCGAAGTGCGGCGAACGCCATCGTGCTGTTGGCCGCGGAGAATTCGGTCCACCCGGCGGCGAGCACGCCAGCCGCGCATCGGCTCCTGCACGGCGCCGCGCCCGCCGAGGCGCCGTTCAACCTCCTCATGGAGGCAGTGCTGCGTTGGGGCATCTACGCGGAAACCGACAACGCATCGACCGTCACCGCCGATCAACTGGAGACGCTGCGCCAACAGTTGAAGGACAACGCCACGCTCGATGCGGCGTTCGACTATACGACGTTGACAAATTTTTTGGCCAAGAATTTCACTTTCCAGGTGATGCCGGCTGCGCAGCAAGCCGCGGCGTCGATCGCCGCGCCGCCCACCGGCGCCGTGCGCGCCAACGCCAGCGGTGACGCGAATGACATGGTGACGACGATCACCACCACGGCGCCGCATGGGCTTGCCACCGGCGACTCGGTGGTGATTTCCGGCGTGACCGATCAGTCGTTCTGCGGACAATTTGACGTCGCCACGGTGCCGAGCGCGACCACGTTCAGCTACCGGCAACCCGGTCTGCCGGCCGCAACCAGCGGCAACGGAATGGCCAACAAAGCGACCGGCGTGGCGGTCTTTCCCATGATCCCCGAAATCGTGCTGACCGACACGATTGGGACCGACGTGCCGTTCTCGACCTTCAACAGCGTCGACACCGCTTACCAGGAGAAAGTCCGCGCCTATTTCCAGCTGCTGCAGGTGCAATTCCAGGCCCGCAGCAATGGCGGCGCGGCACCGCTGCAGGCCCGCCTCGCGGCCGGAGACGTGTCGATCGCGACAGTGGTCTTCAGCCGCTATTTCAACATGCTGATGGCGGCCGGCGTGAAGGCCGCAATCGACTTCCTCGCCCATTACCCTTACGCGACGGCGTCGGCGATGAGCATCGCCGATATCGGCCAAGCGCTCGACGATGCGACCCTCGCCGACAATCCATTGCGCATCGTGACACCCAACCAGGACAGTGACGTCCTCAATGTCGGCGCGCTGTTTACCTTCCCGGACGTGGTCCATCAGGTGCGGCTGAACGAGTCGTTCGCGTCGATCGCCACTGCTCTGGCCGGGGCCGGCGCCTGCAATGCGGCAAGCAACGCACCGATCGTAGCAGCAAACCCGCCCGCGCCCGGCGTGCCCGGGGCGGTCCGCCACGGCGGCGTGACAACGATCAGCACCGTCGGACCGCACGGCCTTGTGCTCAACGGCACGGTGGCGGTCTCCGGTGTCGCCGACCACTCGTTCAACGGCACATTCGTGGTTGCCGACGTGCCGAATGCGATCACCTTCAGCTATGCACAAGCCGGCCAGCCGGACGCCACGAGCGGAGCGGGAACGGCTTCGACCGCGGGCGCGACGACCACCTATTCGATGCTCGATCTGATCGGCGCCAACCTTGATTCGACCGGCATCTTGAACACCGGCACGGCGACTTGGCCGATCTCAGGCACGGCCGGAGCGGTACGGCAGAACGGCACGAACAACGCCACCACCACCATTACGACGACGGTGCCGCATGGTCTGGTGCCGGGCGGTTTGGTGACCGTCAGCGGAGTGCCGGATACCTCGTTCAACGGCACTTTCACGGTCGCAAGCGTGCCGAGCGCCACGCGCTTCACGTATGCGCAGCCCGGCTTGTCGGCAGGCAGCAGCGGCGGCGGGTCGGCAGCGGCCGCCATCGCGTTGCAGGTTGGCGGCATCACCTACACGACCCAAGCCAACGACACGCTCGGCCTGATCGCGACGCGGCTGTTGCTGCGCGCCGCCGGTCCAGCGGTTCTTGGGTCCATCACCGGGCTGGCGCAAGCCGCGCAGGCGCTGCTTGCCCTCAATCCTTCGATCACGGACGCGAACACGCTGATCGCTCCATTGCTGGTCTATCCGCCGATCGGTGCGGTGCCCACCGTCACGCTGGCCGGCGGCGGCAGCTATTCTGTCGTCACCGGCGATACGTTGACGTTGGTCGCGGCTTATCCGCTGGCGATTGCGCAGAACACGGTGAGCACCAGCGCGTTCCTGGCCGCGATCCATCAGCTCAACCCTGCCCTGACGACCGATCCGACGCAGGTGTTGCCGAACGGGACGCTGATCACGTTGCCGCCGGTGACGCGCGTGCTCAACGCCGCGGATACGATCGACAACCTGGCGACGACGTTGATCACGTCGAGCAGGGTCATCCAGAACACCGTCGCCACGGTGCCGAGCGGGTTGCCGCTCTTGGCGCCGCAAGCCGTCCTGAAGGCGCCGCTCCGTTACCGGGTGCAAAGCGGCGACAAGCTCAGCGGCATCGCCGGCAAATTCAATCTCTCGCTTACCGATGTCGGCGGCGAGGCCGCCAGCGTGGCGGGGCTGTTCGCGGCTGACCGGACCGTCATCGTCTCCGATCTGCCGTCGATTGCGGTCGACGGGTTGATTGCCGGGCTGCTC
Organism: Xanthobacteraceae bacterium; assembly: GCA_030037885.1. Classification (GTDB taxonomy): domain Bacteria; phylum Pseudomonadota; class Alphaproteobacteria; order Rhizobiales; family Xanthobacteraceae; genus BOG-931. Next base: position 2,515 of record JASHPU010000110.1, on the reverse strand, counting down.
AATCAAACAGAGTGGAATAATGCCTCCGGCATGGTCTCGCGCTTTCTGCTGTCCGGCCTGCGCCTGCCCGATCCGCATGATCAGACGTTCGAACATTTGAGCCTGGCCGATCTGCAGAATCCGGCAAACCTGGGCGGCATCGAAACGGCGCCCTTGTTCGGCCTGACCGGACAGCAATACGCATTTCCTGGCACCGCGCCGCAGGGCTACCAGATCACGCTGACGAACGGCTCCGGCGCGCCGTGGCTGTCGTTCAGTTCCGGCGGCTCGAATCTGAGCTTCGCGCTGACACCGGATCAACTGGATCTGCTCGGGAAAATCGTTGCCGGCCAGATCGCAGCACTGCAGCAGCAGCCCGTGCGCATGTCGCTGTTCCAGATGGTGCCGCCGCGCACTGCGCTGCAGGACCATATCGCCTGGCAAGCCGCGACCGTGCCGGAAGGCACATTGTCCTCATCGGGCGCGGCAACGGGCCATCCTTCGATCTGGCTGTTCCCGGATTCGCTGGTGCTGCAGATCGAGGCGACGGCGGCGCAGCCGACGCCCGCGCTTTATGAACTCGTTGCCGCCAAGCACCACGATCCCAGCCAGGCGATGACCGCCGACCAGGTCGCCTCCTACGCTTGGGCGACGATCATCGACATCGATATTTCGCTGCCGCAGACCGACGGCGACGCGCCTTCAGTCGCCAACTGCTACGTCATCGACGGCGCCGACGATACCGGCGCGGCGTTGCTGCAGGAGGTTTATCAATACCTCAGCAACAACTCCGCCGACACCCCGGCGCTGTATCTGCTCTATTCGCCGTCGCCGACCAGTGGCAACCCGAGCGGCCTCGCCTCGGATCAGGCCGACGTCGAGGCGACTTGTCTGATCAAGAGCAATCTGTCGACGTTGACCCACAGCAGCGCGGCGCTGCTCGCCGGCTTCGTGGCGCCTGATCCGACCAACACCTTTGCCGGCACGATGGGCGACGCTTCCAGTTTCACGGCGTTGCTGTGGGAAGCGAGCATCACGCGCAGCGGCGGCTTCTATCTGAACTACGTCAATCAGAACGGCGGCAACGGCTTTCCCGCCACCGTGTTCGGCAACCAGACGCGGGCGACGGTCTCGCTTCTGGTGGTGCTGGGCAGCCAGGCGAAGAACCCCGACGCGCCAATGCAGCCGTTCAACAACTGTGTCATCGTCGGCGACAATATCGACACCGGCACCACGACCTTGTTCGTGCAGCCGGCCGTTTATGTAGTGCAGCAGGGCGATTCGCTGACCACGGCGCAAACGGCGACCAACGCCAGCTGGGACACCGATTTCACGGTGCTCGATGTCGCCACGTTCAATGCCACCGTGCCGCTGCTGCTCGCAGTCGGTGAGCCGCTCGGCATACCCGGACAGGCCGACTACCAGATCCGGTACGGCGACACGCTGGCCAGCATCGTCGCCAATCCGCAGCTTCACCTGCAGAATTTGGCGGCGCTGCTCGACGCCACCAACTCTCACGGGCAAACGAACAGCGCTGCGCCGATCCTGGCATCCGGAGCCCAGATGCAATTTGCTCCGGGCGTGCTGCGGCCGGTCACCACCGTGCCGCCGGGCACGACCGGTTTCGAACTGGCCCGCGCCAATCCCGATCCCGACGGCGTGCCGTACACGCAGCTCGACGCCAACGCGCTCGTCAGCGCGCTGTTCAACCTCGTCGGCTTCAACATCGAAGGCGGCAAAGGCGGTTTCCTGGCAAGTGGCGCTGGACTGCCGACGACTCCGGCCGACAGCCTGCAGGCGGGCAGCGACGGACTGCATGCGCGGCGGACGGCCGACGCCACGACCACAACTTGGTACTATGCGCAAACTCTCGCCGTCAGCCCCTTCGGCCAGTCGATCGGCGATGTGGACCCCGCGCTTCCCGCCCCCGAATGGAATCCGTACAACGGCATCGCCGTGAATTCGGCGGCGACCAACAATGTCACCATCGACCTGTGCGTGCAGGATATCTACGGCAACCGGCAGCCGCTGCCTTCATCGGCTCAGAGCATCACGATTCCGGTCGGCTACTACGACGACGTCGTCAGCCTGGGCAGCTGGCCGTCGCTTGCCATGTCCTACGCGGTCAGCGGCACGCCGCCTGCGGCGCCTGTGATCAGCTTCAACATGACAATGCAACAGGTGCGCTACATTCCGTCGCCATCGCTGGCGGTGGCCGCCGCGCTGTCAGCGATTGCGGCGGACCTCGGCAGCTATACGCGCATCTACTATCAGCTGGTTCAGCCCGATCTCAGCTTCGCGCTACGCACCTCGCTTGATGCAGCCTCCATGACGGCGCCGCAGCCGACCTATGCGCTGGCGAGAACGCCGTTTTTGAGCTTCGCCTACGGTGCCTACATCTATCTCGCAGCGCTGTCGGCACTGCAGCGCGTCCAATTCAAGGTCAGCGGTAACCAGACGCATCTCGACGCGATCAGCGCCCGTTACGGGGTGACGGCGGCTGAACTGTTTACCGAGAACAGCAATCAGCTTTACG
>JASHPU010000109.1 GCA_030037885.1 Xanthobacteraceae bacterium | reverse complement strand
CCGCAGCAAAGTGGGTTTGCCGAGGCAGGCGACGATGCTTGATTCGATGCCGACCGGCGCCGTGCCACCGTCGATGATGAGATCGATACGGCCGCGCAGGTCGGCGAGCACGTGTGCCGCGCAGGTCGGCGAGACGTGGCCGGAGCGGTTGGCCGACGGCGCCACGATCGGCTTGCCGAAGGCCGCCAGGATATTTTGCGCCACCGCATGGCGCGGCACGCGCACCGCGACGGTGTCGAGCCCCGCGGTGGCGAGTTCGGCAACCGGGCAGCCCGCTTTTTTGGGTAGGACGAGCGTCAGCGGCCCGGGCCAAAACGCCGCCGCCAGGCGCGCGGCGTCGACATCGAAGCGCGCCAGCGCCCGCGCCGCCGCGCTGTCGGTCACGTGCGCAATCAGCGGATTGAACGCCGGCCGCCCCTTCGCCTCGTAAAGGCGCGCGATGGCGCGGCCGTCGGCCGCATCGGCGCCGAGCCCGTATACCGTTTCGGTCGGAAAGGCGACGAGCCCGCCGGCCGCGAGGCAGTGCGCGGCCGCTTCGATCGCGGCCGCCTCGGTGCCTAAGAGGCGGGTTGCAGGCGGGGCTGTCATTGCGGGTCCTTTGCGCCTAGATTACACGGACCCGCAGTGAATCCCGAAGGCTTGCGGGGCCGCGCGCCCAAATGTATAAGCCGCGCCTGCAGTCGGAGTGTGGCTCAGCCTGGTAGAGCACCTCGTTCGGGACGAGGGGGTCGCAGGTTCAAATCCTGCCACTCCGACCAACTTTCTTCGGTTTTCGACCCTTGTCCGCCACCGGATCCTCCACCAAAACGCACTACGGCTCAATTGTCGGCCAAGAAACAAAATAAAAAAAGGCCCCGCCACGAAGGCGGGGCCCGGGGAGGTGAGTTGACGGCGGATCAGCCGCTGAACTTGATATGCGAGATGATCCAGGTGACGAGGCTACCGAACAGCAATTCGGCGACCCATGCGAGCGCACCAAGGATGGACTGGCCTGCATGGCCGCAAGCAATCCAAGAGCCTTGGCTTCGTTCGTCGACGTCAGATGGCCGCCGAGGTTGAGAAGTTGCGTGCCGGACAGGCCGGAAAGAATCGTGCTGAGAGTGTCAGCCATTTTGATAGCTCCGTTGTTGGGGGTTCAGGCGTCAGTGTCGCGAGATTGCTCGAGCTTGACAGCGCCGTCGGTGGCTTCTTGCTATTGCTCGCCGCTGCGCTGTTGACCGCGGCCCGACCGACTCCGGTGTGCGCCCAAGATGCGGCGAAATTCCTTGCCGGCCAAAGCAGGACATGCGTGAAATGTGCGCTGGTCGGCGCGCCGCTCAAGCAGAAGGATTTGGCCGGCGACGACCTGACCGGCGCGGATTTGGCTCACGCGGTGATGCACCGCGCCAAGCTCGGCGGCGCCAAGTTGGATGAGGCCAATCTCACCGATGCCAACCTCAACAAGACGGACCTGAAGACCGCGTCGCTGGTGGGCGCCAAAGCCGAGAACGCGATGTTCTACGGATCTGATCTGAGCGCCGCCGACCTTTCCGGTGCCGATCTCGTCAATACCAAAATGCAGACGGCCCTTCTCATCCGCGCCAAGCTTGATCGCGCCAAGATTTCCGACGCCATGCTCACTGAAGCGCGTCTCGATGATGCCTCGTTGCAAGACGCCGATCTGAGCAGAACCAATCTCGTTCAGGCTTCGCTACGCCGCGCCAATCTCGCGGGCGCCAACCTCGACAATGCCGGCCTGGTGAACACCGTGCTGCGTGATGCGAACCTCAAGGACGCCAGGCTCACCCAGGCCGATCTTTACGGCGCCGACCTTTCCGGCGCCGACCTCAGCGGAGCCGATCTCTCCGGCGCGCGCTTGACCGGCGCCGTTCTCACCGGCACCGTCCTGACGGGCGTCAAGCTTTCCGGCACACTGATGCCTGACGGCAGCGTGCATAATTAGCGATTCCGCCACTCCCCCGGCAATGGCTTAGGGCTTGCGATAGCTGGGATCGAACAGCTCGAAACGCGTCCAGCTCTCGAATTCGCCGTGCGTATATTCACCGGTTTCCGGATCGATATCATGCTGCCCGGGCTTGCGCAGGAAATGCGTCTCCACCGTCAGCGCCCGCCCCGGCAGCGTCTTTTCGCAGTGCCGCTTGATAAAGACCCCGCCGACGGCCGATTCGCCCTCGGCCGGCGGCAAATCCGCGCAAGTCCAGCCGTCGGCGCCGTATCGGTTGATCACCGCGACGCCGAGCAGATGCGCCATGCGGCGCTCCACGGGCGTTGCCCGCGGATCGCTGACCATGCGGATGCTGCGCAAGATGCCGCCATCGTCGAACAATGCCGAGAGCACGACCGGATGGCCGGCAACGCGGGTACCGATGCGCCCCGCCGCATAGGCTGGCACGCCGAGCGCCTTGGCCACGTATTCGGCCTCGTCGTCGAAGCGGGCCGCGACTTCATGGAGGCCGCTTGCTTCGGGCGGGCATTTCTTGAAGTCCGCCCAGGTGTCCAGATCCTGGCGCGGCGGCCCGCCGTTGCTGCCACAGGCGAGCTGACCCCAGCCGGCGAGCGTCATCGCGGCGGCACGAAGGCCGAGCCTGAGGCCGTGGATTTCACCCTCGCTGGACGGTGTCTGTGCCAAGCCGCCGCGCGTTGCCGCTATCACAAGCACCGTCGCCACGCCCGCAATCGCAACCCGGCGCACAATCATGGGCTCAATGCGGCTTCATCGGTTCGCACTGCCGTGTCTCGGTGCCCCAGAATTCGACGCAGTCCTGGTAGGTCGAAGGCCCGCGGCCAACATCGGTGGCAAAGACATATTTCACCACGGCGCTGATCTCGTCCTCATTGAGGAAGGCGTTGGGCTCGGGCGGCATGGCGTTGCCGAGCTGCTCGCGCGTGACGCCGTAACAGCGCTTGTCGGTATAGGCGAAGCGATCATGGTACGGCATGCCGGTGCCAGGCCGGCCACATTTGATGGTCTCGGCGACCTGCGCAGGACTAAGCTTGGTCGCGCGCAGCGATGCTGCGTTGCCGCCGTAGCCCTGATCGCCGGAGGCATCCCATTTGTGGCAGAACTGGCAGGTCGCCTTGGTCTTGAAGATATCCTTGCCCTGCGCGATGACGCGCTGCGCTTGCGCGCTTTGCGTATCCTGGGCGCGCGGCGGATTCATTGTGATCGCGCCGATTGAGGCAACCATGATGAACGTGGCCGGAAGTTTGTGGACGGATCGACCAATCATGCGATGGATTTTTCTTATCGTTTCTTGGGCGTGAACTCTTGGGTGCGAACTCTTTGGCGTGAACTCTTGGGCGCGAACTCTTGGGCATGAACGCCGGCACGGCCATACGAGCCGTACCGGCGCCAAACCTCACTTCCGTTCGCTCAGAGGCCGAACACGAACAGCATCGACGTCGTCGAGGAAAACTTCAGCGACGGATCGCTCTGCATGACGAACGGCGATTGCCGCGAGCCGGCAAGAACAGCGATATACTGCTTGCCGTTGACCGCAAAGCTGATCGGCGGCGCATTGATGCCGGTGCCGACATTGAAGTTCCAGACCTGCTTCAAGGTTTTGGCATCGTAGGCGGTAAAGTTGCCATCGGCCTGGCCGAGGAAGACAAGATTGCCCGCCGTAGCGAGTGCGCCCGCGTAGTTCGGGAAGTCGAGCCGCACCGCGGCCTTGATGTCGCCGGTGGTCGGATCGATGGCTTTGAGGCTGCCGTAGAGGCGGCCGGTCATTTTGAACGAGCCGCCGCTGAACCGGTCACGCGGCTTGAGCGGGCCACCCTGATCGACGAAGTCCTTCTGCGCCACTGTCTGCAGGCCGTCGCAGCCCTCGATCGAAGGAATGTAAAGCATCTTGAGGTTGGGATTATAGGCCGTCGGCTCCCAGTTTTTGGCGCCGAAATGCGATGGACAGACGGTGGCCATGGGCTGGCCGCGCATGCCGTGACTGCCTGCCGCGTAGACCTGGACGTCCGCCTTAGGATCGTAATTGGCCGGCAAGCCGGTCTCGGGATCGAGTCCCGTCGTCCAGTTGAGCTTGTCGACATATTGCTTGCCGGCGACGAAGGCGCCGTCGGTCCGATCCAGCGCATAGAAGAAGCCGTTGCGCGCGGCGTGGACCACGAGCTTGCGCTCCTTGCCATCGACCTTGGCGTCGATGATCGGGTGCTCGGAGATCTCGTCGAAGTCGAACGGATCGTTCGGCGTGTACTGAAAACCCCACTTGATCTTGCCGTCGGCCGGATTGAGCGCGAGCACGCTCGCCGCCCACTTGTTGTCGCCCGGCCGGTACTGCGGATCCCAGTCGGCGCCGGCATTGCCGATGCCTTGGTAGATTGTGTCGGTCTCCGGATCGTAAGTGGCGGTCTCCCAGACCGGGGCGCCGCCGTGCTTCCAGTGCTCCTCGCCATCCTTCCAGGTGTCATGGCCCGGTTCGCCCGGGCCCGGGATCGTGTAGGTGCGCCAAGCCTGTTTGCCGGTGTTGAGATCAGTCGCGTCAATGAAGCCGCGGATGCCGAACTCGCCGCCGGCGGGACCGAGTATGGCGAGATCGCGCACCACCAGCGGCGCCATGGTAATGGTCTCGCCCAGCGCCGGATCGGCGATCTTGCGCTCCCAAACCTTCTCGCCGGTCGCCTTGTTCAGCTCAAACATGCGGCCATCGAGAGCGATCGATATCACCTTGTCCTTCCAGAGCGCGACGCCGCGATTATTGACGCCGCAACAGGCGACGTCCCCCGCCCAGGCGCGGTCGATGCCCGGGTCGAATTTCCATTTGATGACGCCCCTGGTGCCGCTTGAGACATCTATGGCGTAGACGCTGCCCCAGCCGTCGGTGGCGTACATGATGCCGTCTTCGACCAGCGGCGTGCCCTCCAGATTGCCGAACGCATAGCGCCCACCGCTTTGCAGGCCGCCCAGCGCCACCGTAAAGACCGGCTTGAGGTTCTTGACCGTTTCGCTGTTGATCGCGGTCAGTGGCGAAAAGCGGTAGCCCTGGTAATTGCCGTAATAGAGGAGCCAGTTCTGCGGCTCCTTGCTGGTGTTGAGCGCGCGCTCGAATGTCATGTCGGCAGCGCGTGACGGCGTCGGTGCGCCGGCAATGAGCAGCGGCGCCATCAGCGCAATCGCCGATGAGAGCTTTCTCATCGCAGATCCTCCCTGTTTTGATTTTTAAAGGCCAGGCAGCCAAGTGCGACGACGACGATAATGCGCTCGGTCGCGCAGGGCGGCAAGCGACGCGCGCGCGCGCAGTGCGCGCATGGCGTGGGCTAGCTGCATGGCTCGATCAGCGGCTCAGGCTAATGATCGAGATGACACGTCGATTCCGGTTGGTCGTCGCCCAGCGTATCAAGCTCATTGGTCCGATGCAGGAAGCCCTCGATCGGCGCGCTGGCCACAACCTCATAGGGCGCGGCCAGCAACACTGCCTGCCGTACTTGATGATCCCAAGGGCGCACGCTGACGGCAAGGCCTTTGTCGCCATCGAAGCTGCCGTTGCCGAGAATGAAGGCGCGGTCTTTGGCAAAGTCCGTGGAACGCGTGTGCAGCACTGCCTGCACGATCATTGTCACCGCGACCCAGGCAGCCCAGTCGGCGCCCGCCATGTGGCGGCCATTCGCTTTCTTTTCGAAGCGCGAATTGACCTGCGGCGCGCCGTTGTGGTCCCAGGTCCAGTGCCAGGCAACCGGCCTGAGGTCGATGCTGCCGATCACCGGCCTTGGACGTAGCAGATGATAGGGCACGGTACGAACGAAGTCGAAATCGCTGTCGGCAACGAAGACGACGTCGAAATCGCGGTTGATGGCGCTGAGCAGCGCCGGGTCATTGTGTTCGCGCTGGCGCGGATCGGTGCCGGGCTCGAACTTTTGCTGCGCGACAATGTGCGCGCCGAATTTTTTGGCGGAATACTCGAACGCCGCCGCCATCGCCGCGTCAGCCGGGGAGGGGCCTTGCAATTCCAACAGGTTGGTCCACCTCCGCGATACAACGTATTGGACGAGGCCATCCATGAGTTGAGCGCGGCTCGGATAGACGTGAACGAATTCGCCGGCGCAGAGCCGGCGCCGCAGCGCATCGTCTGGCTCGGAGACGTTGAACAGGAGCACGTTACGACCATGCATGGCCGCCGCAAGCGCAGCGTAGGCCGCTGTCGGCGCGTCGACCAGGAAGAAGTGAGTGCCGGCATCCGCAGCCTGCTTGATCGCCGGCGCCACGTCGGCCGGCGATTTGACGGCGATGCGGTCAAGCGCGAAGTCGGTGTTGAGGATGCGCCGGAGTGGGGCTGCATCGTCGATGCCGACCTGAGCCCCTGCAAACGGATGCTCGGGTTTTTTGAGGACGATGCGGTCGCTGGCGACGATTGGCTCATAACGGCGATCGCCGTCCACTTGGACAAAAACGATTTTCATGTGGTGCTGCGGCGGCGCGGGCGTCGGACGAGCTGGCGCGGGTACCTCCTGCGCTGCAGCCGCGGCCGCCCAGGTGAAACCAAGCAGCCAAAGCGCCGCCAATCGTGGCAGCGCGCCCAGCCCGGCGGCGCTACTCATCGACGACAACGCCCCATGGAACGCGGCCTACCGGGATCGAAATGATCGGCTTGCGGCTCGCCGTATCGATGATGGTGATGTCGTCGCCGAGCCCATTGGCGACGTAGAGCGTCCTCTCGTCGCCTGACAGCGTGATGCCCCATGAGCGCCTTCCGACCAAAATGTAGCCTAGGACCTTGCGCGTTGGCACGTCGACCACCGCCACATGGGCGGCGTGCCCAAGTGTCACGTAAGCGGTCTTGCCGTCCTTCGTCATCACCAAGCCGACGGGCGTAACATCGGACTGGCGCATGCCAGGCGGCAGAAAGTCGATCTTGCCGGTGACGGCGAACTTTTTTCGGTCGATGATGTCCACCTCGCCTGCCATTTCGGTCGACACCCAAAGCTCCTTGCCGTCCGGGGTCGCGGCGAAGCGGCGCGGGCGCGTGCCGACGACGACGTCGCGCGTGACATAGCCGCCATCGGCATCGATCTCGTGCACGAGATCGCTGACTTCGGAGGTGACGTAGACGGTCTTGCCGTCTTTGCTGACCATCACGCCTTCCGGCTCTGCGCCGGTCGGCACCTCCTTCTCAATAATGTTCTTGTCCATGTTGATGACCGCGAGCGACGAAGCCTCCTCATCGGATACGTAGACACGCCGCCGCGCTTCATCCATGGCGAAAGTTTCCGGACTCGATCCGGTTACGAGCTTGCCGACGACTTTTCCTGAGGCGACATCGAGCACGTCGATGACGTCATCGTCGCCGCAGGCGACATAGAGCTTGGTGTGACCGGCATTGAAATGCATGTCGCGCGGCCGCCGCGACACGGCGATGTCGTTGACGATCTTATAGGTCTTTGGATCGATAACGAGAATGTTGTTGCTCTTCTCGTTGCTGACATAGATCAGGCCGGTGTCCTTGGCCGCCGCCGGGGCGGCGGCCAGCGCCGAGCCGAGGATCAAGCCAAGCGCCACGATCAGCCTGAGCATCATGAGAACCATTTATTGCTTCCGCGAGCCTACGTCTTATTAAACAGAGCCGGCAAGGCAACGGTGGAATATCCCATGGCAACGGACGCAGGCGCGTCGGCGCTGCCGCTCAATTGCGCCGCCGCTCGTGAGGCCGGGCACGGCGGCTGAGTGCCATCATCGTTGTTATCGCATCGCGGTAAACCGCCGTATCACCACTTTTGCCAGCAAGCGGCCAGCTACCCCTATAATTTCTGCATAAATTTGCGAAGCATTGAACTGGACCGCCGTGGCAGATGGCTTTATTACGGACAATTAATGTTCGCCACATGGCATGGCGTTTATAATTCTAGTGCTGGCCTGTCTCGTGATCCGCAAAACCCGACATGACTCGGACCGCTTTGATCGTTGTCTTGCTTATTGCTGTTGGTAGTGGGCTTGTGTTTGCCCTTTATCCAGCAATTGATTTATCGATTGCACGGGTCTTCTACGAGGCGACCAATCCCGGCAACGGCAAAATGGCCCACCTTCTGCTCCTGAGCGCCTCTATTTTGCGCAAAGTCGGACTGTGGATCGAGATACTCTTGATCGCGCCAACGATTATTGCACTCCTGGTCAAGCTTCTGTTGCCGAGGACAACGATGTTCATTCCCGGCAGGGCGATCCTCTTTCTTGTCGCGAGCCTGATAATAGGGCCGGGCCTTCTTGCGAACGCTGGACTCAAGAACGATTGGGAACGGCCGAGACCGGGACAACTGGTGCAATTTGGTGGAAAACAGCATTTCGTTCCGTGGTGGCAGCCGATCGGTGACTGCCGCAAAAACTGCTCCTTCGTGTCGGGCGAAGCGTCTGCAGCATTTTGGACGATAGCGCCCGCGGCGCTAATGCCTCCACAATGGCGGCCGTTAGCCTACTGCGCTGCCATTACGTTCGGCAGCATCATTTCGCTGGCGCGAATAGTGGTGGCTGGCCATTTCCTGTCGGACGCGATCTTTGCCGGTGTATTTACTTTCCTCGTTGTCTGGCTTCTTTATGCTGTCATTTACCGATGGAAATCCACAAAGTTGGACGACGGCACGATCGAACAAGCGCTGGAGCGGTGCTCTGCGCATTGCCGCGCCATTTATTGCCGCATAATCCGAAGCACGGCCGACCGCCACAGTTCCGATCCGGCTACCGGCCGCAACGACGACAACGCCATCCGCGCAAACCGCACTGACGGCGCACGTACTACAAATCGGGCCTAGCTCCGCATCGACTACTCCCCGTCTGCGCCAAATCCGCTTGACCCCGGAGAGCGATCGGATAACTGACATCCAAAATTGGCAGCGACATGCCAAAAGCGACGAAATCCCGCGGAGCGGTGATGGTACGGCTGGCGCACGACTCATTACAAGTCGTTGAACAGTCCAGCGCGCCGCTACCCGGTTTTCCGGTGTGTCATAGCTGTTCTGCAGCGGATCGAGCAATCTTTCTCGTTTAGCTGTAAGATTCTGGACTGAGGCGCGCCGCTGACGAGGCTCATGCGCTCTGCTCGCGTGGTCATGAGATGTTTTATTGTGCCCGCCGCATTGATGCTCACCGCCTGCGCTCGATCCCTCGTCCAACCTCAGGCAAGAGGCGCGAGCTCGGTGAGCAGCGGTCCGAGAAAATTCTGGTATTTGCGCCAGCGTCCCACCGATTCCCGATAGATCGGCCTGCGAACCTGGGTGGCACTTGCATTGCGGATTGGCCGTTCATTGCGGTGAAAGTCGAGGCAGTGCGCATCCCAGGCGAGGCCGCAATGGGCAACGATGCGCCGCGCCACACCCTCTAGATCACTGACCAGTTCCTCGTAGTGCACGTCCAGGATACGGTCCGGCGGGAGAACATCGTGCCAGTGTGCCATTAATTCCCGATAATGCCGGTAATAGCGGCCCAGTTCCGCGAGATCGTAGGTGTGCTTGTGTCCATTCGTAAAATGGGTCGCGAAAGAGGATACGCAGGTGTCGACCGGATCGCGGACCGCATGAATGATAGTTGCGTTCGGCAGCGCCAAATGGATGAAGCCCACAAAAAGGAAGTTTACCGTCATCTTGTCGGTAATTCGTTTGGCCGTTGGTGCCCGCTGCATGAGCTTTTCCACGTAAAGCGTCCCCAGTTTGAGGAAATGCTCAGGCGACATGTCCAATACCATTTCGGGAAAGGCTGGAACGCCGGGCAGCAGGTCGCGTACTGATCCCGCGAGTTGATCCATTAGGAGAAGTTCACCGGCGCCGAAGATCTGCGGATGGCTTGCCAATATCTGCTCGATCAACGTCGTGCCCGAGCGTGTCATGCCGATGATGAATATCGGGACCGATGATGGTTCACCGTAGCCCTGACGGCCTCGAATAAACTCGCGGCTGATCAACTCACGCAGTCGGACCATCTGGCCGAGCGTACCGGCCTCGTCGTAGGCGATCAGCTCTCGCTTGAGCCGATTGGCCTTGAGCAGGTGATTGAAGGCACGCTCCGGGCGGCTCAAAGCGTCGTAGACCTTGGCCAGCGCGAAATTCAGGTGAATCTGGTCTGTGATTGAAAGGGTAGTGGAATCGTTTCCTGCGGCCTCAAGCGCCGACAGATAAGGATCGCCGGCGGTAAATGGCATGACCGCTGCCAGATTGTCATAATAAGCGAAATTTCTCGGAGCCAAATCGATCGCGCGTTCAAAGGCTCGTCTGCCCTCTGTGAACTGTCCTTTGTCCTTCAGCAGTATTCCGAGGTTGTTGTGAGCAGCGGCATAACGCGGGTTGGCCTTGATCGCTTGCAGATATTTGGCCTCGGCCTCATCGAACCGTTCCAGATTTGCCAGCGCGAGACCTAGATTGCAAAGCGCCTCGGCGTAATCAGGCTTGCGCTTGATCGCTCGTTGAAGCGCGATCAGGGCTAACTCTGGTTTGCCCAACGCGCCAAAAGCATGACCCAGGTTGTTATGAATCTGAGGTATGTCCAGCCCGAGCGAGAGAATCCGTTCGTAGCGGCTGATAGCCTCGGCAAACCGCCCGGCCCTATGATGCGCCAAGGCATCGTCGCAAATTGTCAGCAGCGTGCGCGTGAACTCGGCATCGCGGGCGTAATGAACCGGTTCCCGGTTCGATCGCGCGGGCTGAAAATAAAGCATGGGAGCCGTCCGAATAGCGCTTCGCCGAATGACCGGCCAGCAGTGGGACGCCCCATGAGGATAGATAAAAAAACATGGTGAACGAGTGGTTAACAGCTGAAGGCCGACGAGCGGTAATTGCCGGAAATTACTTTGCGGCCGGGAGAGGTTGCGGGCAACCAGGCGAGCAGGTTCGGAAGACGCTTGTTGACGTTGTTGATGTTGAAGGTTGCAAGCTTCATTCCAACAGGGTGGGCGCCTGCGTCTCAAGAGGCAAGCCGAAAGCGAAGGGTGGCGCGACCGAGGGACGCCCACGGTCAGATCGTGAACCTCTGAGGCTAAGCAGGCTTGTATGCGCCGGCTGCTCGCTTGGCGACGATTTACCCTTGCCAAAGTTTGCCTGTCGGAGAAGATCGAAGATGGCTGCCAGCCAGTGGAATTGGCCTCTCGCCAAGCTAGGCCCTGACAAGCTCGCAGGTTCCAGCACGTTGTTTTCGTCGGTTGTTGCGCTCTGATGACGGTCTTCCACTGCCGTATCAACGAAGGCCGCCGCTACAGCACTGGCATACTCGAAATGATGGAAAGCATGCTCGACGACGCCATCAAGGCAATCGCACAAATGTTTTAACCGCCGCTGCGCGCGGTGCTTTGGAAATCGATTGGGCTGGCGCTTGCGCTCATTATCGTACTTGCGCTCGCGCTCGAGCGCATCATCGTCTGGCTGGTCGGAGCCGGCAGTACGTCGGCCGAAACAGCGCTTGGACCGAACGCCCATTTGCCGGTCGATGCCGCCGCCTGGTTGCTCTCGATAGCGGCGGGGTTCGGCATTGTGGTTGGCAGCGTGATGCTGATGCCTGCGGTGATTGCATTCGTCGGCAGCTTTTTTGTCGATCAAATCGCCGGTGAGGTCGAGCGCACGCATTACCCCGCCGATCCGCCGGGGAAAGCCCTGGCGCTCTGGCAAGCGATTTTCGAAGGTGGCAAGACAGCGCTGCTTGCGATCGCCGTTTACGCGTGCGCCCTGCCGCTGGTGCTGATCGCCGGGCTCGGCGCCGTCCTGTTTTTTCTCGCGACCGCATGGCTGCTCGGCCGAGAATATTTCGAGCTTGCGGCAATGCGCTTTCATCCGATCGCAGAGGCGAAGGCGCTCCGCCGGCGTCATGCCGCAACCGTTTTTATCGGCGGCATGCTTATTGCTCTGTTTGTATCGATTCCCATTGTCAGTTTGGCGACGCCGCTCTTTGCTACGGCATTCATGGTGCACATGCACAAACGCCTGAGCCGACGCGGGCTCCCCAGTAACCAGGGTCGGCTTTACGCCTGAGAAGAGCTATTTGGCGCCGAATTCGTGGCCGCCGCACTGCCCATTGGATACCCTCTGATTGATCCGAATAGGGCAGCTTCCGCACAAGGCGATTTACGAGTACGCCCCTTATGCCGTTTCGCGCGGTGTCTTATCCCGACCCCGCCGCTGCGAGCGCCAGCGCGTTTGCCTTGAGCGGCAGCCCGAGCCGTTGCCAGACGTCGACCAGAGCCTCGGCGAGCGCGTCGATCAGGGCGTCGTCGTGGTACGGGCTCGGCGTGATGCGCAGCCGCTCGGTGCCGCGCGGCACGGTCGGATAATTGATCGGCTGGATGTAGATGCCGTGCTCGGCGAGAAGCAGGTCGCTCGCCGCTTTGCAGCGTTGCGGATCGCCGACAAAAACCGGCACGATATGGGTCGGACTCGTCATCACCGGCAGCCGCGCCGCGGCGAGCACCGCCTTGGTGCGCGCGGCGCGTTCCTGATGGCGCTCGCGCTCCCAGGTCGATGTTTTCAGATGCCGGATCGCCGCAGTGGCGCCGGCGCAGACCGCCGGCGGCAGCGCCGTGGTGAAGATGAAGCCCGGCGCATACGAGCGCACCGCGTCGATCAAAGCCGCCGCGCCCGCGATGTAGCCGCCGAGGCAGCCGAACGCCTTGGCCAGCGTCGCTTCGATCACGTCGACGCGGCCCATGGCGCCGTCGCGCTCGCAGATGCCGCCGCCGCGGGCGCCGTACATGCCGACCGCATGGACCTCGTCGACGTAGGTCATGGCGCCGTAGTGTTCGGCCAGATCGCAGATCCGGTTCACCGGCGCCACGTCGCCGTCCATCGAATAGAGGCTCTCGAACACCACGAGCTTCGGCCGCGCCGGATCGGCGGCGGCGAGCAGCTCCTCGAGATGCGCCGCGTCGTTGTGGCGGAAGATGCGCTTCTCGCAACTCGCCTGCCGCACGCCTTCGATCATCGAGTTGTGGTTCCAGGCGTCGGACAGGATCAGGCAGTTCGGCATCAGCCGCGCCAAAGTGGCGATGCCGGTCTGGTTCGAGATGTAGCCGGAGGTGAAGACCAGCGCCGCCTCCTTGCGGTGCAGGTCGGCCAGCTCGCGTTCGAGCTCGACCAGCGGATGGTTGTTGCCGGCAATGTTGCGGGTGCCGCCGGCGCCGGTGCCCATGCGGGTCGCGGTCTCGACCATGGCGCCGATCACCTTGGGGTGCTGACCCATGCCGAGATAATCGTTCGAACACCAGATCACGACGTTCTGCGGCCCTTGCGGCGAATGCCAGATCGCATGGGGAAAACGGCCGGCGATGCGCTCCAGATCGGCAAACACCCGATAGCGCCGCTCGGCACGCAGCTGGTCCAGCGCGGCGGCGAAATAGGCACGGTAATTCACGGGGGTGTTCGGACGGTAGACCATGGAATGAGGCGTCCCCGGCGAGGCGACTGGAACCAGCGGAGACTTAATTCTAGAAGCGTTCCAGGGTGCTTGTCGAGGTCATAGCGACCGACCCCGCCGCGACGCATTGCGCCAGGTTATGATTGATTCGTCATTCCGGGGCCGAGCCAACGGGTCTGGCCCGAAGTGGGGCACCCCATCGCGCTTGCGCGATGGGGACCCCCGGCCGGCCCGATGACAAGCTCCGCGAGGAACCCGCAATCCATAGCCCCAGCGCAGGGATTATGGATTCCGGACTCGCCCTTTCGCGGCGATCCGGAATGACGATCGAGCCGATCACCCCCGCGCCACCGCGATCTCCAGCGGAAAGTCGTCGACCACCTCGTGGCCGGTCGCGGTGACGATGAAGGTGTGGCCGAGGAAAATGCCGAACAGGCCGTCCGGCGTGATCGGGTTGGGCTCCGCCATGATCACCATGCCGGGCTTGAGTATTTCCTCGAATTTCTCGGCGGTAACGTGCTCGGCGACGACATGCGGCCCGTCGGTGACGAGGTCGATGCCGTGGCATTGCGTCGGCCGTGACTGATAGCCGTTGTCGCGGAAGAATTTGCTGGCAAGCCGCATGGCCTCGGCGGGCTTTCCCGGCGCGATCTCAGCGACAATGCGGCGGTAGCCCGGCAGCGTGACCTCGTTCCAGAATTCTTTCACCATCTCGGTCGGCTCGCCGACGCAGATCGGCGAGCCGATTTGCGCGGTGTAGCCGCGATAGCCGGCCGCCAGCTCCATATTGATGATGTCGCCCTTTTGCAGCACGCGGCTCGACGGCCGCGGGTTGCCGAATACCATCGCCGGGTTCACCATCGGCGTCGCGCCGATGATGAGAAAATCGATGTCGCCGCCGCCTTCCAAGATCGCCGCGCCGGCAGCGGCGCGCAGTTCGTACTCCTTCACGCCCGGCGCGGCGCGCGCCACCATGGCGTCCATGGCGTTCTTGCACAGCGCGCCGGCCCTGCGCACGCAGTCGAGCTCTTCGGCGCTGTGCACCGAGAGAAGCTCGTGCAGAAAACCCCTGGTGAAGACGAGTTCGGCGTCGGGCAGATTGTCGCGCAACACGGTATATTGATTGACCGGCATGTAGTCGCCGTGGCGCGGATCGATCTCCATCAACCCGATGCGGCCGCGCTCGGCTTTCAGCTCGCGGATGCGCTCGACCATCACGTCGGCATAGCGGCCGCTGCGGCTGTGGCGCACGTCTTGAACGGCGATCGCGACCTGCCGCCGCACCGCCTCGGCGTGGGTGCCGCCCATCGAGTAGATCATGGTCGGCTCGCCGTCGAGCGGCACCAGCACGTAGCTCGACAGCGCGTGCCATTCCCAATGGCCGGTGAGCCACAGCATGCCGCCGCCAAAGCTCCAGTGGCTCGGCCCGCCCGGCACGATCAGCACGTCGAGCCGGTGCGCGCGCATCTTCGCCCGCAGCGCGGCGTAGCGGCGCTCGTACTCGGCCTTGGAAAACTGCTCCCACACCGCGTCGCGGTAATACGGCGTGTCGCGCATGTTGGCGAACGGCAGCGTCTGGTCGAGCCTGGTCCGCACCGCCTGCCACGGCTGCGGACCGATGCGCGGCGGGCGAATTGGCGTGTTCATCGACGGGCCTCGGCAGATGTATTGCGGGCGGGCGCATGAACAGTACCGTCACGCGCTCAGAAGGTCCAGGATCAGCAGATTAAGTCCGTGACCAACGCAAGAGCGCGCCTTTCCATCAAAGATCGCTTGCGGAATCGATTGGTTGGCGCGATGTGTGCCTGACGGGGAGGATCAAAGATCAATGAGCGTCGATGCGATAGAAACTGACATCGGGATAGCGCGGCACGCTCATCCGGCGATGTCCCGCATCATCGACAAGCGGCCCGATCTCTGGAAAGTAACTCAGCGTGTTGACGGAGGATCTGATCGCAGCAGGCACATTGCCGGCACCAGCCGGGCGGCGTTCAGATAGGCGCTGATGCTCTGCAAGTCCCGCAGGGCTCGCGGCGCATATACTCGTACACAGTTAGGCAAGCCGCCACTCACCGCGCCACCCGCACGCCGGCTCGAACGAGACGCGGCAGCACTTCGTCGCAGAAGTAGGGCACCTCGGCGAGATAGTTGACGAACGAGAGACCGATGCCGCGCACCCCGCCATGGCTGATGATCGTCAGCTCCTCGGCGACCTTGTCGGGCGTGCCGACGAACGGATAGCCGCCGACCGCATGAGAAGCGAAATAGCGGCGCCTGGCGTCGTATTCTTGCGCGCCGATGCTCTGCGGCGTGATGCTTTTGTTGGCCAGCATGCCGTCGATCGCGCCCCAGTCGGCGTTGTCGATGATGACGTGCTGATAATAATCGTCCGCCTCCCGCTGGGTCGGCCGGCAGATCACCTGGCCGACAGTGAACACCTCGATCGCGCGGCCGAAGTCTTGCGCCTGCGCCTTGATCTCCGCCACCTTGGCGGCATTGCCGGCGAGCGATTTGCGGGAGCCGACGGTGGCGACGAAAAACGCATCGCAATTGCGCAGAGCAAACGCCTGGCCGATGTCGGACGCGCCGGCATTCATCATCAGCGGCCGCGTTCCGCCGCACGGCTTGGGATAAGCGCGCACGCCGTGGAGCTTCAAAAACGCGCCGTCGAAATCGAAGGCATCGTCGCGCTGCCACGCCGCCTTGACGATGTCGACCCATTCCTGCGCGTAGGCGTAGCGCATGTCGTGCTCGCGCTGGCGGACGCCGAACATGTCGAACTCGCCCTCGTTCCAGCCGCACACGATGTTGACGCCGACGCGGCCCTGGCCGATGTGATCGGCAGTGACGAATTCTTTCGCGGCGATCAGCGGGTGAAACAGCGGCGCGTGCACCGTACCGAACACGGTCATCCGCTTGGTGGCGCAGAGTAGCCCCACCGCCCAGGTGATGGTCTCGAGCGAGACGCCGTGGAAATCGGTCGCGCCGCCATAGCCCTTCCAGCGTGCGATCGGCAGCATGAAATCGAGGCCGGCCTCGTCGGCAAGCCGCGCCAGCGCCAGGCAATTCTCCCAGCTCGCCGACCAGCGCTCCGGCACCGTGGTGGCGGAGCGGCCCGACGAGCAATTGGCGCCGAACAGCCCGATCTTGAGCGCATTGCCGTTGTACATGGCGATGCGGTCCCGCATCGATGCGCTGCGCGCCAGCACGGCATTCTCCTCTACACGTCCTGCCGCCATATTAGCGCAGGTTTTGGCTGGCAGTCATTCCACGGGCGCAATCGACCATCCGCAATCCCCGATCGCAGTTGGTAGCGCCGCCGCCGCAGTGAGTGCGGCAGGCCCGATAAATGAAGCGAGGCAATTATCATCGACCTTGCATCTTCGCCTGATTCGCTCGATATTCTGATCATGCAATCGGAGTAATCGGGCAACCTGCCATGAAATCGGCCAGCTCATTTCGCACGACTAGGAAAGTCAGGAAAAGCGCCCGCGGATACCAGGTCGTTGGCACGACACGGGACGGTGTTAAAATTCTTCGCCCCAAAGCGAAGCCGAAGCATTTCACTTCGAAGCAAATCCGCAAGACGATTAGTGAAGTCGAGAAGACCACATCGGTCAGAGCCTGATGCCAGGTACCGGCCGTGACGTCTTCATCAATTGTCCGTTCGATGCTGAGTATCGGCCCTTCTTCTGGGCCATCGTATTCGCGGTGATCAGGTCTGGCTTTCAACCACGCTGCGCCTTGGAGACGGACGATAGTTCAGAAAATAGATTTGATAAGATCTGCAATATTGTGAAGGAGTGCCGTTACGGAATTCATGACATCTGCCGCACCGAATTGGACGCCAAATCCAAGCTACCGCGGTTCAATATGCCTTTTGAGCTTGGATTGTTTATTGCCGCAAAACGGTTCGGAATCAGAGGACAAAAATCAAAACGCTGTATAGTTCTGGATAAGGAGCAATATCGATATCAAAAATACATTTCCGATATCTCCGGCCAGGATATTCATTCCCATCAAGGGAAAATTGGAATTTTGATTACCGAAGTGGCGACTTGGCTCAGAAATCAGAGCCGCGACAAGGCTGTTCCGGGCGGCCAAAAGATGGCCGCTGAATTTGCGTCATTCCGCAGAAAGCTTCCGAAATATTGCGCAATGCGTAATCTGCAACCGGATGAACTGACCTTCGGAGACTATGCCGATCTTGTCGCTGAATATTTGGCGGTCACGGCTTGAGTTTGGCTGCCGCGACATTGCCGCGCCACGTTGCTACAATCTGCCGCGTCCGGAAACGTGCAAAAATCCGGAAAGCAGCGGGCGCAATCGCAAAGCAACGCGCGCGCGCCCATTTTTATGAAAGCCGCAAGGAGGCTTACAAATGTCGCCGATTGTCAAGATGCTCGCCGGTTGCGCCGTCATCGCCACGCTGTCGTCGCCGGCCGGCGCGCAAGGCGTGCTGACACAAAAGAACGTTTCGCTGGCGCTGGCGCAAACCATCGCCAACGCCGCGATCGCGCAATGCCGCACCATGGGCTACAAGATTTCGGTTTCCGTGGTCGATCGCGACGGCGTTCCGATCGTCATGATGCATGACGACGGTGCCGGGCTGAGCACCAACGAGGGCAGCGACCGCAAGGCCTATACGGCGGCTTCGTTCAAGCAACCCTCGGCGGATTTCGTCAAACGCCTGCAGGATCGTCCCGATACGGTCGGCTCGCGGCACTATACGCGGATTCTGGCGCTGGCCGGCGGCCTGCCCATCAAAGTCGGCAACGACGTGATCGGCGCGGTCGGCGTGTCCGGAACGCCGGGCAAGGACGATGTTTGCTCGCAGGCCGGCATCGACAAAGTGGCCGATCAGCTGAAGTAGTTCTTGGGCTGCCGTGCTTCAATTCCGCTCATTCCCGCGCAAGCGGGAATCCAGCACTGGGTCCCCGCTTTCGCGGGGACGAGCGGGTGGCTGAAGTGCCGCCGTCCGTTTACAGCCGCTTAACATTAACCGGTGCATTGTGATCCGCATCTTCACGGGTGGTGAGGCGGTGGATCGGGGATGGCCGGGGGAGGATTCGCAGCGTCTGAGCCTTCGTCATCGTCCGACGCGCTGCCGGTGCTTTCGGCGAGAGCCTGAAGCGTAACATGGCCTGAAGCGTAAGCGGTCGAGTTCGAGTCGTGCGTACAGGGTGTCGGGCGGCGACGTTTCCGGGCGTTACAGCTTATAGCGGTCGTGGCTTCGCGCTCGGCGATCACCGTCGCGCCGTCGCCGGCACGCTCGCGCTCGGCGCATCCTCGGTCATCGCCGTTGCCGCGATCGGCAGCGCCGCGACAGTGACGGCGGCATGGCTGATCGCGGGGACGGTCGGCCGCAATGCCGAGCTGCGCACAAGCGCCCCGCTCGCGCTGCAAGTCGGCTTGCCGCGGCCGCTGATGCGATTGACCGATGGCGGTGAAGTTTTTGCAGTGCGCTTCGCCGCGCTCGGCACGCCGATCGCGGAAGAATCGCACTTGGTGGCGCTCGCTCCCGCTGCAGCGCCAGCCGCCACGATTGCACCGCCTGCCGTGCCGCTGCCGCGCAAGCGTTGGGTGGAACGCGCCGAACGCATCCCGCTGCCGCCGCCGCGCCCGCTTGACCGCATGGACGTGGTGAGGGCCGCTGTCGCCCGATCCGTGGCAAAAGCTGACATCGTCCGATCTTCGGTCACGGCCGACATCGCGCGCGTTCCGCCCAAGCCTGCCGAAGCTGAGCCGGAGATCACAGGCTCGATCGTGGCGCGTCACGATCCGGCGCCAGTGCCGCTGCCGCCCGCGCCGGCCATCCCGATGGCGCCGGCCCCCGCAATGCCGCCGTCCGCAGCGCCGGCGGTCGCCGATCGGCGGGCCGGCCCGCGGCTCGCCTATGCGGATCCAAAATCGCTGCTGACGCCGGACAGCCACACCGCGATCTACGACATCGTCTCGCACACTGTTTACCTGCCGGACGGCCAGCGGCTCGAAGCGCATTCCGGCCTCGGCCGCTTTCTCGATGATCCGCGCTTCATCACCCAAAAGGCCCGTGGGCCGACGCCGCCGAACGTCTATCATCTGACCTTGCGCGGCGAGCTGTTCCACGGCGTGCGCGCCATCCGGCTGACGCCGGAAGACGACAGAAAAATGTTCGGCCGCGACGGCATCCTCGCTCACACCTACATGCTGGGCCCGAGCGGCCAATCGTTCGGCTGCGTCTCGTTCAAGAATTATCCGGAATTCCTCAACGCGTTTCTGCGCGGCGAGATCGACCGCCTCGTCGTCGTGCCGCACCTGCCAACGCCGCCGTATTCCGCCCGCGCGTAAAGGCGCTTGGTCCCGCCTACCGCGCCGGAAAATTCGCTCGGCGCGCCTCCTCAGCGGTCTTTGCCTATCGTCGGAAATCCCGCCCGCAGCAAGGAAGAAGGCTGAAGTTCCGCAACCCGACGCGGTTCCCCTTTGAACTTTTTCGATGAACAAACGTTTATGTTCCTGAACAGGAACACGGAACCCCGACCATGGATGAGCGGAGAACCCTGACGATTTTGGCTTGGATTGTCGGAAGCGTGGTCGGAATGATGTTCATTCTCAATGCAATTGCGCTCTCGTTCGTGGAGGGCGGGCCGACGCTGGCCGCCACGCAAGTTGCTGCGCAGCACGCGTCGCGCAATCCGGCGCCGCACTTGCCGATGCGCGCCGCTACGCGGGGTGGCTGACACGGCTGCCGGTTGGCGTCCGGGAACGAGCACGTCTGGCGGGTCGGCGACCTCCTGATGGGGGACAATCGCTGCACGCTGTACGCGCGCACTGATTTCTCTTCAGACGAACACAGCCTGATGCGCCGCATCGCCATCCTGGGCGAGAAGCCGGAATAAGCGCCGGCGCCGAACAGCTAACCAGCGTATATATCGGTGAGCGCGATGCTGATGCCGGGCGGGTCGAGCGTGATCGTTCCTTCGCTTACGATCCGCGTCAAAATTGTCTCGCCTTCGGTCCGCGCATGATGAATGATGCGAGGCCGGTTCGGATCGACGATCAGATAATGTGCAAGACTAGGCAAGCGAAAGTAATCGGCGAGCTTGGACGACAGATCGACGCGGCGCGTCGATGGCGATAGCACCTCGACCACGATAACCGGACTGGGTACCTCAATTGCCGTCGATCGAAGCTTGTCGCCGCAATAGACGACGGCGTCCGGCTCGTAGGCGGTACGATCGTCGATGCGAATCGTCATGCCGTCCGGCAGGGCGTAGCACGCAAGTTTCCGCGCCTTGATGCCGGCGAGCAAAGCGGCGTGGACGGCGGCCTTTTTCTCCGCGTGGCCGGCCCCCTCCGGCGACATGGCGACAACGCGGCCATCGAGCAATTCATATCGTCCCGGATGCTCGTCAGCCCAGGCAAGATATTCGTCCACCGTCAATTGCGTCTTCGGCAATGCCACCATGGCGGCCATCATAGGCGATGCGGCCGTCAACCGGAATATCTCCGCCGATGCGTGTTGCGCTCCATCTTCCAGACGACGTCACCGGTGCTGCCGGTCCGGATTGAACTGACGACCTCCCCCTTACCAAGACCATGCAGCCGCTATATCCCGAGGGGTTAGCGGGGTTTTTCGGTGACATGGACACCGCTTTTACAGGCGCGTTCCGGCCCAATCTTTTTTCGCCGCAATCAACCATTCGCAAAGGTCGCCCCGCCGCGCGCTGTCGTCGCCTGTACCGGCGATCAGGTCCGCTTTGGGGCGAAGCGGAAGTTGATCGGCAGGAAAAACTGGCTGCCTCGGTAGCGAATGACCTCAACGAGGCACGCCTGCCGCAAAATCGCCGCGGCGCAAGATTGCCGTTGCATCGATTTCGCAAGGCGCGATTTCCTGGTTTAATCGCGCCGAGTTGCGCACCATGTCTCCCGAACTCGTGTTCTGGCTCGCGCTTGCGATCAAGATGGTGGTTACCGCCCTCTCCGTGAGCGTCGCGACCATCATTGCCGAAAGACTGGGCGCCGTGGCGGGGGCGCTCGTGGCGACGCTGCCGGTCTCCGCCGGACCTGTTTATGTATTTTTAGCGCTCGATCATGATGCGGCTTTCATTTCCGCGAGCGCGGTCGCGAGTCTCGCACTGAACACCGCCACCGCAATTTTTATAACGGTCTATGTGCTGACTGCGCAACGACGCCCGCTGTGGATCAGCATATCCCTGGCAACTACGGTTTGGCTCGCGGTCACTTTGGCGCTCGTTGCCGTTCATTGGAGCGCCGCCTCGGCATTGGCTCTCAACCTGGTTGTTTTCGCTCTATGTATGTGGATCGTCAAACCGTATGGCCGGGTCGCTGTGCGGCCGACAATACGGCCTTGGTACGACTTCGTGATGAGGGCAGGCCTAGCCGCACTCCTGGTCGGCGCGGTCGTCACTCTAAGTTTTCGAATTGGTCCGACGGGAAGCGGCGTGCTTGCCGTGTTCCCGGTTATTTACACGAGCATGATGCTGATCCTGCATCGCCGCGTCGGCGGTCCTGCCACGGCCGCAGTGCTGGCGAATGCCGTTTTCGGCCTTGCCGGTTTTGCCGCAGCGTTGCTGACGCTGCATCTCGCGGCAGTGCCGCTTGGATCAGCCCGGGCCCTCATTGCTGCGCTGAGCGTCTCCGTTGCCTGGAATGCCGGCCTCTATATCGCACGGCCTCGCAAATCCTTGGCTTGAGCAAAACGACCCACCAGATCAGCGTGCCGTCGCCGCACGCGCGGGCCGCGCCACACATTGACAGGCATTCAACGGAGCGAACAAGCCCTCTATTAGGTTAACGTGGTGCTGCCGGTCAGGATTGAACTGACGACCTCCCCCTTACCAAGGGGGTGCTCTACCACTGAGCTACGGCAGCGTGGCGCAGAAACGCGGCGGTTGGAATATAGCGCAAAAGCGCGGCGATGCTTGCCATAGCGGGCTTGGTCGCGCAAGGTTTGGCCGCGCCAAGGTTTGGCTGCGCCAAGTGACGGCGGAACGGCATGCGCAAGGGCGGCAAAGCGGCGAAGTGGGCGGCGCGCAGCGAGCGGCTGTCGGCGGCGCTGCGGGAAAATCTCAAGCGCCGCAAGGCGCAGGCGCGCGGCCGCGCCGCTGTCCCGTTGGACGAAGCAACCGCGGTCGATGCCGCCGCTGGCGCGGACCGGAACGACGATGCCGCCGGACCGCAGCCGCAAACTCCCGACTTTCGCCGCAATCGAAGCAACGACTAGGCGGTCACGCGCGTTGCAAGGCGTGGCGCGCGACAAGGGGCGACGGCGCGCTCCAAGGGGTGACAATGGATCGTATTCGCATCGTCGGCGGCCGCCGTCTCGAAGGCACCATTCCGATCTCGGGGGCCAAGAACGCGACCCTGCCGCTGATGATCGCGAGCCTCCTGACCAAGGACACGCTCATTCTCGACAACGTGCCGCGGCTCGCCGACGTGAGCCTGTTGCAGCGCATCCTCGGCAATCACGGCGTCGACATCATGGTCGGCGGCAAGCGGCCCGGCGGCAAGCTCGACGACGGTCAAACCCTGCACATCTCGGCCGCCAACATCGTCGACACCACCGCGCCCTATGAGCTCGTCTCGAAGATGCGGGCGAGCTTCTGGGTGCTGGCGCCGCTCCTGGCGCGCATCGGCGAGGCGCGGGTATCGATGCCGGGCGGCTGCGCCATCGGCACCCGCCCGGTCGACCTTCTCATCATGGCGATGCAGCGGCTCGGCGCGCAGATCGAGATCGACGGCGGCTACGTGGTGGCGCGCGCGCCGCGCGGACTGAAAGGCGCCGAGATCGTTTTTCCCAAGGTCACGGTCGGCGGCACCCACACGGCGATCATGGCGGCCACGCTCGCCGACGGCACCACATTGATCGAGAACGCCGCGCGCGAGCCGGAAATCGCCGACGTCGCGCTGTGTCTCAACAAGATGGGCGCGCGGATTTCCGGCGCCGGCACCCGCCGCGTCGTGGTCGACGGCGTCGGCAAGCTTTCCGGCGCGCGCCACGCCGTGCTGCCCGACCGCATCGAAACCGGCACTTATGCGATGGCGGTGGCGATGGCCGGCGGCGACGTGTTTCTCCAGAACACCCGCGCCGACCTGTTGCAGGCCGCGCTCGACGTGCTCACGCGCACCGGCGCCGCGGTGACGCCGACCAATCAGGGCATCCGCATCGCCCGCAACGGCGCCGATTTGCGGCCGGTGGACGTGACCACCGCGCCGTTCCCCGAATTTCCCACCGACCTGCAGGCGCAGTTGATGGCGCTGATGACACGGGCGCGCGGCACCTCGCAGATCGTCGAGACCATCTTCGAGAACCGCTTCATGCACGTGCAGGAACTGGTGCGGCTCGGCGCCCGCATCCAGCTCCACGGCGAACGCGCCACCATCGAAGGCGTCGAACGGCTCACGGGCGCGCCGGTCATGGCGACCGATTTGCGCGCCTCGGTATCGCTCGTCATCGCCGCGCTCGCCGCCGAAGGCGAGACGCTGGTCAACCGCGTCTATCACCTCGACCGTGGCTTCGAGCGGCTGGAAGAAAAGCTCGGCCGCTGCGGCGCCGCGATCGAGCGGCTGTCGGGGTAGCAAAAGATTACAGAGCCCGCTCGTCCCCGCGAAAGCGGGGACCCCAGCTCTTTGCAACCTCTGGATTCCCACTTGCGCGGGAATGAGCGGAATTCAGGCGCGGGCGCTTGGCGCGCTCACGCCGCGAGTTCGCGCATGATGCGATAGAGCCGCGACCGGCCTTCGAAGCCTCGTGGGCTGTCCTCCCTTCCACCCTTTGCTATCATCGCCATTGGACGCGGCGGAGTAAACCGCAACAAGCGCAAGGGGCTCATACGATGGCAGCGAAGAAGATCACGCGCGACGACCTGCGCGCCGCGGCGGAGAAATACAAGAACTGGGGCAAATGGGGGCCGCACGACGAGATCGGCACGCTCAACTACACGAGCGCCGAGGACATTGTCGCCGCGGCGCGGCTGGTCAAAAAAGGCAAGGTGATCTCGCTGGCGCTCAATTTCGACAATAGCGGCCCGCAGGGCGGCAAGACCAATTACCCGGCGCTCGGCCGCATCAACCCGCTGCACACCATGCTGCGCACCGGCACCGACGCCTATTCGGGCGTGCTCGACAAGCGCGGCATCCGCGCCGCCGACGACATGGTGGTGATCCCGCTGCAATGCGGCACGCAATGGGACGGGCTCGGCCACGTGTTCTACGAGAACAACATGTGGAACGGCTACGATTGCCGCGAAGTGTCGTCGTTCGGCGCGCAGAAGTGCGGCATCGAGAAGACCAGGAACAAGATGGTCGGCCGCGGCGTGTTTCTCGACGTGGCGCGCGCGCTCGGCAAGGAATTTTTGGACGACGGCTACGGCATCACCTGCGATGACCTCGATCTCACCGCGAAGAAACAGAACGTCGCGTTCAAGCGCGGCGATTACGTCGTCGTGCGCACCGGCCAGATGGAGCGCTGCCTCAAGGCCGGCAGCTGGGACGGCTATCCGGGCGGCGACGCGCCGGGCTTCGCGTTCGAGACGCTGGAATTCGTCGCCCGCACCGAACTGGCGGCGCTCGCGTCCGACACCTGGGGCTGCGAGGTGCGGCCGAACAACACCGAGGGCGGCATCAACCAACCCTGGCACTGGATCACCATCCCGATCATGGGCATGACCATGGGCGAGATCTTTTATCTGAAAGACCTCGCCGAGGATTGCGCCGCCGACGGCGTTTACGAGTTCATGTTCGTCGCGCCCGCCATCCCCATCACCGGCGCGGTCGGCTCGCCGACCAACCCGCTGGCGATCAAGTAAGATCGTCATTCCGGGACGCGGGCGAAGCCCGCGGGCCCGGAATCCATAACCACGACACTTTCAGAATTTGCACGGCGGTCGCGATATCAAAGCGATTGTGATTATGGATTCCGGCACTCGCTTCGCTCGGCCGGAATGACGGCCTTCTCAATGCTTCGGCGCAAACCTCACGCCGGTCCAGAACGCGATGCCGGCGAGCGCGGTGATCGTTGCGGCGAAGATGACGTGCGCGGTGAGCGGGCCAACGTGCGCCGATAGAAAGCCGATGCCGATCACCGGCACCGAATTGCCGGCGAACAGCGCGATCAGATAGCTCGACACCGTCTCGCTGCGCCGGTCGGCGGGCGCGATGCGGTTGACGACTTCGAGACTGCCGCGATAGCCGAGGCCTCCGGCGATGCCGCCGAGCGCCGCAGCGCCGAGAAGAAGCGGCAGCGAGCGCGCCAGCTCGGCGCCGACCAGAAGCCATACGCTCGGCGGCAGCAGCACCAGCGCGATCAGCATGGTGGCCTGGCTCGGCACGCGGCCGGTGGACAGGATCGTCAGCGCGGCGACGCCGAACAGCGCGCCCACCACGATGCCCGAGATCACCGGCGCGGTCAGATGCAAACTTTCGCCGAGCAGGTTCGGAATGAGCGCGCTGTAAAAGCCGATCAGCGAGAACGTGGCGAAGCCGGTCACCGCGGGCGAGAGAAATTGCAGCCGGATCGGCGGCGGAATGCCGACGCGCGGCTTCAACGACGCCTCGGCAAAGCGTACCGGATCACGCACCGTCTCGGGCGCGAGACAAATGCCGGCCGCGCTGGCGCCGAGCAGCACCAGATAAACGTAAAACGGCAGTTGCAGCGGCCAGACGGCGAATTGCGCCAACAGGCCGCCGAGCAGAGGTCCGGCGGCGCAGCCGAAAAAATTCGCCGCCGCGGCGATGCGTGCCGGGGCGCCGGCGACGCGTCCGGCATAAAGCTCGGCGATCCAGGCGGTCGCCGCGCCGGCAGCAAGCCCGGTGCAAAAGCCGCTCAGCCCACGGGCCACGAACAGCCACGGCGTAGCCGCCGCGAAGGCAAATGCCAGCGCACCGGCGACGCCGACGGCGATCGCCGGCAGGCTCGCGTTGCGCCGGCCGATCTGATCGGCCAGGCGGCCGAAGATCAAGAGCGCAACGAGATTGCCCAGCACGTAGGTCGCGTAGATCAGAGTCAGCGTTACGCCGGAAAAGCCGAACGCCTGGCGAAACAGCGGATAGAGCGGCGTCGGCAGAATCGCGCCGACGAACATCACGCCGAGTTCGAAGGCGACGAGGACGAGGCCGACGTTGGCGTGCGCCTGCGATGGTTTGGTCTTGTTCACGCGACTCGAAGTAAGCCGCTCCGCCGCGCCGCACCACCCGATTTCCGCATAATTGCCGATATGAAACGATACATGAAACGATAGAAGGTTTCCGGCGTTCGAGCGCGCCCTGATTGCGCTTTGCGTTTCCTTGATTACATGTGTTCCGTCTTCCTTCCGATCGAGGCCGAACCGCCATGGATACCAACATGGATATCAACATGGATACCAACATGGATACCAAGCAATATCCCGTCACCCATAGCGACGCGGAGTGGCACAAGATCCTCTCGCCCGAGCAATACCGCATCATGCGCGAGCACGGCACCGAACCGCCGGGCAGCTGCGCGCTCAACTACGAAAAGCGCGCCGGCGCGTTCTATTGTGTCGGCTGCGGCCAGCCGCTGTTCAAGTCGAAGAAGAAGTTCGACAGCGGCACCGGCTGGCCGAGCTTCAACGATCCGGAGCCCGGCGCGGTCGAGACCTCGACCGACAACAGCTATTTCATGACCCGCACCGAGGTGCATTGCAGCCGCTGCGGCAGCCACCTCGGCCACGTCTTCGACGACGGCCCGCCGCCCACTCATCTGCGCTACTGCATCAACGGCGTGGCGATGAACTTCAAGTCGGAATGACGCGATGTAGGGTGGGTTAGCCGCGCAGCGGCGTAACCCACCGTGCAGCTTGGTGGGTTACGCGGCTTCGCCGCTAACCCATCCTACAGTGCCGGCGCTAATTCCCCGCCCCCGAAAAATCCGCCAGCACCGACGAGCGCACCACCCGCGCCTTGCGGGTGGTCGGCGGCGTGTTGCGGCTCCTTCCGACAAAGCGCGGCATGCCGGCGGTGATGACGCCGCCGAGCGCGGCGATGTCGCCGTGCTTGATGGCGGCGAGCGCGGTGTCCTGGGTGCCGCCGTCCGGCGCATCGATCAGCACGATGTCGGCGGCGCGGCCGACCGCGATGAGGCCGGAATGAAGATCGTAGACACGGGCGTTGTTGCCGGTCGCGGCGCAGACGAATTTTTCCGCCGGCATGTCGGTGAGGCTGGCGCAATGGGCGATGGTGTAGAGCATGCCGAGCGGCATGATGCCGGAGCCGGTCGGCGTGTCGGTGGCGATCAGAAAGCGGTCGAAGGCGCCGTGCTCCTCTGCCAGCCGTGCACATAAAAGCGTGGTGCGCAGGTTGCCTGCGGTGCAGACCTGCAGCGCGATCTCGCTCTCTTTGATGACGCGCTCGAAATCGCCGTCCGGCATCGCGGTCGGCCCGCCATTGATGTGGAACGAGACATGTGGGCGCATGGCGAGCAGATGATCGCCGGTGATAGCGGCGGAGCCCGGGATCGAGGCGCCGCCGGTGTGGCAGGTAGTGATCAGGCCGGCGGCGTTGGCGTCGCGCACCAGCGGCACGTAATCGTACGGCGTCTTCACCGCGCCGAAGCCGGCCTTGGCGAGCCGCACGCCGTTGACCGCAAGCTCGATGAAATCGGCGGCCTTGAGCCCGGGCTCGAGAATCACCGAGCCGGCGAGGACGCGCATGCCGCCGGGCCGCCACGTCGCGAAGCAGCGCTGCGCCGCCAGCGCCAAGGCTTTGACGCCCTCACGGTCGCTCGGCCGCCCCGGCACGTGCACCTCGGACGCCGAGATCGCGGTCGTGGTGCCGCCGTGCAGATAGCTTTCCAGATAACCGACGGTGCGCTGCCGCGGCGTGTAATCGCCGAACGTGACGTGCACGTGCGAATCGATGAGGCCGGGAATCGCCGTCATGCCGCCGGCGTCGATTACCACGTCGGCGCTCTCGACCGCGCCGGCCGGCGCGGTGCCGACATGCGCGATGCGCTCGCCGTCGCTGATGATGGTGTCGCCCTCAGCGAACGGCGCGCGCCAGTCGCCGGAAACGATTTGCCCGAGGTTGGCGATCGCGACTTTCACCTTGCGCTCCGGCTCCGCTTCTATCTGGATTTGGCTATTGTAGCGGATCGGGCGCCGGCGGCAATTTGGGCGCCGTGGCGATAGTGAAACCGCGGGCATCTCGTCGGCGATCGGTCACATCAAGGCCGGCCGGCGGCGTGCGCTCGGCCTGACCACGCCAGCGCGGATCGAGCGGCCGGCGGACGTTTCGGCCATGTTCCGGCGCAGAACTGCCCCTCCATAGCCCGACTGGCCAATTACGTGCGAAAGCATTGTTTGCGAAAGCATTGTTAAGGCGGGGCTACTTAGGGGGAAGCAGCTTGGAAACGGCGGCCTCCAGCCTCTTGGTCGCGCTTATGAGGTCAGCAAGTAACTTCTCGTCGAGATCCACACGCCCCTGGTACGCAGCCAAATTTCGTTCGTTGTGTGCCTTCAGGAAGATCTGGAGATCTGAATTGTTTGTCGCCACCGTATGGACAAGCGCTTGAAATACCGTAATCCGATTTTCGGACCGATAACCCTCTCGTCGTAACGCTGCAAGAGCAAATTTGTGGGCCGCTTCATAAGCTAGAGCAGATCTCGCTCATGTAGCGCCACTTCCCGTCATGCGCGGGCTTGACCCGCGCATCCATGGGGCCCCGACGCAGCATGGATTGCCGGGTCAAGCCCGGCAATGACGAACCGAGGAGTCGCGATTCGATCGGAGCGGAACATGCTCTAAGTCGAATTGACTGTCGGTCTCGATACTTTCATTTTGCGCATCGGTCAAACCTCGACGTGCGGATTTAATCATACCGTCGTATTCACTACGCGAGGCAGCCTCGGCCTTGAGGCTTCCAATCCTAACGAGGTTGTCGAGTTCTTGCTTGGCCATTTCTGACATCCTTTTCGGATCCGATGATAAAAATCTTTGGCGAGTGGTTTATCTTGCTAAACACGGATCCTTTGTCGGATATTTTGCGATGCCAATCGTCCGGAGAAAGAAATAAAGGATGCACTTTACGCCGAAGTTTCCGCTCGAGATTTTGAGCTGCTGTATAAAGATCGGAGTAGTTTAGATCGTCACCAATCACCATGAGGTCAATGTCGCTGCTGGCCGTGTCCTCTCCCTTTGCTACGGAGCCATACACGAAAGCGCTCTTGATTACTTTGGCATATGGTTCGAGAGACTTTTTAATAGGCTCCGCGAGGCCTATCGTTTTCTCAATTAGTGCCCGCAAGTCTTCAAAGACCGGAGCAGATTGGTTTGCTCGGAAGTGTTTCCGATTGCCGATGCGCTCGACGGAAACCAGCCCACTTCTTTCCAGCTTCGACAGTTCGCGTCCTACGGCTCCCACGCCAGACCGAACCTCCTGCACGATTTCAGTAGTATAAAAGCTGCGCTCAGGATGGCTGAAAATGAGTGCGAGAACGCGCTGCTGCACCTTCGAGAACAGCGCGTCAGCCAAGCCCAAGGCGTGCGGCATCGCATCCATGCGGGAATTGTATACCCAAATTGGGTAAGATCGAAAAGCCGGAAATACTTTCGCATTTTCAGTGGCTTACAAGCCAGGCGTCCGCCGCACCCAGGTGTTGCGCCGGATTTCGCTTCGCTCATCGCCACACCTACTGCGCGGCGATGTTGTTCTCGCGCACCACGTCGC
Source organism: Xanthobacteraceae bacterium (assembly GCA_030037885.1). Classification (GTDB taxonomy): domain Bacteria; phylum Pseudomonadota; class Alphaproteobacteria; order Rhizobiales; family Xanthobacteraceae; genus BOG-931. Next base: position 3,254 of record JASHPU010000109.1, on the reverse strand, counting down.
CCCAGAGCTTGATCTCGTTCTTGAGCAGCGTCGCGGCGGCTTCGGGCGTTTCCTCGCTGTCCGGATATTCGTCCATGCCGCCGTCGGCGTAGGTCTTGCGCACCTTGGGGTCGGCGAGCGCGGTGCGCAACGCGGCGTTGAGCTTTTCCACGATCGGGCGCGGCGTGCCGGCTGGCGCCAGCAGCATGTGCCAGAAATCGACGTCGACCTTCTTGTAGCCGAGTTCGCCGAAAGTCGGCAGATCGGGCAGGCCGACGAAGCGCTTCTTGGCGATGAGGCCGTAGACCTTGAGTTTGCCGCTCTGCACCAGCGGCTTTGCCACCACCGCCGAGATCGGGCCGAGATCGACCTGCCCGGCCAACAGATCGACCAGCGCCGGGCCGGCGCCGCGATACGGCACCTGCGTCACCTTGATGCCGAGCTCGTGGAAGAGCAGCACCTCGGCCAAATGGCCGAACGAGCCGACGCCCGGATGGCCCACCCTGATGTTTTGTCCGGGCACCTTCATCCATTTCAACAGCTCGGCAAAATTATTGGGCGGCAGCGTCGGCCGGCCGGCCAGCGTGTTCGCCGTGATGTTGACCAGGCCGATCGGCACGAAATCCTTCTCGGCGTCGAAGGTGCGGTTCGGATAAAGCGCCATGCCGGCGGCGAGCGCGTCCTGGTGCAAGAGGATGGTGTAGCCGTCGGGCGCGGCGCGCGCCGCCTTGGCGGCGGCGATCATGCCGCCGGCGCCGCCGAGATTTTCGATGACCACCGGCTGGCCCAGCGCCTTCTGGAACGGGTCTTGGAGAATGCGCGCGGTGGCATCGTCGGCGCCGCCGGGCGGGAACGCCACCAGCATGGTGACCGGTCGATTGGGATAATTTTGCGCCGAAGCGGCGCCGCTGGCCAGCAAGGACGCGGCGAGGATCGACGCCGCGAGCGCGCGCGCAATAAGCATGATGTCCTCCCAGATCACTTTTTGTTTTTCTGGTTCCGCAGCGATCGAACGCCGAACCGGTTGCGAGCATTTCAGCCGCTTTGCCGCGCGCGCGCAAGGCGGTGTACGGACCGAAACCTGGGACAACTGAGCGCATGGCGTTCGTTACACATTCCGCTCGTCCCCGCACACATTCCGCTCGTCCCCGCGAAAGCGGGGATCCAGCTCTGGCGCAATCCTCTGGATTCCCGCTTGCGCGGGAATGAGCGGAATACATCAGCCAGATTCAGCGTTCTTTATCGGATCCGGGCGCGCCGGACACGAATTGTCGTCATCGCATGGTGGGGATAGTGTTCGCCCTCCGCGCCAGGAGAAAACCGCGATGCGCATCGTCGATTTGAGCCGCGAACTTTACCACCGCACGCCGTCGTACCCGGGCCAGCCGCCGATCATTCATGGCATCTGGAAGACCCACGAGGAAGCGTTCGTCGAGTCCGGCAACGTCCAGGGCAACAGCGTCATGTTCTTCTCCATGCCGGATCACGGCGGCACCCACATCGACGCGCCGCGGCATTTCGGCAAGAGCGGCACGCCGATCGACAAATATCCGCTGGAGAACTGTATCGTGCCGGGCGTCTGCATCGACTTGCGCCACATCGCGCCGCGCGCCGAGATCACGCCGGACGATCTGCAAGCCGCGGCCGACAAAGCGGGCGTGCCGATCCCGAAAAAGGGCACGGTGCTGCTGTGCACCGGCCATCATGCCCGCAGCTTTCCGACCGCGGCCTACGCCACCGACAATCCCGGCGTCAACGTCGCCTCAACCGAATGGCTGGCGCGGCAGGGCATCGTGCATTTCGGCATCGACTCGATGCGGCCCGGGCCGGCGGGCCGGATCAACTCGCTGGTGCACAAAGCCTGCCTCGAGCTCGACATCACCCACATGGAGAGCCTGTGCAATCTCGAAGCGCTGCTCGGCCAAGGCCAATTCCAGTTCATCGGCCTGCCGCTGAAATGGCGCGAGGGCACCGGCTCGCCGATCCGTGCGGTCGCGGTCTTTGACGACTAGCTGGCGTTTCCCGGATGCGGTGCAGCGCGAAGCGGTGCACCGCTGTTCCGGGACCGTTACAAACTCGGAGTTCGTGACGGTCCCGGGTCTGCAGCGCATCACTTCGTGCTGCGCTGCGCCCGGGAAACGTGTTTTCATTGCACCTCAAAATGCCTCATAATGGCGCAATAGGTCAGCCATGGTCGCTCTACGCAAAGAACGCATGACGGTGAACGAATTTCTGCCTTGGGCGAAGCAGCAACCCGAGCACTGGGAATTGTTCGATGGCGTTCCCATGGCCATGTCGCCGGAGCGCGTCGTCCACGGCGACACCAAATACCGCGCGGCGCGGGCGTTCGACGCGGCGATTGCCAAGGGCCGCGTGCCGTGCCGGTTCGTTCTCGACAGCGCCGCGGTGCGGATCGACGCGCGCACCAGCTACCAGCCCGATCTTTTGGTCTATTGCGGCGATCCCGTCTCCGGCGACACGCTCGAAGTGCCAAATCCGGTCGTGGTCGTAGAGGTCCTCTCGCCCAGCAATGCCATCACCGACCTGCGCGACAAGCTTCAGGGTTATTTCCGCGTCCCCAGCATTACGCATTATCTGGTTATCGATCCCGACAAGCGGCTTGTCATTCACCACACGCGCGGCCACGATGACGTGATCGGCACGCGCATTATCACGACCGGCTCGGTGACCCTTGATCCGCCCGGATTGGCGCTGAGCGTCGCTGATTTCTTTGCATCGCCTGCTACCTAGCAACCGAGAAATTTTTTCATGCAGCTCGGCCACAACCGCAGAATGACCGGGGCGCAGTGCCTCGCCGACATGCTCAAGGGCTACGGCGTCAGCCACGTGTTTCACGTGCCCGCGGTCTTACGCACCACCTTTGCCGAGATGGAACGGCGCGACACCGGCATCAAGCGGCTGCACGTGCACGGCGAGAAGGCTGCCGCCTACATGGCCGACGGCTACGCCCGCGCGTCCGGCCGGCCGGGCATCTGCATGGCGCAGGTGATCGGCGCGCTCAATCTCGCCGCCGGCCTGCGCGACGCCTGGCTCGCCCACTCGCCGGTGATCGCCATGACCGGCGGCCGCGAGCCGAAGACCAAATTCCGCAAGGTCTATCAGGAAATCGACGACGTGCCGGCGTTCGAGCCGGTGACCAAATTCAACGCCACCGTCGACGACGTGAGCCGCTTTCCCGACATGGTGCGGCAGGCGTTCCGGGTCGCGGTCAGCGGCACGCCGGGTCCGGTGCATCTGCAATTCCGCGGCAACGA
>JASHPU010000108.1 GCA_030037885.1 Xanthobacteraceae bacterium | reverse complement strand
GCGGCCGGCCACTTGGTCGCCGGCGGCTGCTGATCCTCGTTAGCAAACTGCGTGACGCCACCTGCCGGACTCGGTGCAGCGTTCGCCGGCGCGTTGGCGGCAGGCAGGCTTGCGGTCCGGATCGCATCGGACGCGGCTGGCGGTGGCGCCGCAACAGCCGGGGTCGCGTTCGCATTGTCGGCTGTCATGCCGCCGCTGCCGCCGGCGTCGCTCGTCGTCGCATTGGTGTCGACCAATGGTCGCTGCTCGCCTTTGCCGGCTCCGTCAGCGACCGCAGCCGCAGCGGCTTCATTGGGACCGACTGTGGCGGGCGCCGCCGCCATCGGCCGAAACGTCGGCAATTTCGGCGGACCTACATAGGTTCGCACCACGGCCGTAATGGTCCACATCGCGACCGGAATAGCGGTGATAACCGCCACCAGGATGATGAGCCGCCGCAACACCGGCATGGATTGCCGGAAATGGTCCTCGTCCTCACGCATCACACATCCGCCTCGTGGTTCGATCGCAGGCGGGGACGGTCAGGCGCCGCCCGTCTTGAGCTTCTCCGCGATGGTCTGCGCAAAGTACGTCAGCACGCCGTCGGCGCCGGCACGCTTGAAGGCGAGAAGACTTTCCATCATGGCCTTGTCCCCGTCCAGCCAACCATTCGCCGCGGCCGCCGCAATCATGGCATATTCGCCCGACACTTGGTAGGCGAATGTGGGCATGCCGAAAGCCGTTTTGACGCGGTGCAGAATGTCCAGATAGGGCAGGCCTGGCTTGACCATGACCATGTCGGCGCCCTCGGCAATGTCGAGTTCGACCTCGCGCAGCGCCTCGTCGGAATTCGCCGGATCCATCTGATAGGTCCGCTTGTCGCCGGTCAGCGTCGCGCTCGAGCCGACGGCGTCGCGGAATGGACTGTAAAACACCGAAGCATATTTGGCCGCATAGGCCATGATCTGCACGTCGGCGAGGCCGGCGCCGTCAAGTCCGGCACGGATCGCGCCGACCCGGCCGTCCATCATGTCCGACGGCGCGATGATGTCGCAGCCGGCCTCGGCCTCGACGAGGGCCTGCTTGACTAGCACCGCAACGGTCTCGTCGTTGAGAATGACGCCGTCGCGCAGAAGCCCGTCATGGCCGTGGCTGGTGTAAGGATCGAGCGCCACGTCGCAGAGCACGCCGATCTCCGGCACCTCTTTTTTGATGGCGCGGATGGCGCGGCAGACCAGATTGTCGGGATTGAGGGCCTCGGAGCCGTCCGTGTCGCGCAGGGCCGGATCCGTATAGGGAAACAGCGCGAGACACGGGATCGTCAATTTGGCGGCGCGTTCGGCCGCGCGCACCGCTTCGTCGACCGAAAGCCGCTCGACGCCGGGCATCGAGTCGACCGGCACCCGCCGCTTGGCGCCCTCGATGACGAATAGCGGCCAGATCAAATCGTCGGTGGTGAGCACATGCTCGCGCACCATGCGTCGCGCCCATTCGGCGCGTCGGTTGCGGCGCAGCCGGATTGCAAGATCGAGCCGCTCGGCTGTTTGCCCAGCACGGTCCTTCGGCGTCGGCGGCGAGGCAAAACCCGGGCTGGGCGCGACACGGTCGCGCGCCAGAGGCCGGCCAAACTTGATCGCCATGGGGCGCGCTCCGGGTATCCTATCCCGGCCCTTTTAACCCGTCCGGACCCAGCCCGCCACAGCGTTGACGGAATTTGGGGTTGTCTCTATCGCTCGTCTCTGACTGGGGCGGATGGGGTTTTTGAACAGCATGAGCGATCACGCGCGGCGCCCAGCCACGCCTCAAGCTAAGCCTCAAGGCGTGCCGCAAGCTACGCCGCAGGGCAAAAGCCAGGGGGCGGCGCCCATACGGGCCCCGGCGACTACCGTCACGACGGCTCCAATCGCCGCCCCAGCGACGACGCAGCGGCCCGCCCAAGCGGCAGCCCCGGCAGCCGGTCAAGCGCCAGCCCGCGTCGCCATCCGGGGCACCCGGCCGGCCGATCTGATCGAGCCGGTACGCGCCAAGGCGCCGGCCGGCGGCAGCTGGACCGAGTATTTGGTGCTGTTCCTGCGCGTCATGGCGGCGGTGTCGCTGGTCAAAGGCCTCTATCATTGGGCGCAGATCTGCAGCATCGGGATGCCGGCCAACCAGGCGTTCGAAACCCAGCCGATGGCTTGGCGCTCGGCGACGGTGTTCTTTGCGGTGATCGATCTCGTCGCCGCGGTCGGCCTGTGGCTTGCCGCGCCGTGGGGCGCAGTGGTGTGGCTCACCTCGGTGGTGTCCATGGCGATGGTCGAGCTGTTCTTCCCGAGCGTCTACGGCGGCAGCGCATTCGTGGTGCTCACCGAGATCGCCTTGCTGGGAGTCTATCTGTGGCTCGCCATCGTCTCGGCGCGCGAGCGGCCGGCATAAGCGTGCGACGCTTGAGCACTTCTCATTTGTAATCGCCTGCTCTGTCCTTCACCGCTCTTATCGCGGCACGGATGCGCTGCGGCGTCGCCGGCACTTCATCGATCGATATGCCGAACGGCGAAAGCGCATCGTTGACCGCATTGAGCACGGCGGCGGGCGCGCCGATGGCGCCGCCTTCGCCCAACCCCTTGGCGCCGGTGATGGAGGCGTCGGTCGGCGTTTCGATGTGAAAAAGTTCGAGCGGCGGAATCTCCCGCGCGGTCGGCGGCGTGTAGTCGGCAAGCGTGGCGGTTTGGATGTTGCCGTCACGGTCGTAGACGATTTCCTCCAACAGCGCGTTGCCGATGCCTTGCGCCACGCCACCGTGCACCTGGCCGTCGGCGATCATCGGATTGATGATGCGGCCGGCATCTTCCACGACGACGTATTGCTGCAGGGCGACGCGCCCGGTCTCGATATCGACCTCAACGACGGCGACATGGCAGGCATTGGAGAAGGTGCCCTCCGGATCGTAGTCGGCGGCGGCGCGCAGGCCGGGATCGCTGTCCTTGAAGCGAAACGATTGATGATAGGCGGCGCGCGCCAAGCTCGCGATCGGTACGGCCCGGTCGGTGCCCGAGACTTTCGCCGTACCGGCCTCCAGCACAACGTCGTCGGGCGCGGCCTCGAGCGCCTCGCTCGCGATGCGCAAAAGCTTGTCGCGAATTTTGCGTGAGGCCAACAGGCAGGCACCGCCGGCGATCACCAGGGAGCGGCTGGCGAACGTGCCCCAGCCATAAGGCGTGCGGTCGGTGTCGCCGTGCAGCACGCGTATGTCGGCCGGCGCGACGCCGAGCTGATCGGCGATGATTTGCGCAAGCGTGGTGCGCAGGCCCTGGCCGTGCGGGCTCGCGCCGATGCGCGCCTCGACGCCGCCCGAAGGGTCCATGACCAGTTCTACGCTCTCCCAGCCCGGCGTAATCTCCATGCCGCGTGCCGCAAAGGCCGGGCTGCCGTAGCCGGTTCGTTCGGAGAAGGTGGAAAAGCCAATGCCGAGATGGACGCCGCGCCGGCGCGCCTCGTCTTGGCGGGCGCGGAAGGCCGAGAGGTCGATGCGGGCGGCAGCTTGCTCCAGCGCCTCGCGATAACTGCCCTCGTCGAACGTCAGTCCCGTGGCGGACGTGTAGGGGAAGCAACCGATCAGGTTGCGCTGGCGGATTTCGACCGGGCTTATGCCGAACGCCTCTGCCGCCTTGTCCATCAGCCGCTCGATGGCGAGCGTAATGACCGGGCGCGCCACGCCGCGGTACGGCGCCATCGGACAGGTATGGGTGGCGACGCCGCGCGCGGTGCATGAATAGGCGCGGACGTCGTACGGGCCGGGCATTTCGGCGGCCGCCATCAGGGGTTCGACGCCGCACGTCGTGGGAAAGCACGAATAGGCGCCGATATTGGCGACGATGTCGGTCGACAGCGCGAGAAGCTTGCCGGCGGCGTCGAATGCGCCTTCGAGACTGACATGCTGATCGCGGCTGTGAAAACTGGCGATCAGATTCTCGCGGCGATCCTCGCTCCACGCCACGGTGCTGCGCAGTCGCCGCGCCAAGTACACCAGCACCACGTATTCCGGCGGCAGCGACATTTTCTGGCCGAAACCGCCGCCGACGTCCGGCGCCACCACGCGCAGCTCGGATTCGGCAAAGCCCAAAAGGTCGGCGATCGCGGTGCGGTGCAGATGCGGCATCTGCGTCGTGCAGGTCAGCGTGACGCGGCCGGATGCCGGATCGTAGGCCGCGTGCGCGGCACGCGGCTCGAGCGGCGTAGCGTTCTGGCGATGCGAGCGCAACGTGACGCCCATGGTGCGGTGCGCGCGTGCGCGCGCCGCGGCAAATTTTTCCGGCGTCTCGATCTTGGCCTCGACGATCACATTGCTCGCGCACTCATCGTGAACGCGCGGCGCCTCGGGCCGCAGCGCGTCGCGCGCGTCGACAACCGCCGGCGCTTCGGCGATCTCGACCTCGACGCGGTCGGCAACATCCTCCGCTTCGGCCGGCGACGGCGCGACGGCCGCAGCGATCGGTTCGCCGACAAAACGCACCACGTCCCGGGCGAGCAGCGGCTGCGCGATCGGCCGGTAATTGAACTTATGCAGCATCGGCCGGATCGGCCGCGCGGCGGCGAGATTTTCGGCGCGGACAACAAGCGCGCCGGGCGGTGCCTCGATCGACACGATACGGCCCGACGCCACCGGGCTGCGCACGAAGCGCACCCAATGCGCTGCCTTCAGATCGGCCGTGAAGCGGCCGCGGCCGGTGACCAAAGCCGGGTCCTCGAGCCGGCGGATGGCACGGCCGACCCACGTCATTCCCGATCCCTTGGTGTGCATCTTTGTCCTTGCCGCCTCAAAAGCGCGGCGGCGCGCCATGGTAGGCTTGGCGAATGATTTCGGCGAGGTCGGCCTTTGTGACCAGCCGCGGGTGCTCGATCTTCACCGCGCTCGCCACCTCGACAGCCGTGCCGATATCGGCTTCACGCAGGCCGAGATCTTTGAGCCCGGTTGGCAGGCCAAGCCGGACGTTGAGGTCGTAGAGGCCGCGGGCGGCGTCGGCAACGCCGAGCGCGCGCTTGATGCGCGCCATGGCGTCGGGCGCCGCGGCGGCGTTGAAGCCGATCGCGTAGGGCGTGGCGACCGCGTGCGCATGGGCGTGGTCGAGGTCGAACCATTGCCGCACCCGCTGCGCGATGGCGTGTTCGAGGCCGACTTCAGCGCGGAAATTCGCGACAAGCCAGGCGCCGTACAAGACCTCGCTGCGCGCCTCGAGATCGCGCGGCGCCTTGACCACGCGCGGAAGGTTTTGGCCGAGCCGGCGCACCGCTTCCTCGGCCATGGTTTGCACCACCGGATTGGTGTCGACGCCGTAGAGACTTTCCACCGCGTGGGCCACGGCGTTCATGCCGCTCGCCGCCGAGGTGCGCGGCGGTAGGTCGAGCGTCAGCTCCGGGTCGTAGATCGCGGTCGCCGGCAGGCAGGCGCGGTCGTTGCCACCGACGCGCCGATCGGCGACGCCGACATACCAGCGCGCCGCCATTTCCGAGCCCGAATAGGTGGTGACGATGGCGATGTAAGGGAGCTTGGTTGCGGCAGCGGCCGCCTTGGCGAGCCCGATCGGCGAGCCGCCGCCGACCACGACAAAGCCGCCGGCGTCGATGCGCTTGAGAGCGGCGACGATGCGGTCGAAGGCATCGCGCGGCATATTCGGCGCCGACGCGTTGCAGATATCGACGATGCGATCGCCGAGAGCGACAGTCAGCCGCCGCGCATAATCGGCGCGGTCTTGCGAGCACAGCACCAAGAGCCGCGACATCTTGTGAAAATCGGCCTCAGCGGCGAGCGCCGCAATTGCGCCGGCGCCGAACACGACGCGCACCGGATCCGAACGGTACGTGAAGGGCGTCATCAATTCGCCCGCTGCGCTCCTGCGCACCCGGCCGGATTGAACACGCGCTGCGTCGACGCCGGGTTGTTGGCGAGCGCCGCCGCCGGCCGGATCGGGCGCGGCGCGAAATTGCCGCCGCAATTCGGGCAGATGCCGTTGCGCAACACGCCGCAGCCTGCGGCCGCCTGTTGATCCGATGTTCGATCCGTTTGGGTGGCTGACATGATCCGCCTGGCGCGATATGGTCAAACGCGAAGGAAAGGCGCCGCCGTGAATTATTCGACCGACTTCAAGTGCATCCGCAACGACGTATCGGTGCAGGAATGGCAGACCCGGTTGGATCTCGCCGCCTGCTACCGGCTCGTCGACCAGTATGGCATGACCGACCTGATCTACAACCACATTACGGCGCGCATTCCCGGCACCGAGCATCTTTTGATCAATCTCTACGGCCTCCTTTACAAGGAGATCACCGCCTCGAACCTGGTCAAGATCGACGTCGAGGGCAGCATCGTGTGGAAGCCGAATACCGACTACGGCATCAACGTCTCCGGTTATGTGATCCATGGCGCCATCCATAAGGCGCGACCCGACGTCGCCTGCGTGCTGCACACCCACACCCGCGCCGGCATGGCGGTTTCGGCCATGGCCTGCGGGCTGTTGCCGCTGTCGCAGACTTCAATCCGCTTCGTCGGCCACCTCGGCTATCACGACTACGAAGGCCCGGCGATCGATCTCGACGAGCGCGAGCGTTTGGTGAGCGATCTCGGGCCGCATGACGCCATGGTGATGCGCAACCACGGCCTGTTGAGCTGCGGCGCCACGATCCAGCAGGCGTTCAACACCATGTATCAGCTCGAGTTGTCGTGCCGTTCGCAGGTTGACGCCATGGCGGCGCGCACCGAATTGACCATGCCGGGCGAGAACGTTCTGGCGCACACCGCGCAGCTCTATCAGCCGGGCGCGCGGCGGCCTTATGGTGTATTGGAATGGCCGGCGATGCTGCGGCTGCTCGAGGCCGAGCAGCGCTCTTCGGGTTATGCGCCGTATTGGCGGTGAAACGGCCGCGCCGTCGCCGGGCTTGACCCGGCAAACCATGCTGCATCTACGCTTGCGCGCTCTCGTCGGGCGTACAAATCACGTCGCCTCCGCATGGATGCGCGGGTCAAGGCCCGCGCGTGACGTATCAAAAGGATAATTGGTTCAGAGTGCCATCCCTTTAAAAGCGCCTCGTCGGCGCTTCGGCTGCGACTTTCTCGCCCTTCTGCTTGAGCATCTTTTCCATCCGCTCGATCACGGCGCTCGCCGCGACACCGTGCATGCAGGCGTGGCCATAGGCGCAGCGGCTGAGCTGGCGCAGGTAGCACGGCGCGCAGGGCAGGTTTTTGGCCTGCAGTACCGCGCCGTCGCGCCGGTACGGGCCGATCCAGATCGGATCGGTCGGGCCGAAGACGCTGACCACCGGACGGCCGAGCGCGACCGCGAGGTGCATCGGCCCCGAATCGTTGGTGACGCAGATCGTGGCGCCGCGAATCAGCGCGGCGAGTTCGCTCAGCGTGGTTTCGCCGCCGAGATTGACGACACCGGGCGCCAGCGCGGCGACCGCATCGCAGACCGCGCGCTCGCGCTCCGAGCCGATCAACGTGACGGCGAATTTTTTCTGCAAAAAGTGTCCCGCCACCTCGGCGAAAGCCTCGCGGCGCCATTGTTTGGTTTCCCAGATCGTGCCGGGCGCCATCACCACGATCTTGGCTTTGGCGATATCGTAGTAATCGAGCAGCGCCTCGATGCGCCGGTCCGCCTCCTGCGGAATCGGGAACGAGAAGTCCGCGGGCCCGTCATCGAGGCCGAGCAGTCGTCCGACATTGAGATAACGGTCGACCGCGTGCATCTCGAGCGTCGGCACCGGAATGGTGTGCGTGTAGGCGAGCCAGCTACCTTCGCGCGCGCCCTGCCAGGCATGCTTGCGGGCCAGCTCGGGAAACGCGCGCTCGGACGCCTGCCACACCTCGGCGCGCGGGCGGTCGAAACCGATGCGCGCCGGCGCACCGGTCGCCAGCGCCAGCAAGGCGGTGCGTATCTGGCCGTGCATGTCGACCACAAGATCGTAGCCGGCGGCGCGCAGTTTGGCCGCCAACCGCACATATCCGGCGAGCGCCGCAAGACTGCCGAGACCCCACGGTCCGGCGCGCACCGCGCGCGCAAACGCGATCACATTGCTGATGGCGGGATGATGCCGCAAAAGCTCGGCGATGCCCGGCGTGACCAGCCAATCGAGCTGTGCGTTCGGATAGCGCCGCCGCAGCTTGTTGAGCACCGGGATGGTGTGCACCACGTCGCCGATGGCCGACAATTTGATCAGCAGAATCTTGGAAAAGTCGCGGCTGCGCAACTCGTCCGCCGAGAGGGTCAAGCGCCGGCTCCTCTGACCGATGGTGCCAACCTCGCGCGCACTACACGCGGCCCGGCAAAATCATCATCAGCACGCGCTTGAAGGATGCCGAGGTGTGATGGCGCAGCATGGCGATCTGGCGGTTGCCCTGCGAGGTGAGCCAGTTGAACTGGATGACGCGGCGCTCGCCGGAAAACGGCTCGTGGCCATGCCAGGAATTGTTGCTGCGCTTGAACGCGAGCAATGTGCCGGCGACCGGCGGCACTTCGACGATGATATCGTCGAGGTCGCGCGCCGAGCGCAACAGCCGAAGCCGGCCGCCGGAATTTTCCCAGCTCGGATTCATGTAGATCAGAACGGTAATGATTTTTGTTTTCGAATCGGTATGAATTTTACCGTCGCTGGGATCGCAGCGACCGCGCACCGTGGTCATGGTCGGCCGGCCGGAGAGATCGACACCGAATTTGTCTTCGAATGCTTCGCGAAAGCGGTCGCCGTCCAGTTCGTCGAGCAGTTTTTGGAACCCGGCGCCGAACACGAGTTGATCAGTCGGAAAGCTGCCGGGCGAGGCGATTTTCGGATAATCCGCATTGATCGCCGCCAGGCCCGCTTCGCCGACAAAGCCGGGCACCACCAGATGCGCGAACGGCTCGCGCACCAGCGGCGTGGCCGCCAACGCCTCAAGCCTCAGATAATCCGCCATTACTCCCCGCATCTTGCTTGGCGGCGTATCTTAGCACCGCATCACTGCGGCGTAAATCAGCGGCGTAAATCAACGGGGTTTCAATTATGATTCTTTGTTGGCGCGTGCGTCTCGGATCGCCTGCCACACGCGTTGCGGCGTCGCCGGCATTTCGATGTGGCGCACGCCGAATTCGGCGAGCGCATCGACGACGGCGTTGATGACGACGGCGAGTGCCGGCACAGTACCGCCTTCGCCGGCCGGGCGGATGCCGAGCGGGTGGGTGGTCGAGGGCACTTCGGAGAGTTCCGTCGCATAGGACGGCAGGTCGCTGGCGCGCGGCATGGCGTAATCCATGAACGAGCCCGACAGCATCTGTCCGGTTTGCGGATCGTAATGGGCGTGTTCCATCAACGCCTGGCCGGCGCCCTGGGCGATGCCGCCGTGCACCTGGCCGTGGATGATCAGCGGATTGACGGCGCGGCCGACGTCGTCGATCGCCGCATAGTGAACGAGCTTGACCGCGCCAGTCTCCGGGTCGACTTCGACTTCGCAGACTTGGCAGCCGTAGGGGAAGCTCGCTTCGGCAATGGTCTGGTCGCTTTCGGCGTGAAGCGGGCCGCGCAACTCGGCCGGCAGGTCGGCGCGCTCGATCGCCGCGCGCGCTACCTCAAACAGGCCCACCGCGTGGTTGGTACCCTTCACGGTGAAGCGGCCGGCCTCGAACTCGATATCGGCGGCGTTCGTCTCCAACAAAAACTCGGCGATCCGCGCGGCCTTCTCGATGATGCCGTCGGAGGATTTTTTGATCACCAGCGAGCCGAGCCGCATGCCGCGGCCGGAATGGGCGCCGCCGCCGACGGTCACGCGGTCGGTGTCGCCGGCGATCACGCGGATCGATTCAAGCGGCACGCCGAGCCATTCGGTGACGAGCTGGGCGAAGCTCGTCTCATGGCCTTGGCCCTGCGAGGTGACGCCGATCACCAGTTCGACGATGCCCTCAGGCTTAACCAAAATCTCGGCCTTCTCGCGCGGCACGCCGGTCGAGACGTCGACGTAATTGGCGATGCCGATACCGCGGCACTTTCCGCGCTTTTTGGCCTCGGAGCGGCGGCGCTTGAAGCCTGCCCAATCGCCGAGTTTCCGCGCCATCTCCATGGCGCCACCGTAATCGCCGCTGTCGTAGGTCAGGCCGAACGGATTTTTGTAAGGCAGCTCTTTTTTCTTCAATAGATTGCGCCGCCGCAGGTCTACGCGGTCGAAGCCGTGCTCGCGGGCGGCGAGATCGATCAGCCGTTCGACCACGAAAATCACTTCCGGGCGGCCGGCGCTGCGATAGGGCCGGGTCGGCGCCGTGTTCGACAGCGTGGCGCGGGCGCGAAAGTGCGCCGCCGGCATGCGGTAGACGCTCGACATCATCTGCACGCCTTTCTGCACCATGGAGAAATTCGTGGTGTGGCCGCCGAGATTGCCGAGGTTGCTGCCGCGCATGGCCAGGAACTTTCCGTTGGCGTCGAGCGCCAGTTCCGCTTCAACAACGAGATCGCGCGCCTGATAGTCGGAGAGAAACGATTCGTGACGTTCGATGATCCATTTCACCGGCCGCCCAAGTTTTTTCGCCGCCCAGGCAATCAGTGCGAATTCGGCGTAGATCATGCCGCGGGTGCCGAAATTGCCGCCGACGTCGCCCATCAGCACGTGCACTTTGCCGGACGGCACGCCGAGAATGGCGGCGAGATCGTCCTTCAGGCGAACGGCGCCGCCGTTGCCGGCGTAGAGCGTGGTGCGACCGGTCGCCGCATCGTAAGCGGCGAGCGCGGCGCGCGGCTCCATCGGCACGCCGGTGACGCGCCGCACCCAGGTTTCGAACCGCGTCACGTGTGCGGCGCGCGCAAACGCCGCTGCGGTCACCGCGGCATCGCCGAGTTCGGCATCGAAGCAAACGTTTGAGGCCGCCGCTTCGTGCACACGCGGCGCGTCCTGCCGCGCCGCGGCAGCGGTTTCGACGGTCGCCGGCAAAATTTCGTAATCGATTGCGACTTTCTCGGCGCCGTCCTTCGCCGCGTAAAGCGTTTCACCGACCACCATCGCCACCGCTTCGCCGACAAAGCGCGCCTTATCGGCCGGCAGCGGATAATGCGCCGCAGTGAACGGCTCACCGCCGTCGCTATTGCGCAATTTGATTTCCGCCGGATGCGCCGACCACGGCTTGTGCGGAATCGGATGAAGCCCGTCGGCCAAAAAATCGGCGCCGGTGAGCACCGCCAGCACGCCGGGCACCGCCAGCGCCTCGTCCTTGGCAATGGCGCGAATGCGCGCGTGCGCATGCGGCGAGCGCACCATCACGGCGTAAGCCTGATTCGGCAAATTTTCGTCGGCGGTGTAGCGGCCGGCGCCGCGCACGAGCCGCAAATCTTCGCGCCGCGGCACCGGCGCGCCGATGCCGGAGTGGTTTTTTGGGGGTGCTGTCATCTTTTTTGCACTCGTCGTCGATTTTCGCAGGCGACTGTAGCAATGCCGAATGTCGATAGGGAGTGGTGGATGCCGGGCATTTGCGCAAACGACAGCGCACGTAGCCACATATGAGGGTGGGCAAAGGCGCCAACGGGTCCGCGCGAAGCGCGGCCCGATGACAAGCTCCGCGCCGTGCCCACGTCTTTATCCTTTGAATCCGGTGCAAACCGCGTGGGCTTCGCTGCGCTCAGCCCATCCTACGATCCTCCGCCTTGCGCGTGCTGACAAGCCGCCGCTGCGGATGTACAGAGAAGAAAACCGTGCGGAGGATCGCCGTTGCTCGCGCGCGATGAGCAGAGCAGGCCAGTCGACTGGGCCGCCCGTGCGCGTGCGCTGGTGCCGCTGATCGAGGCTGCCGCCGACCGCATTGAGGCCGAGCGTCGCATCGTGCCCGAAATCGTCGCGGCGCTGCACGAGGCCGGCATCTTTCACATGCTGCTGCCGTCGGCGCTCGGCGGCGGCGGCGCCGATATCGTTGCCTTCAACCAAGTGATCGAAACCATCGCCGCGGCCGATGCCAGCACCGCGTGGTGCCTCGGCCAGCAGGTGGCGTCGACGCAAGCCGCCGGCTACCTCGATCCCAAAATCGCGCGCGAAGTATTTGGCCCGCCGCATGGCGCGGTGGCCTGGGGTCCGCCGTCCGGTGCGACGGCGAAAGTCACCGACGGCGGTTACATCGTGAACGGCCGCTGGCGTTTTGCCTCCGGCAGCGGGCATTGCCCATGGATCGGCGGCCACTCGGCGGTGATCGAGCGCGCCGGCAAGCCGCGTCTCGACGACAAGGGCCGCCCGGTGCTGCGCACCATGCTGTTCCGCAAGGAGCGCGCCACCTGGACCGACATCTGGCACACGATCGGGCTGCGCGGCACCGGCAGCAATCAATATGAGGTGAAAGATCTGTTCGTGCCGGATGCTTACACGACCTGGCGCGACCAGCCGTCCGACCGCACCGACGACGGACCGCTGTTCAATATTCCGCTGCTCACGCTTTACGGTATCGGCTTCTCCGGCGTCGGGCTGGGCTTGGCGCGCGCCAGCCTCGATGCGTTCATGACGCTCGCCGCCGGCAAGACCGGACGCGCCGGCCGCGGCCTCATGCGCGATAACCCGGTCATCCAGTCCGAGGTGGCGAAGGTTGCCGGCGGTCTGCTCGCCGCGCGTGCTTTTCTGCGCGACATGCTGGAGGAAATTTGGGACGCGGTGAACAAGGACGGCGCCACGCTCGAACAGCGCGCGCGGCTGCGGCTTGCAATTACCGGGGCGCTGGATCAGTCCGTCGCCGTCGTCGACTTCGCCTATACGGCTGCCGCCACAAGTGCGATCTTCAACGGCAGCCCGTTCGAGCGCCGCTTCCGCGATATGCACACCGTCACTGCGCAAGGCCAGGCCCACATGTCCAATTTCGAATCCGCCGGCCAAGCCTTGTTCGGTCTTGAGCCGAGCCAGAGACTCTAAATTGCTGTTCTTAGGATGAGAGAATTAGCAGTAACCCTTTTACCTCACCCTGAGGTGCTCGGCGCGCAGCGCCGAGCCTCGAAGGGTGCAGGCCCCGGCGCCTCGGCCTGCATCCTTCGAGGCTCGCTTCGCTCGCGCCTCAGGATGAGGAATTAATGATGGCGCAACAAACAAAAATCCGGCGCAAGGAGGATGCGTCGCTGTTGTCCGGCCGCGGCCGTTATGCCGACGATCTGCCGGTGCCGGTCGGCACGTTGTATGCCCACGTCATCCGCTCGCCGCATGCCCATGCCGACATCGTGCGCATCGATGCGCGCCGGGCGCTTGCGCATGACGGCGTCTGGACGGTGCTGACCGGCGAGGACGTACGCAAGCTGTCCGACCCGTTTCTCGCCGCGGTGAAGACGCCGGTGCAGCAATGGTCGCTGGCGGTGGAGCGCGTGCGCTATGTCGGCGAGCCGGTGGCGCTCGTGGTGGCCGAGAGCCGCTACGTCGCCGAGGACGCGGCCGAGCTGGTCCAAATCGAGTATGCGCCGCTGCCGGCGGTGATCGATCCGGTCGCGGCCTGCGCAAAATCGGTGCCGCTCCTTCATCCGCAGGCCGGCACCAACGAAGTGTCGGTGCGCGAATTCCGCTATGGCGACACCAACGCGGCGTTTTCCCGCGCCGACCGCCGCATCGCCATGACCACGACGTTTCCACGGCTGTCGTTCACGCCGATCGAGTGTTATGTCGTGGTGGCGCAGCACAACGCCGCCGAGAACGGTTACGACGTCACCGCCAATTTCCAGGGCCCGTTCTCCATGCATCCGGTCATGGCGCGGGCGCTGCGCGTCCCTGGGCCGAAACTGCGGCTGCGCATCCCACCGGATTCCGGCGGCAGTTTCGGCATCAAGCTCTCGGTGTTTCCTTACATCGTCCTCATGGCGCTCGCGGCGCGCGTCACCGGTCGTCCGGTCAAATGGGTCGAGGACCGCATCGAGCATCTGGTCGCCGCCAGCTCCGGCCCCAACCGGGTGACGCAGATCGAGACGGCGGTGACCAACGACGGCCGCGTGCTGGCGCTCCGCCTCGATCAGCTCGAAGATTACGGTGCGTTTTTGCGCGCGCCGATGCCGGGGCCGCTCTACCGCATGCATGGTGCAGTGACGGGAGCCTACGACATCGCCAATGTTGACGTGATCAATCGCGTGGTGCTCACCAACAAAATGCCGGCGAGCCTCATTCGCGGCTTCGGCGGGCCGCAGCTTTATCTGGCGCTGGAGCGGCTGATGCACCAGATCGCGGTCGAGCTTGATCTCGATCCGCTCGAGGTGATCCGCCGCAATCTCGTCGCGGCGCAAAAATTTCCGTACCGCGCCGCAGCCGGCGCGCTCTACGATTCCGGCGATTATTTGCGTGCGGTGGACATCGCGACCGGCGGCGGCCGTCTCGATGAGCTAAAGCGCCGCCGCGCCGCGGCGCGCGCGCAAGGCCGGGCTTACGGCATCGGCTTTGCGGCGATCGTCGAGCCGGCCATGTCGAACATGGGCTATCTTTCGACCCTGATGAGCAAAGAAGCGCGCGAGAAGGCAGGGCCGAAGAGCGGCGCGGTGTCGATGGCGACCGTCAATATCGATCCGCTCGGCGCCGTCACCGTCACCGCCGATGTCACGGTGCAGGGCCAGAGCCACGAGACGGTGCTGGCAGAGATCGTCGCCGACGCGCTTGGTCTGCGGCCCGACGATGTCGAGGTGGTCTTGGAACTGGACACCGCGAAGGACCAATGGTCGATTGCCGCCGGCACTTATTCGAGCCGCTTTGCCTCGGGCACTGCGGTCGCGGCGCACATGGCCGCAGCGCAGATGCGCGAAAAGCTCAAGGCGATTGCGGCCAAGCAGCTCAACGTGCTGCCCGACGACGTCGAGCTAGCCGGCGGCAAAATCCGCAGCCGCTCCAATCCCGACAATGCGCTGCCGTTCGGCCGCGTCGCCGCCACCTCGCACTGGTCGCCGGTATTGTTGCCGGAAAGCATGGCGCCGGCGCTGAGCGAGACCGCGGCCTGGACGCCGCCGGAACTGGAGCCGCCGTCGCGCGACGACCGCATCAACACCTCGCTGACCTACGGTTTTGTGTTCGACATGTGTGGTGTCGAGATCGATCCGGTCAGCTATCAGGTGCGCGTCGACCGCTACGTGTCGATGCACGATGCCGGTCGCATTCTCAATGCGACGATCGCCGACGGCCAAATTCGCGGCTCGTTCGCCCAAGGCGTCGCGGCGGCGCTGTATGAAGAGTTCACCTATAACGAAGAGGGCGCGTTTCTGACCGGCACCTTCGCCGATTATCTGGTGCCGACGGTGAGTGAAATTCCCGAAGTTGAAATTTTGCACTACGAATCGCCGTCGCCGCTGACCCCGCTCGGCGCCAAGGGCCTTGCCGAGGGCAATTGCATGTCGACGCCGGCCTGCATCGCCAATGCCATCGCCGACGCGCTCGGCATTGCCGACGTGACGCTACCGGCGACGCCGCGGCGCATCCATGCGCTGCTCGAACGGGCCGGCGAAGCGGGCGAGCGATGAAGCCGCGGCCGTTCGACTACGTGCGGCCGGATACGGTCGATGAGGTTTTGGCGCTGCTCGCCGAGCACGGCGACGAGGCGCGCATCCTCGCCGGCGGCCAGTCGCTCATTCCAATGCTCAATCTGCGGCTGATCGATCCGGCGGTGCTGATCGATATTTCGCGCATTGCCGAACTCGACACGATCCGAAGCGATGGCGGCGTTTTGGAGGTCGGCGCCGCGGTGACGCAGAACAAGCTGTTGGCTAGGCCGAACCTCGCCCAAGAGTCTGCGTTGCTGGCGGCCGGGCTGCCGTTTGTCGGGCATTTTCAAACCCGCAACAAGGGCACGGTGTGCGGGTCGATCGCTCATGCCGATCCGAGCTCCGAGTTGCCGCTTCTACTAGCGATGTACGGAGGCGAAGTGGTGCTCCACTCGCAGCGCGGCATACGCGCCGTTCCTGCCAAGGACTTTCATAAGGACATGCTGACCACGGCGCGAGAACCCGACGAACTCATCGTGGCGGTACGTTTCCCGGAACGACCGAGGGAACGTGTCGCGTTTCGCGAGATTGCGCGGCGCCACGGCGATTTCGCCATTATTGCGGTAGCTGCTGCGGCCGGCGCGAACGGCGCCGTCACGCTCGGCGTCGGCGGCATGGCGGGACGGCCAGTGACACGCGCGGTCGCCGTGCACGATGCAGCGTCCGCGGCTGACGCGATCGGGCAGTGGGCCGAAGAGCTCGAAGGCTATGACGATCTGCACGCCTCGGCGACGATGCGGCGCGACATGCTCCGCAAGCTTGCCGCCAACGTCGTTGCGGAGGTTGCGCAATGAGAGCGGTCAAGGGTGACCAGAAGACCCGCATTGCGCTCACGCTCAACGGCCGCAAGCTCGCCGCCGAAGCGGAGCCGCGCCTGCTGCTGTCGGATTTTCTCCGCCACGGCCTCGGCGCCACCGGCACCCATGTCGGCTGCGAGCACGGGGTGTGCGGCGCGTGCACGGTGCTGGTCGACGGTGTCGCGGTGCGCTCGTGCCTGACGCTCGCCGTACAGGCCGAAGGCCGCGAGGTGCGCACCGTCGAATCGCTCGCCGCGCCCGACGGCGCGCTCAATCCGCTGCAGGCCGCGTTCCGTGACCATCACGCGCTGCAATGCGGCTTCTGCACGCCGGGTATATTGATGTCGTTCACCGATTTTCTCTCCCGCACCCCGCATCCGAGCGAAGCGCAAATCCGCGAGGTCTTGTCCGGCCATCTCTGCCGCTGCACCGGCTATGCCAACATCGTCGCGGCAATCAAAGAAGCGGCTTCATCCTCCCCCGCGTCGCGTAGCGATGCGGAGGAGGGGGACCATCCGGAGCGAGCGTAGTGAGCGAAGGATGGTGGAGGGGGCGCGGGCCTCGACGAAACTCCTTCAACGCCAGCGAAGCGTCGAGTCCCGCGCCCCTTCCACCATCTTGCTTTGCAAGATGGTCCCCCTTCCCCGCTTCGCGGGGAAGGATGAAGATGACGCACCGCGCTTCCCTTGCTATTCCTGATAACTGATCCTGATCCCTGATTCCTGGCCTCTGGCATGAAGGACATCATCGACAAGCTCGAAGCACGGCGGGCGGCGGCGCGGGCCGGCGGCGGCAAGGCCCGCATCGAGGCGCAGCACAAGCGCGGCAAGCTCACCGCGCGCGAGCGCATTGAGCTGTTGATGGACCGCGATTCATTCGAGGAGCTCGACACGTTCGTCGAGCACCGCTCCAGCGATTTCGGCATGGAGAGGCAGAAAATCGCCGGCGACGGCGTCGTCACCGGCTACGGAACCGTCAACGGCCGCGCCGTGTTCGTATTCGCCAAGGATTTTACCGTGTTCGGCGGCTCGCTGTCGGAGACGCACGCGGGCAAGATCGTCAAGATCCAGGATCTGGCGATGCGCGCGCGGGCGCCGATCGTCGGCCTGTTCGATGCCGGCGGCGCACGCATCCAGGAGGGCGTCGCCTCATTGGGCGGTTACGGCGAAGTGTTCAAGCGCAACGTCATCGCGTCGGGCGTCATCCCGCAGATTTCGGTGATCATGGGGCCGTGCGCCGGCGGCGACGTCTATTCGCCGGCGATGACCGATTTCATCTTCATGGTGCGCGATACGAGCTACATGTTCGTCACCGGCCCTGACGTGGTCAAAACCGTGACCAACGAGATTGTCACCGCCGAAGAACTCGGCGGCGCCTCGGTGCATGCGCAAAAATCTTCGATCGCCGACGGCGCCTACGACAACGACGTCGAATGCTTGCTGCAGATGCGCCGGCTCATCGATTTTCTGCCGGCGAATAATTCATCCGGCGTGCCGCAATGGCCGTCGCTCGACCAAGCCGGGCGCGAGGAAGCCTCGCTCGACACGCTGGTGCCGGATAATCCCAACAAGCCCTACGACATCAAGGAGCTGATCCTCAAAGTGGTCGACGAGGGTGATTTCTTCGAGCTCTCCGAAGCATTCGCCCGCAACATCGTGATCGGCTTCGGCCGCATCGAAGGGCGCACCACGGGATTTGTTGCCAACCAACCGATGGTGTTGGCCGGCGTGCTCGATTCAGATGCGAGCCGCAAGGCGGCGCGTTTCGTGCGCTTCTGCGACGCCTTCGCTATTCCGATCGTCACCTTCGTCGACGTGCCCGGCTTTTTGCCCGGCACCGCGCAGGAATACGGTGGCCTGATCAAGCACGGCGCCAAGCTTCTGTTCGCCTATTCGCAGGCCACCGTGCCGTTGGTCACCGTGATTACGCGCAAGGCGTTCGGCGGCGCCTATGACGTGATGGCGTCGAAGCACATCGGCGGCGACCTCAATTACGCCTGGCCGACCGCGCAGATCGCGGTGATGGGGGCGAAGGGCGCGGTCGAGATCATCTTCCGCGCCGATCTGGGCGATCCGGACAAGATCGCGGCGCGCACTCGCGAATACGAGGAGCGCTTTCTCTCGCCCTTCATCGCCGCCGAGCGCGGCTACATCGATGACGTGATCATGCCGCGCGCCACCCGGCCGCGCATCGCCCGCGCGCTCGCCATGCTGCGCGGCAAGACCGTGGAGCTGCCGGGAAGGAAGCACGATAATCTGCCGGTGTGAATTTTGGGCAAGTCCGATGTATGAAGCCAGAAAAATCTGCAATTTTATTCTGACGCATTACGATGCAGAAAAACATGATTTGACGAATTTGCGTCTCAACAAGCTCCTCTACTTTATTCACGGATGGGCGCTTACAAGTCGTCCGGACGGTTTGGTGCGAAATCACTTTGAAGCTTGGAAATTGGGACCAGTAATTAAGTCTGTCTATAACGCCTTTCAAGGGTTTGGGGAGAAGCCAATACGGGGGTTGGCAGAGTATTTGGATTATGCGTCAGGCGAAAGGAAACCGGTCTCCTTTCGTGCGATCGCGAAAGGCGACGCAGAACTCATTACTGCGATCTTCCAGAAATACGCCGGCTTCTCGACGAGTGAGCTGGTTGCGTTATCTCACGAGATCGGGGGCCCCTGGCACCTTATTTACACGGCATGGGCGAACGACAATCGGCTGAGTCCGCGAATTCCGAATGAGCTAATTCGCGGTCACTTTGCCGGGGAAAAGCCCTATATTCGATATCATTAGGTTGTGGTGGACCGTAGAATCATCGCAAGATATAGAGTCATGCGTCGTGCGTCCAATTGAGGGATTTCCAGATGGCAGGGCGTCGCAAGTTCTTCGAATTACTAGATTTTCCCAAGTTTGCCGATCCGAGCGTATTGAACATACGAGCGGATGCAACTGCCATGCGGCTGAGGGAGCGCCTCGGCGCTGGCGGCTTTATGTCATACGGCCAGATTTGGCCGTGCGTTGATCCCATAGTAAGGGGCCTCGCTACCGAGGCATACATCCTCAACACATTCAGAGCTTACCGCGCCAGTTGGAAGAACGAGAACATTCGGAATGTCGCGAGATTGTTGTGCAAGGTGATGGGCGGCAAGGGCACTTGGTATCCAGAGCCCACCGCCCCAATTTACGTCCTAGGGTTTTGGTTTAAGCCCAGCATAAAAGGGATTTGGTTTTACGAAGGTCGCGCATACGCCGTGCTAATTAATGCGCGTAAGGGTCAACTCCTAACAATGGAGGATGTGCAATTCCTGGCCAGGGGAGTTCATGAACTCCACTGCATCGACGATCCCAACGATCCGACGCCGATGATAATCGACTTGAGCGAGCATGACCATGGAAAGGGGCGTGAATTGAAAGTCTATGTCGTTGAGGAGCGGGAATCCGCATCGCTCGTGCAATTTGAAGAAGCCGTTAGAGAATTTTTGGTCGCGCTTAACATGGCCGGAATATCGCTCCCACTTCCTCCAGCTCTCGAAAATGTTGTCAACCTGTTCAAGAAGAAGCGCTGAATTGATATTAAGGCCAGCGTTCTCGGCTAGATAAGTTCGCGTGAGCATCGGCAAACCCCGATGTCCACCCTACGACCTAAATCCTCCGCACCTTGATTTTCACCCGGCGCGCCGCCGCCATCATGGTTTCTTCGGCGGTGGCGAGCGGTGTGTTCTGCTGATCCGCCAGTGCCAGATGGCGACAGTCAAAGAAGGGTTACATCAGCGTATCTGATGCGGTAGCATTTGACACATGAGGACCACGCTGGATATCGACGATGATGTTCTGGCCGCCGCGAAAGAGAGGGCCGCGGAGGAAAAGAGCACGGCGGGTAAGGTCATTTCCGACCTCGCGAGGCAGGCGCTCACGCGCCCGGCGCCGGTTCCCCTGATCGAGCGGAACGGCTTTTTGGTATTGGCGTCGCGTGGCGGCGTAGTGACGTCGGCCTTGGTAAGAAGGCTCGAACAGGAGGCCGATCTGCAGGAGGCTCGGCTTCTGCCGAAAACTGAATGATGCGCGTTCTGTGTGGCAGCACTTCGCCACGGAGCCTTTGGGGGAGAACTATGCGCGCTTGGGCTGCAATCATCACACTGGCGCTTTGCGCCGCCATCGCTCCGGCTAGCGCCGGCACCTTCCCGTCGCGCACCATTACGCTGATCGTGCCGTTTCCGCCTGGCGGCTCGACCGACGTGACCGGCCGCATCCTGGCGGACAAGATGGGCGCGGCGCTTGGGGTGCCGGTGATCGTGGAGAATGTCGGCGGCGCCGGCGGCTCGCTCGGCGTCGGCCGCCTCGCGCGCGCGGCGCCCGACGGCTACACCATCGACATCGGCCAGTGGGACACCCACGTCGGCAGCATCATCTACCATCTCAATTACGACCTGGCGCGCGATTTTGCGCCGATCGGGCTCGTTTCGCTCAATCCGATGCTGCTGGTGGCGAAAAAGGCGCTGCCGGCGGACGATCTCAAGACGCTCGCCGTCTGGATGAAGGCGCATCCGGGCGATGCCAAGTTCGTCAACCAGAATGCGTCGGCGCAGGTCGGCGGGCTGTTGTTGCAGAAGCTGACCGACACCAAAGTCCTATTTGTTCCCTACCGCGGCGCCGGCCCGGCGATGACCGACCTGATTTCCGGCCAGGTCGATCTGTTGCTGGTGCAGGGCGCGGTGGCGCTGCCGCAGGTGCACGCCGGCACCATCAAGGCGCTCGCCGAATTGTCGCCGCAGCGCTCCGCGTCGATGCCCGATATTCCTTCGGCCGACGAATCCGGCGTTCCCGGCCTTTACATCTCGGGCTGGTTCGGCCTGTTCGCGCCCAAAGCGACGCCGCCCGCGGTCATCGCCAGGCTCAACGCCGCCATGGTGCACGCCTTGGCCGACCAAAAGGTGCGCGAACGCTTTGCCGCGCTCGGGCTTGACGTGGCATCGCGCGACCAGCAGACGCCCGAAGGGCTCGCCGCCTTCCACAAGGCCGAGATCGATAAATGGTGGCCGATCATCAGGGCCGCGGGCATCAGGGGCGAGTAGCGGCGGGATTCACGAAGAGCGTTGTTGCGTGGCCTGAAGAGCCTAAGGAGAAAACATGCCCAACGCCTATTTCATGGTCCGCACCGCTCCGCAACCGGGGCCACTCATGGGCAAACAGAAGACCTTGAAGAAGACCGAAACGCCGAACGGTGGAACATTCGTCGGCGTGCAGATCGATCTGCACGGTTACCATCCGCGGGACATCAAAGGTGCGCCGCTGGCGCATATCGTGGAGCAGGCCTGGCAAATGGGCGCGCCGCGGATTCGCTTCATTCACGGTCATGGCCGCGGGCGCGGCATCTCGCCCGGATTTTACAACACCAACACCGGGTATTTCGGCTTGTCGATCAGGCGCGCGCTGCGCCGCAATCGCGAGCTGCGGCAGTGGATCAAATATAGTACGCTCGACTGCAGCGATTGGGGCAGGACGACCGTGAAGCTGAAGAGAAATCCCCACCCGACGCGAACTGCACTCGATCTAAGCATCCTGCCTCCGCGCAGCCAGCCACGGTAAGGGCGGCGGCCCGAAGGGCCCGGTGGGATTCTTGCTGTCGCCAGCAGCTATCGCGCTTCGGGACAGTCTGTTTAATCCTTGAAATCGCGCCTAAATGGGTGAGACGATCAATCGAAGAGCACGCATGAGTGGCTAAGCTCGCCCGCACCTTCTCCGTCGCGCCGACGACGGATGGAGCGAAAGATTCGCTTGATCAACGCAGTAGCGACAGCCGTGTGCGATTTTGCACGCGCCCGTTTTACTTTTCTTTCGCTTTCGTTCCTATGGACCCAAACACGGGCAGGCGCGGTATCGGAAAGTCATAAGATGGCGCATTGATTGTGATCGAGCAGGTGCGAAGGCGGAAAATGGCCGCGGCCAGGCGAAGAAGCTGCAAGTCTCTTTCTACTTTATGGCCAAGAATCCCTCAAAACAAACATGCTTGTATATGGTCATGACGTCCACGAAGCCGGCGCGGTGCAGCATGTCGAGATTGCCTTTTGTTGAAAACGGCTCAAGGACGCCTTTCAGACTGCTCGCCTTCCCGAGAATTTCTTGCGGGGAGTAGCCATTTTCCAATTTGTAGTCGACATATAAGGTGCTCATCATGTCCTGGAACCGCGCGTCGGGCGCCCTGACTTTTTCGAACAACACGAACGCGCCGCCCCAATTGAGCGACTTATAGATTAAATCGATTAGATTCTGCCGACGTCTGGGGGGAACGAACTGAACCGTATAATATGACACGATGAAGTCGCTCGCTTCGTAGTCTACATCACACGCGTCTGCAAGCAAGTATTCCACATTCAGCGACGTTTGGCTGTTTACGGCACGCGCGTGTTCGATCATTGCGCGCTCCACGTCGATTCCGATCCAGCACGTTCCGTGAGGATGACGCTTCGCCAACCGCCGCAAGAGAGTGCCGGTTGAAGTTCCGATCTCGTAGGCGATCGAGTCACTTCTCACGAAAAAGTCGCTCACCTGCTCGATCAGTGTGTGACCAGCTTCATAGTTGGGAACGGAGCGCCCGATGTGGCGATCGAAGCGTTGGGGGGTTTCGCCACCGAAGCTCCAGCCGGCACGTGCGGCATGAATGCCGTCACCGGCAGCGCCGTCCTGCCCCGGAGGTATCGTCCGCTCCGAAATGTCCATGGAGCCCTCCACTTTCCCGGTTACGCGTAGTGTAGCTCGCGTCCGATTGATGCTTTCCCCGCCAGCGCATTCTTGACCGCGGGACTGAAGAACAGCGCCAGCGTTTCGTCTTCGAAAAGTCTGCCTAGCTCGGAAAGCTGCAATCCTGCTTTGCCGTCATTATCGAGATAGGCTTCCAGCGCGCCGGCATTGCTCAGCTCTTTGACCAGTGCGTCATAGTGCCGGCGAAGCTGAGGATTTTCGATCCCTATGGAACGCAGGTCTTCGTCTTCGACGCGCCCGGTGCGAAGCCCTGTGGCGTAGGACATGGCCAGCAATTCCTCATCGTCGATGATACGTCCCGTGGTGATCGGGATGTTGCCTGCCAAGACAGAATCCACGTAAGCGCCGATGTTCCGCTCATTGCGCAAAACGTAGCCGCGACTGTTCCTTTTTGCAGGACGGCTGGCGACATGCGAATACGACGCCGCGCCGACTCCAAGAAGCTGGCTTGAGGCCGATGTGCGAATTTTTTTGAAAGGATCGATGTATCGACGCGAGCGCACGAATCGATTGCCGTCGACTTGATGGTACCCGAGCGAGGCCATTTCCTGCCACATCAGCATACGCCCAAGGAGTGTCGCGAACTCATCCTCGAAACTCGCATGCTTGGATTCCATATTGTACCAGTGTCCCTGGGGCCGATCCGCGAACCGGCCATGGTACCAGGTGATGTGCGCCGGGCGTATCTCGTTGAGCATCGCGAGATTGTGCCACACTTCGGATGGCGACCCTTTGTAGAGCCCCTGAATCAGGTCGAGATTCCAGTTGTCAAAGACTTGGTTTGCAATCGAGCATGCACGAATAGCGAGGTCGCTCTTGTAGCCGCGAGCTGCGTATTTGAGCACGCTGTCGTCGAAGGACTGCACCCCGAAGCTCAGGCGGGTGACGCCCTGCTCCTTGACAGACCGCAGCTTGTCCTCACCACCGGGCGCGGTAATCGTGAGGGGACTGCCTTCGATGCAGACCTCCGCGCCGGACAGGACGTCATACTCATCCCGGATAGTGCAGATGAGATCCCGCAGCGCGGCCTCTTCAAGAACCAGAGGTGTACCTCCTCCGATATAGACCGACGACACCACAGTCCCGGATCTGGCCAACCTTCCGCCCCAAAGCACCAGTTCCCGCTTCAGCGCGGCCAGATAGCGAGCGGCTCTGTCATCATCCGCGGCGGAGCCTTTTGTCCTGCCGGCGTAGTGATCGACCGCGTAGTGGCAGAAGGTACAACGCGTTTCACAAAACGCGATGTGGACGTACAGACTTGCCTCTCTGCCCCAGTCAACCGCCTCGACCACGCCGCACGGATCAAGCGGCATCAGGGAATCGACGGGAGGATAGATCGCCACTGAATGGGATCCGCCAAGAACCGCGTGGCTGATGCTTATTCCCGCGGCGTGAACCGCCGCCAGGGCGGCCGGAATTCCGAGCCGACGCAGCGACGAGTGGGCGTCGTCAAAGGCGGTTTGCTGCGATCGCATCATCGTACGTCACGCTTGAAGCAACTCTTGAGAGCATCACTGCCGTTGCGCGATGAGCGTCAAATAGACGTCAGCTTGCGTACCCGGACTGTCGTCAGATTTGTATGTTACGTCGTAGGGATTGACCAGGCGCGGCATATACTGCCTGCGCCAAAACGTGGCATTGTCGCCCACCAGCGACGGCGCGATTTGACCCCATACGCGTTCTGCGATGATGGTCAATTGCGGATGCACGAAGGCTTCACGCATCCACCTGTAGATTTCTTCGTACTGAACCCAGGGCTGCGCCAACGACGCGAGATGAAGCCGCACCAGCCGATGGGTGACCGCAATGCGGCCGCCGGGGCGAACCACTCTGGCCATTTCCCGGACCATGGCCGGTCCAAGCCCCAGTTCCCAGACGCCTCCGGTCCACTCGTTGACGGCCGCATCCGCCATTGCGTCGGGCAGCGGAATGCGCTGCGCCAGTCCGGGGCGGAAATGCAGGTTCATGAAGTTTCTTTCGCAGGCAAACCGGCGTGCCCGATCGCTCAGACAGCGGAACATCTCGATCGAAATGATGAGTCCTTCTTCACCAACCACTGGCGACAATCGCCGCGCCACGCGTCCCAAGCCGCCGCAAACATCCACCACGACGCTGCCGGGCCTGAGCGACAGCAGTTCCGGATGATTAGGCAACAGGTCTTCTCGAGCGCGGACCAGCTTGTCCTCGACTTCGGGTATTTGGCTCCAGCTGTTGTCGTTTTCACAGGACTTCAACACGGGGAGGCGCCACCGCATGTACGATGTGCGAAAACTGTTGGCAAAATCGGACAGCCGGTCGGGAGATGAAGACGATGCCGTATTGCCAAGCAACACCTCGTCGCTCGGCAGGTTGACGATTAGAACGTCTCCGAACTCGTTCTCGATCGCACGTACCGCATTGAAGAGGTCGATGAAATCATCCTCTCGAGCATTCCCCGCCGGCCAGAGAGCCTCTGGTTCAAGTCTTAAACACAGGCCGGAGATAAATACCGACCCCGCCCAGGTCAGGGCTCGGTGGCGTACGGCATCGTCGAGGATCGATAGGCCCGGTGTCATTAGCACATGCACGGCGACGCAATTCCGGGTCATTTCATCAAGCCCGGGAATGGGACGATCGGGTGCCGGCCAAGGCACTGCTTCGAGGTGGACCGACGCTCCCAAGCGGATGAGCGATCGGCAGAGTTCGCGATCGGCTGAGAGGTCGTTCGTTTGCACCACGGTGTGATGCATCCGCACCGCGCCGGCTTGCCGCAGACACGCCAGTTCGGCCAATATTCTCTTGTGGTCTACTAATCGCGCACAACGCAACCGCACTTCTGGTGCTGAGACTTCCGCGCTCAAGCGGACGCGGAGATCATCAATTGAAATTGGCGCATCCAGGTCGATGACGAGTGAACGGCGTAACGTTTCTCTGCGCCTTTGCTCGGCTATCGCTCGAAAACGTGCGAGCTCTTCGGTAGACGGCTTCGTCGGCGACGTGACGTGCATGAATCCGTGCTGGCGCAGGGAAGCGAGCATCTTGTCGATAATCTGCTGATCGTCGAATTGCGCGCGCAGGGTGCCAAGATTGACCGGCTGTTGGCCGAGTGCGGTCACGAACGCCAACAGGCCTTCACCCGGCGGCACGACCATGCCGACTTCAAAATAGCCGTGACCCAGCAATCGATGTTCGGCGATCTCGGGCTCCAGGACTTCAACTGCCGGGTCAAGCATGACAAACGCGTCGTTGGGCAGTCTGCCAACAAGGCTGTGTAGGTCGGACGGTCGACCTTGCTCATGTGCTCTCATGGGCTTGCCTCGCTGCTCCGGCGCGAGTCGGATGAAGAGTGCCTGTGGATTGATCACCGCACCCCTGATGCAATCGCGCCGGAGGGGTCAAGCTGAGCAGGTCAGCCTCGCCGACTATGACGCCGAGCTCTGCGAGCGAGTCGATCACCGCAAGCACATCCGCCCGCGGAAGACCGCCTAACGCCAGCGATAACTCCGCTGTGGTCTTTGAAGTCCAAAGAAGATCGAAGGTGCGGGCGCTTCGCCCGGACAGTTCCGCGTATTCGTGCGCGGCCTCGGCTGCTGGAAAGTAGACCAGCCAATGTCGCGGCGAAAGTTCCAACTCCTCGCCGGCATCGAAGTTGAACGGATTTTCAATCCAAGCCGTAAGATCGCAGGATGATGAAACGACGACCGCGGCCCGATTGGCGACAAAGCGGGTTGATTCCCGGTGCGCACGTGAGCCCGCAACCGAGAAGGCGGTGGCCGCGCTGTCCGGCCACACCGCAGCCGCGCACTCACCGAGGCGGCGGGCAAGCGCAATCGTCGCCGCGTCGAGCGCCAGTACGTCTTGCTGCGCGCGTGAAGCGAATTCCTGGAGGCCCGTCAGGTATGCAACAAAACCAGCTGCGGTCGACCAGAAATTAGGTCCGTTGTCGGCATATCCCGCGGACCGCGCAAACTCCGTCGCGACCGCTTCGATGTCTAGTCCACTCGCGTTTAACAGGCGGCGGGTAAGCGGCACGAGGTCCAACGCGCCCAATGCATTCCTGACCAGTCCGCGCCGGTACATGCCGATGTTGGAATCGGTCGCCGCGGGCGTGCCCGCGTAGTCGGCCAGGATCGCAATCTCGTCCGGGGAGAGGCCGTTTGGAGCCTCTGCTCGGCAATCGGGTTTCATGACCCACTCGACGAGATCATCGCTGGTCAGAACGCGCCGCCATGTGTCCCACACCAAGCGCGCATCCATCACGCGGCCTCGTTGCGCGTGGTTCGACGGCTCGCCGGGCCGTAAGCGCGATCCCATGCCTTCCGCGCCCGTTCGAGGTCGGAGAGGATTAAGTCGGTGGTGCGGTCGGTATCGAGTGTTTCGCCGTCGCAGTGGAGAGCCTGCGTTTCGTATTCTAGGATCACGACACCGGGGCGAGCGCGCGACAGAACTTCGTCGAGCAGGTCCCAGACCGCTTCGGCAACTTGCGTGTCGTGAAGGTCGTGGTACTGACCGTCGATCCAACGGCCCCCCGCCATATGAATGGAAATGACACGGTCGAGCGGTATGGTGGCCATAAAGCGTCGGATGGAATAGCCGTTCGCGCCATGGTTCAGCGCATTCGCATACAAGTTGTGCAGGTCGAGGTGCAAATAGGTCCCGGACAGTTCCAAGACCTGCGCGAGGAATTCCTCCTCCGGCATTTCGCTGCCGGGACAGGTCCGGTAGTAGGCGGCGTTTTCGTGCGCAAGCGGTACGCCGTAGAGAGCCTGGAGGGCACGCGCCCTTGCAGCAACCCGAGCGACCTCGGCGCTGGAAAACTGTAACGGGCTGCTCCAAACGTCGGACCAGGAGGCATCGCTGTAGAAGCAGTGGTTCGCCACCCACGAGACGTTCATTTTCTTGGCAAGCGGAACGTGGCGTCGCACCGCAGCGGTGCTCATCAGATCGTCGAACCCGAAATCTCCGCCGTAGTTCGAATGTCCGATGAGCAAAAATTTGTCGGCAATGTCGCGCACGAGATCGACAGAGCGGGGCGACAACAGCGCCGGGCCGTCAAGAGGCCCCATCACTGAATCGAACAGGATCTCCAGCGCATCGAGGGATTGGTCAAGGAAGGGAAACCATCCAATCAGTTCCGGGTTGAACTGGAGTCCGACGCCGAGGTGCGGAACGCTCATGCGCGGTACCTCGTACTGGCCCGGCACGTCCGCTTCATGGCAGCGCGCCGGGCCCTCTTACGCTGTCTTTGTCCTTCAGTCCGGATTCTCTGCCGCGCACTTGGCCGCGGTTGCCGAGCATCTGGCGGCTGTCGCGGCGCATCTGGCGGCCGTTGCGGCGCATCTCGCGGCAGTTGCCGCGCATCTGGCGGCTGCTGCAGGAGCTGCGCATCTGGCCGCGGTTGCCGCGCATTTGGCGGCTTTCGCCGCGCATTGCGCTGCCGTCGCTGCGCACCTCGCCGCCGCTGCCGCTGCCTCTTTCACCGAGAGCTTCTTGACGTCCGCCATTGGATATCTCCCCTGCTGAACCAAATTTTGCGGAAAGCCAATTTTCAGGAATTGCGATTACCAACCCATACTACCCGATAAAATGTACGGTTGCTATAGGCCTCAAGAAAATTTTTGGTGGAGAACTCGAAAGGCCTGCGGTTCAGCGGGGAGAGAACGGCTGTCAGGAGATTCTTCGCTTTTCTTCATGAAATCAGCGGCTTGTAGCTATATCATATCTCGTGAGACAAATAGCCCACGGCGCGCGACGGCTTTTTTGCCCAGCAACAGCCGCATAAGCAGCGCCGCCTCCTGATTCCGTACTTGCCACGGCTGGCAACTCGATAATGGATCATCGTTCAAAGGCGCAGTCGTTTTCAGGCTCATATATCCGCTGCTGAGCGCGCTTGCGTGCCCCCCAGTTCGACGTTCATCACCTTTCTCAGCGGACCACTATCTGAATCGCAGATTGTCACGAGAGAGCTGCGCGATTGCGGTGCAACCCATCAGCTTCATTGCTCGCTCGATCTCTGTCCGCAACAGACCAAGCGCCCGTTCTACCCCGGCCTGACCAGCGGCTGCGAGAGGGTACAGATAGAGGCGTCCAACTCCGACGGCTTTGGCGCCAAGCGAAAGCGCCTTCAGTACATGGGTGCCACGTTGGATTCCTCCGTCCATCATCACATCGATACGATCCCCCACGAAATCCACGATTTCGGCCAGCTGATCGAACGGCGCTCGCGAGCCGTCAAGCTGCCGTCCGCCATGGTTGGAAAGCACGATGCCGGTGCAACCTATCTGAGCGGCGTGTTTGGCATCTGCCACCGACATGATACCCTTGAGACAGAATTGGCCATTCCATTGTTGAACCATTTCAGCCACATCGTCCCAAGTCATGGAAGGATCCAGCATCTCGGTGAAATACCTGCTGATCGACATCGGCCCGCCACCC
This sequence comes from Xanthobacteraceae bacterium, assembly GCA_030037885.1. Classification (GTDB taxonomy): domain Bacteria; phylum Pseudomonadota; class Alphaproteobacteria; order Rhizobiales; family Xanthobacteraceae; genus BOG-931. Next base: position 17,916 of record JASHPU010000108.1, on the reverse strand, counting down.
ATGTCCAAATGTTTGTCCAGCTGGGGCAGTTTGAATCTCTCATGAGTGACGTAGTCGATGCCCCACGTCGGCTTGATCGCGAATTGAAACATCGCACCAGGCGTAAGCTTAAATGGAATGGAAAACCCGGTCCGAAGGTCGCGTTCGCGATTGCCGCCGGTAATGCTGTCCACCGTCAGCATCATTATCTCGACGCCGGCATCTTTTGCGCGTTGCATCATGGCGCGGTTGAGGCCGCGATCCTTGTGGTAATAGAACTGATAAACTTGCGGCGTATCGTGAGCCTTACGCAAATCCTCCAGGCTGACCGTGCCCAGCGAGGATACGCCAAACATCGTGCCATATTTTGCCGCCGCCGCCGCGACGGCGTGCTCGCCCCTATAATGGAACAATCGTTGTAGCGCGGTGGGGGAGCAATAGAACGGAACTGCGAGTTTCTGGCCCATGACGGTCACTGAAACATCAACGGCTTCCACACCGCGCAGCACGTTGGGCACCAAGTCGCAGCGCTCGAAGCTTGCCGTATTCCGACGATGGGTCGCCTCGTCGTCGGCAGCTCCGTCGATGTAGTCGAAGATGGGTCTTGGCAGACGTCGCAGCGCCAGCCGCCGGAAATCATGGAAGTTGTGACAGTCGCGCAAACGCATATTGCACCCCTTCAGTCACCTAAGCCCGATAGTGAGACGCGTTCAAAGGACGAACGTACTCGCAAACCGACGTTGGCGCCATGTGCTCCACGATCGCGCGAGCCGCGAATATGGCCAAAGCACTCGATGTGGGTCATGTCTCAACCCGACGGACGTCCACTATCGTCGTTGGTCGTCGGCGAAGAACTTCATTTCAAATCTGATTGATCGATCCATGAGACGCCGGTTCAAAGCATGCGCGGCGTTGATCGTGTGACCAGCGATACGTGATCCGCGCTTGCGCGAGGAGCCAAAGTGATCGGCATCGTCCGAAGTTTTGCAGGCGGCATTAACGTGAATACAATCAAAGCGTTAGAACGATCGAGCGTTGTAATTCAAGAAGCTAAAAATTATGCTTGTCGGACGCCCGGTGTGCTGCTAATTAATTGCGACTTGGTGGAATACCCGTCAGTGTGGGAGTACGCCATGTCTTTGGAGATTCGGCCAAATCCCTATGGAAACCATCTGAGCGCCGAAGTTCGCGGGATCGACTTGGCGCATACGCTCGACCCCGAGACGATCCGTACAATTCATGACGCCTGGGTCGACTACAAGGTTTTGATTTTCGTCGACCAGCACATCTCTGATGCGCAGCAAGTCGAGTTCACCAGGCGCTTTGGTGCGCTTGAGGAGTTCCCGATGAAGGCGGTGCGCTCGGATGCCCACAACGAGATTTTCCGCGTGTCCAACGTCGATACGCAAGGCCAGCACCTTCCGGCAGAGCACAACACGGTGCGATACCTGCACGTGACGCAGAAATGGCATATCGACAGCAGCTATCGCGAGATTCCGAGCAAGGGGGCCGTCTTTCGCGGTATCGAACTGACCCGCCATGGCGGCGAGACTTGGTTCTGCGATCTTGAACAGGTCTATGAAGATCTGCCCGCGGCGATGCGAAAGCGCGTGGATCCACTACGCGCGGTGCACGATTTCGAGGTATCGCGCCGCGCTGTCGGCAACCTCACGCCGCTTTCGGCCGAGGAGAAGGCCGCGGTGCCCGTCGTCGAACACCCGCTTGTCCGCGTGCACCCGGTTTCGGGTCGTCGCTCGTTGTTCCTCAGTCCGGTCCACATGTCGCACATCGTGGGCATGAGCATCGCCGACAGCAGTATGCTGCTCGGTGAACTGATCGACCTCGCGGTGCAAGACAAATATCTCTACAAGCATCGCTGGTGGCCCGGCGACGTTTTGATGTGGGACAACCGCTCGCTGATGCACTGGGCCCAACCGTTCGACGAGGGTGTTCTAAGGCGTGTGATGCATCGTACCACCTTGGCCGGCGAACGGATCGCGAGCGCTGGTCCATGACGCGCGATGCTGCGCCGGTGCCGTCGTTCCTCGACATTCACGAAGGACGCGCGCCGCACCCGCCTGTGGCGATCCTGTTGGGTTGGAAGACCCTCGAATACGACAGCGAAAAGGGTTTCATCCGCGGCGAAATGCTGGCGCGCGAGGAATTCCTGAATCCGGCTGGCGTGCTGCAGGGTGGGATGATGTGCGCGATGTTGGACAACGCCGCGGGCCTTGCGGTGATGTGCGCGCTGGAGCCCGGGCAGACGGCGCCGACAATGGAGATCAAGTCGAACTTTATGAGGCCGGGCAAGCCCGGGAAGTTTATCGCCGAAGGCCGGATCCGCTCGCAAGCCGCAGGCGTGTGCTTCGTCGAAGCATCACTGATGAGCGAAAGCGGTCAGCTCGTGGCCACGGCGTCGGCGACCGCCCGCATTCTCGGCACGCGGTAGGTATCATGCGGGGCGAAACGCTGGTCGACATACTTATCGACCACGCCGCCAGCCATGGGGACGACACGGCCTACATCCTGCTCGACGGCAGTGGAGCGGAGTGCGCACGCCTGACGTTCGGTGAACTGCATCGCCGTGCCATCGCGATAGCAACGCACTTGCAGGGGATGGTGCAGCCCGGCGCGCCCGTGCTGCTGGTCTTTCCTACCGGGCTCGACTTTGTCGCGGCGTTTTTCGGCTGCCTGTATGCCGGCGCAATCGGCGTGCCTTGCGCCCACACCGCGCGAAATATCGACAGGCTGGCGAGCATCGTGGCCAGCTGCGGAGCCGGCGTGATCCTCACAGAGGACGTGAGCGACACGACGCTGCGGGCAATGCCTGCGGACCTCGGACCGTTGATCTGGCTGCGCGTCGCCGACATCCCGCGTGATGCGTCGTCGTCGTCGTGGCGGCCGCCCGCGCCGTCGCCCGATTCAATCGCGTACCTGCAGTATTCGTCGGGGTCCACCGGCGAGCCCAAGGGCGTGATGGTCAGCCACGGCAACCTCGTACACAACCTGCAAATGATGGCCGAGGCCTTTGGTCATGACCCGAGGCGCACCAAAATCGTCACGTGGCTGCCGCTGTTCCACGACATGGGTCTGATCGGCAACGCGTTGGAGGCGGTGTATCTCGGCGTCACTTGCGTGTTGCTCTCGCCCACCAGCTTCCTCAAACGTCCACTCCTGTGGCTGCAGGCAATCGATCGTTACCGTGCAACCTTTAGCGGTGCCCCCAACTTCGCCTACGAACTGTGCGTGCGCCGGATCGCCGCCGCCGAGCGCGAAACGCTTGACCTCAGCGGATGGGAGGTCGCGTTCAACGGCTCCGAGCCGGTGCGGGCGGAAGTGATTGACGCCTTCTGCGCGTGCTTTGCGCCGCAGGGGTTCAGGCGCGAGGCCATGTATCCCTGTTACGGTCTGGCGGAAGCGACCCTCTTCGTCTCGGGGCAAGGTCACTCCGTCGCGCCAACCAATCTTCGCTTCGATCGCGTCCTGCTGGAACGCGACCGCGCCGTTCTCTCCGAGGAGCCCACCGCACGCGCGCTGGTGAATTGCGGGCATGAATGGTCGGGACAGCGAATCTTCATCGTCGACCCGGAACGCCTCGTGCCGCTGCCGCAAGGGCAAGTGGGAGAAATATGGCTGTCGGGTCGGAGCATCGCGAAGGGCTACTGGCATCAGCCAGCCGCGACCGCGCTCAGCTTCGTGAAGACGCTCGATGGCGTCGGCGAAGGCAGCTATCTTCGAACCGGCGACCTCGGCCTGATGCACGACGGCGGGCTTTACCTGACCGGCCGCCTCAAGGATCTCATCATCATTCACGGCCGCAACCTCTATCCTGACGACATCGAGCGCACGGTCTATTCGAGCAATGTGGCGCTCCGGCTCGGATGCGGCGCGGCGTTTTCCGTCGAGGCCGACGGCGAGGAGCGCCTCGTCGTGGTCCAGGAGCTGAGCCGCGAATACCGTGACAGCTTCGACGAGGCTCAAATACGCGACGACGTCGTGGAGGCGATCACGGCCGCCCATCAGGTGCGGCTGCATGCGCTCGCCCTCATCCCGCACGGCACCATTCCGAAGACATCGAGCGGCAAAATCCAGCGGCGCGCCTGCCGCGCGGCGTTTATCGACGGCACGCTGCCCCTGGTCAGCCGAGCAAAGCGCAAGGATGACGACGGCACGTCCGGCCACCGCGACGTCGCCACGATCAGCCAGCTGCGTAGTCCGACTGTTTCCAGCGAGGGGCTGCGCTGGGCCCAGCGGCTTCACGCCTTTACCATTTCCGCAATCTCCCTTGCCGGTGCAATCGCCGCGGTCGGTGCGGCAATCCAAGGCAGCGTGAGCGCCTCGGCGCTGTGGCTGCTGGCCGTTCTGTATGTCCTCACGATGCTCGGCATCACGGTGGGTTACCATCGCATGCTCTCGCACCGCGCTTTCGAGGCGCGATCGGCAGTGCGGGCCGCGCTGGTGGTGCTGGGCGCGATGGCTGCACAGGGCTCGCCGATCTATTGGGTCGCCAACCACCGCCGGCACCATCAGTTCAGCGACGCACCGGGCGATCCGCATTCTCCCGTCTTCGACGATGGCGAGCCGCTGCGCGGCATGGCGGCGTTCTGGCATGCGCACGTCGGTTGGATGTTCACCCACGAACTGTCGAATGCGTTGCACTATTGCAAGGATCTCATCCGCGACCCCATCGTGTCGCGCATCAGCCAACACTACTACGCGGTCGTCGCTCTGGGTTTGCTGGTGCCGGCAGTGCTCGGCGGATGGCTTACCGGATCCTGGCGGGGCGCCATCGACGGATTGCTGTGGGGCGGTTTCGTGCGCCTCTTCCTCAGCTTCCACGCCACCAGCTCCATCAACTCGGTCACGCACATGTTCGGCTCACGGCCGTTCCGCACGCCGGACAGCAGTCGCAACAACGTCTGGCTCGCATTGCCGACGCTGGGCGAGGCTTGGCACAACAACCACCATGCATTTCCCTCGTCGGCCTATTTCGCAACGAGGGCCAGCCAGATCGACATCGGCGGCTACGTCATCCGCTTGCTGGAGCGTTTGTCGCTGGTGAAGGGCGTGCGTTCCGTTTCCGTGGAGCGGATCGCGAGCACCCTTGGCCAGCAGCCTTCGTCGGGAGCTCCCAGTGTCCGCAACTTCTAAACCCGCGATTGCGCGTACGCTCGAAAGTCCGCGCCTGCACCGCGTCCAGCAGCGCCACGCCATCGCCGTCGTGGTGCTGAGCGCGACCGGCATCTTACTGGTTGTGGGCTTCGCCGTCGCCGGCTATCCGCCCGGGTGGGCGGAATTGGCGAACTTCGCCGTGTTTTTCATCATCGCCGGCCTCGGCATATCGGTGGGGTTCCACCGGATGTTCACCCACTGCAGCTTCAAGGCTGCGACGCCAGTTCGCGTCGCGCTCGCCGTCATGGGATCGATGGCCATGCAGGGCACGCTCAAGTTCTGGGTTGCGCTGCATCGCCGCCATCACGCGCATTCCGACGAGCCCGGCGACCCGCATTCGCCCTACGTGCTCGAGAATGGCACCCCGCTGCACGGCAAACTTGCCGGTTTCTGGCATTCGTACATGGCGTGGAGCTTCGGGCACGAGGTGCCGAACACGGCTTTCTACGCCCGTGACCTGATACGCGACCGCATCATCTCGCGGGTCAACGACCTCTACTTCGTCTGGGTCGCGGTCGGACTGGCCATTCCCGCGGCGATTGGCGCCATGGTGCATGGCGGTTGGATCGGTGCGGCGCAGGGGCTCGCCTGGGGTGGCCTGATCCGCATCTACGCCGGCCACAATATGATCTGGAGCATCACCTCCCTCACCCACATCTTCGGGCAGCGCGACTTTGCGACTCCAGACCGGAGCACCAACAATCTCTGGCTCTCGGTCTTCACGCTCGGCGAAGCCTGGCACAATAACCATCACGCCTTCCCGAGCGCGGCGATCCTGCAATTTCGCTGGTATCAACTCGACATCAGCGGGTGGGTCGTCGCGGTGCTGGAGAAAACCGGCCTCGCCTGGAACGTCGTACGGGCCGGCGAATATGCGCGCTTCACAAACCTGAACTCTGACCTACCCACCAGCGGAGCGAGACAACCGTGAGCAAGCAACAGCAGGACGACATTGAGAACTGGCTCTCCGACCTGATTGCCGAGATCCTGGAGATACCGCCGTCGAAGGTGGACCGCACGAAGCGCTTCGACCGTTATGGTCTGGACTCGGTGGCGGCGGTCAGCGTCACCGGCATGCTCGGCAAACATCTCGGCCGAGATCTCGACGCCACCGCCATGTACGATTATCCCACCATCAGCACGCTGTCGCGCTATCTTGCCGAGAGCATGGAAGCTGAAGGCATCAAGGCTGAAAGCATGGAGGGAGCGCCACAATGAGCACGCTGCCGAACCCGGGAGCGTCGGCAAAAGCGATCCAATTCCATTATGACATCGGCAACAGCTTCTATGCCTTGTGGCTCGACTCGAGCCTCACCTATTCCTGCGCGCTCTGGGACGACCACGACACGCTGGAGGCGGCGCAGCGGGCCAAGATCGACTACCATATCGAAAAGTCGAGGGCGCGCGGCCAGGCCCGGGTGTTGGACATCGGCTGTGGCTGGGGGTCGACGCTGCACCGCTTGACCTCCAATGCAGGCGTGCGGAGCGCCACGGGGTTGACGCTGTCGCAGGAGCAGGCCGCCTACATCGGCCAGCAGCGATGGCCCGGCGTCCACGCGCACGTCGAAAGCTGGTCCGACCACGTGCCGTCGGCACCCTACGACGCCATCATCTCGATCGGCGCCTTCGAGCATTTCGCCAAGCTCGATCAATCGCCCAAGGACAAGATCGAGGGCTACCGCGGCTTTTTCCGCCGCTGCCATGAATGGCTCCCGCCCGGCGGCTGCCTGTCGCTGCAGACCATGGCGTACGAGAACTCGACTCGGGCCGACTTCAGCCCGTTCTTCGCCAGCCAGATCTTTCCGGAATCCGACCTGCCGCGTCTGTCCGAGATCGCCAGCGCCAGCGAGCGTCTGTTCGAGATCGTATCGATGCGCAACGACCGTGCCCACTACGCGCGCACCTCCCTCGAATGGCGCCGCCGCCTGCTGAGGCGCCGGCTTGAGGCTGTGGCACTGATCGGCGAGGATGCGGTCGCACGCTACGATAAATACCTGCAACTCTGGGCCATCGGCTTCCACATCGGCACCATGGGCCTGCTGCGCCTGCAGTTCAGGAAACTGGAACCTGCGCGGCTGCACTGAGCACGCGGCAGTTCCGACCTGCCGAAGCTGGAGCCGCACCGCGCGGTACGCGTCGGGCACGGTCGCTTGATCACGGTGTATGAAAAAGGACCGCGATGTCGACGACGGCGACCTTGCTGCAGGCCATCTTCCCGGTATTCGCGCTGCTGGCCGCAGGGGTTCTGAGCAACTGGTTCGGCTGGCTGAAGCCGTCGTTTGCGGAGAGCCTCAATAGCTACGTCTACTATCTGGCCTTTCCCACATTGCTTTTCATAGTGATCGCGCGCACGCCGCGCGCGCAAATCCTCGATCCGCATTTTCTCGGCGCTTGGACGGTGGCGGTGCTGGTGGGTTACGCCATCGCGGGAACCATCAGCCTCGTCTGGCGCGGCGGCGGCCCGGCGCCCATGGCGGTGCGCGGTTTCAACAGCGCTTGCGGCAACACCTCGATGATCGGCATTCCACTGTGTATCGCCGCGTTCGGACAGGACACGGCGCTGCTGCCCGTGATGGCCACCATCGTCAACGCGGTGGTGGGCGTCAGCATGACGGTGCTGTTCATCGAGGCCTCGCGCCAGAAGGCGGTGTCGCGCGCGCGCCTGATCGGCGGCATCGCCTGGGCGATGGCGAAAAATCCCCTGATGATGTCCTTCGTCGTCGGCTTCGCGTGCGCGGCGGCCTATGGCGCCCCGCCGCCCGCGGTCACCAAATTGTGTGAGATGCTCGGCGGATCCGCCATCCCGTGCTCGCTGGTCGCCACCGGCCTGTTCTTTTCGGGCCACGTCCGGCGCATCGCCTTCTCCGAAGCCTCGGTATTCACCTTCCTCAAACTGATCATCCAGCCGTTGATCGGCTGGATCGTCGCGCGCTATCTCTTCGGCATCCACGGGCAGTTGCTGGCCATCATCGTCATTCTTTCCGCGATGCCGCTGGCCTCGACCTGCTTCGTCATCGCGCAGCGCTTCGACGTGCTGACCGAGGAGACCTCCTCGATGATGATCATTTCGACCTCAGCGTCGCTTGTCACGCTTAGCGTCCTGCTGGCCTGGTTTGGAGTTTGAGCGACCGGCCGATCGAGGTCCATGGCGGGCATGTCGAATGGCAGCCCGAACCGGAAGCCGCCAATGCAGACCGTTACGATCGGTAACGCTCGAGAGACCGCTGGCAAGAATCAACGTGGATGGATTTATCGGAGCCAGCGGCAAGGTCGGCAGGCAGGTGGTGCAATATCTCTGTATGCGAAACAAGAATAGCAGATGTCAAAAAGGGAGAAATTATGTTCGATGCAAAATTGGAAAGCGTACTGTCTTCTTTTTCGCAAGTGGCGAGACAATTGGAGGTTCTGCCCTCTGCGCGGCCGGCGCCCGATGCGAGCCATATCAAATTGAATACCGATGAGAATCCATCTTCGCGGGGATGAGCGGATGTGCATATTCGTTGCTATACTCATCTGTTTCCGCAGATTTCATTAAAGTTATCGGCATGTCGGCGAATCGCCTCTTCCTCGGCGTCGAAAATTCCGCGACCGGGCGCGCGTGGCGCGACCGGCTCGACGAGCGCGGCGCGGCGCAGGCGCTGGCGATCGCGCAGCGCCACGATTTGCCCGAGCTGCTGGCGCGCATTCTTGCCGGCCGCAACGTCGAGCTCGATGCGGTCGAGACGTTTCTCGATCCGACCATCAAGCGCACAATGCCCGATCCGCATGTGCTCGCCGGCATGAAGGAGGCCGCCGAACGGATCGCGGATGCGGTCAGGCGCGGCGAGCGCACGGCGATTTTCGGCGATTACGACGTGGACGGCGCGACCTCGGCGGCGCTGTTGGCGCGCTTCCTGCGCCAATGCGGTCTCGATCCGCTGATCTACATTCCGGATCGTCTGTTCGAAGGCTATGGGCCGAACACCGAAGCGGTGCGTTCGCTCGCCGAGCGTGGCTCGACGCTGATCGTCACCGTCGATTGCGGCACGACCAGCGTCGAGCCGCTCGCCGAGGCGCAAAAATGCGGCGTCGACGTCGTCGTCATCGACCATCATTTGGCCGACGAGCAGCTGCCGCCTGCCGCCGCCATCGTCAATCCGAACCGGCGCGATGATCTTTCCGGGCTCGGCCATCTCGCCGCGGTCGGGCTTGTGTTCATGACCGTGGTGGCGGTCAACCGGACCTTGCGCGAAAAACACGGCTTTTGGAGCGCGGCGCGCCCCGAGCCCGATCTTCTGGCGCTGCTCGACGACGTCGCGCTCGGCACCGTCGCCGATGTGGTGCCGCTCGTCGGGCTCAACCGCGCCTTCGTCGCCAAGGGCTTGATCGCGCTGCGCCGCCGTGAGCGCGCCGGCCACGTCAGCCTGATGGACGTGGCGCGGCTCAACGGTCCGCCCGAAGCCTGGCACCTCGGTTTTTTGCTCGGGCCGCGCATCAACGCCGGCGGCCGCATCGGCCGCGCCGATCTCGGCGTGCGGCTGCTCATCGAAGACGATCCGACCGAAGCGGCCAAGATCGCCGCCGAACTCGACCGGCTCAACCGCGAGCGCCAAACGATCGAGATCGAGACCGTGGCGCAGGCCGAAGCCGAGGCGATGGCGGCGCTCGGCCTGGAAGAACGCGGCGCCGTGGTGGTGACGGCGGCGGAAGGCTGGCACCCGGGCATCGTCGGCCTCGTTGCGGCGCGGCTGAAGGAAAAATTCGGCCGGCCGGCTTTTGCCATCGCCCTCGAGCCGGGCGGCATCGCCACCGGTTCGGGACGCTCGATCGTCGGCGTCGACATCGGCCGCGCGGTGCGGCGCGCGGTGACCGACGGCTTGCTCATCAAAGGCGGCGGCCACGCCATGGCGGCCGGCGTCACCTTGCGCAAGGACACGCTGGCGCCGCTGCGCGCTTATCTCGAATCCACGCTCGCTGCTGACGTCGAGACTGCGCGGCGCGCGAGCGGGCTGTTGATCGACGGCGCGGTAAGCGCCGCCGCGGCCAATGCCGAACTCGTCGCGCTGATCGGCCGCGCCGGCCCGTTCGGCTCGGGCAATCCGGAGCCGCTGATCGCGCTGCCGGCGCACACTATCGCCTTTGCCGAGGAAGTCGGCCAGACGCACATACGCGTACGGCTCAGATCGGGCGACGGCTCCGCCGTCAACGCCATCGCGTTTCGCGCCGCCAGCCAAAAACTCGGCACCGCGCTGTTGCAAAACCGCGGCCGGCAGGTCCACGCCGCCGGCACGTTCGCGCTCGACCGCTGGAACGGCGAGGAACGCGTGCAGTTCAAGCTCGCCGACATCGCGCCTGCCGAGCCGTTCGGCCGCAGTTGAGCTCTTAGTCACAAATCCTCAGGTTTAAGTCCGGTATGTTTTGCGACCCGCGCCAGCATGCGTGGACCAATTTCATCACAATCATGGAAGGCAAAGACGTAATCGGGCGAGCCGGTCTTTTGTAGGATGCGGTGCGAGCCGGTTTGCCGTTTTACAGTCCCCAGCCCTGACGCAAGAGAGCAGCTAAGACGCGTTGCTCCCGCGCTGACGGCCGCTGGCTCATGCCGCCTCAAACACGCCAGCAATCTCGTGCGGCAACGGTTCGCCATTCTCCAGCCGATCTGCGATGAACCCGCAATGCCAGGGCCTGAGCCTTCGAGCTGGCATCAGATTTGGTTTCCCCATACACCAATACGCCAGGTAACGATGAAACTTCAGCGATCCATCGGCCGTCCTGCTCCTGTTCGGTCTCAATCTTCAGCATGGTCGTTCCTGCCGTGGCGTCATTGCTGGCTAGATTTATAGGACGTTGCATTGCTTCTCAGCGGTCCTCTTGCGCCGATTCATGCTGCTACACCATGATCTGCCCTTCAAGATAAAGCACGGCGTGGCCGGCGATGCTGACGCGGTCGCCGTCGAGCGCGCAGCGCAAGGCACCGACGCGGCGCGATAGTTGGCGCGCTTCGAGTTCGTTCTTGCCGAGGCGCTTGGCCCAGTACGGCGTCAGAGTACAGTGCGAGGAGCCGGTCGCCGGGTCTTCCGCAACACCCTGCGCCGGCGCAAAGAAACGCGAGACGAAATCGACGCTGTCAGCGCCCGGCGCGGTGGCGATCGCCCCCCAGCACTCCGGTATCTTGGCGAGTGCGGCGAAATCGGGATCGAGCGCGGACACTTCCGCTGCGCTGTCGTAAACCAGCATGTGATCGCGTGCGCGCAACACTTCGCGCGGCGTGCCGCCGAGCGCGGCGAGCAGGCCCGGCGGCGCCTCGGTCGGAACGGCCGGGCGCGACGGAAAATCCATCACCAGCCGATCGCCGCGCCGTGTCACCGTGAGCGTGCCGGCCTTGAGCGTGCGAAAGCCGACGCTCTGGCGCTGCTGCGGCTCGAGAAAAGAAAACACGATGTGCGCCGCGGCGAGCGTGGCGTGCCCGCACAAGTCGACCTCGACGGTGGGCGTGAACCAGCGCAGCGCGTAATTGGCGTTCTCGCGCACGAAAAAGGCGGTCTCCGCCAAATTGTTCTCGGCCGCGATCGACTGCATGGTCGCGTCCGGCAGCCATTGCGGCAGCGGGCAGATCGCTGCCGGATTGCCGCCGAACAGCTTTTCCGCAAACGCATCCACTTGGTATATCGGCAGGCGCATTGTCGGTCTCGCTCGGTTTTATGGGACGGCTCTATTGGCACAACCGCGTGCGCCCCGCTATGTACAGTTCTTCACTTCCTCGTCATGTACAGTTCGTCACGTCCTCGCAAGAGAATCTGAAATGCCAAAACTTCAGCTTTCCGTCGCCGTCGGCGACTACGACCGCACCCGGCCGCTGATCGACGGCGCCGTGCAGATTGACGGCGTCGATCCGGTGTTCATGACCCTGGTGCCGGAAGAGATTTTCTTTCGCGCCTTTCGTGCCGCCGAGTTCGACATCTGCGAAGTGTCGCTGTCGAGCTACACGGTCAAGAGCGCGGAGCGCAATTGCCCCTACATCGCGGTGCCGGCCTTCGTGTCGCGCGCCTTCCGCCACACCTCGATCTATGTGCGCAAGGACCGCATCAAAAAGCCGGCGGACCTCAAGGGCCGCAAGGTCGGCGTGCCGGAATATCAGCTCACCGCCAACGTGTGGGCGCGCGCGTTCCTGGAGGACGATTACGGCGTCAAACGCTCCGATATTCACTGGATCCGCGGCGGCATCGAGCATGCCGGCCGGCCGGAGAAAATTTCGATCAAGCTGCCGCCGGGCGTGCGGCTCGACGACGCGCCTGCCGGCAAGACCATTTCGGCGCTGCTCGAAGACGGCGCGATCGACGGCTTTATCGCGCCGCGGCCGCCGACCTTGATCGAAAAGGGCCATCCGCATATCGGTTGGCTGTTCGACGATCCGATCGCGGTGGCCAAGAATTATTTCAAGCGCACCGGCTTTTTTCCGATCATGCACGCGCTCGGCATCCGCCGCGAATTGGCCGAGCGCCATCCGTGGCTCCCCGGCGCCGTGCTCAAGGCGTTCGAGGCGGCGAAGCGGGCAGCGCTCCAAAAACTCTCCGACACCTCGGCCACCAAGGTGACGCTGCCGTTCGTCGAGGAGCGGCTTGCCGAAGCGCGCGCGCTGATGGGCCACGATTTCTGGTCCTACGGCGTCGAGCCGAACCGCAAGGTGCTCGATTATTTTTTGGTCCAGCACCACGCCGAAGGCCTTTCGCCGCGGCGGCTGTCGGTCGACGAATTGTTTCACCCGGCAACTTACGAAACGTTCAAATTATAATGTTCACCTCATCCTGAGCATTCTTTTTCGCCCGGCTTGTGGTCGCTCATGTCCGAATGGTATCCCCAGCTTCCGGAGGGATTTTATGTATTCGTAAAATGTGCTGGCACTCACGTCGGCTTCCGAGTTCGGCGAGCAGCCAGAGGGTTGTCCATGTCTCGGGCTGATGTGCGGCACTTTATCGGATAGATGATTGGCATCGCGTCGGCGCGATTGAATCGAACATCCCAATTCGCGCTTCGTGGTCATTAAGGCGCTTGATGAATGGTTACTGAACCTCTTTTTCACGCTCTTGGTTGGCAACGACATTCTTGCTCGTCTTATGGCTTCATTGTCCTAAAACAGACCCACTCCGACGACGAGCACGATCAACATGGCCAGCAGGACATAGGCAGCATACGCATTGACATGCCCGACGTGCATCCGACGCGCGAACTGAGCCAGGTCACGCAGCGCACTTATCGGTGGTTGGAGCAAGAAACGATCGATGATGTGTACTTCGCTATATTCGCGTTTGATCGCTGTGCGGAAGTGAACCGCGACGGCCTTGGTGCTTTCTTCGCTGGCGGCCGGCGTAACCAGGGCGGCGAAAATCACACGCACCGGGTTCGAAAAACCCGTCGCCGTGTAAGTGAGTCCGGGTAGCAGGTGACGCAATCCGCCATCCCAGGCGGAGCGGCGCGCAAGCGTTCTGGAAAGCGTCGGCATTCGGAAGGCGACAAAAATTAATCCGAGAATGGCGGCGAGCACTACGAACATGTAGCTCGTCGACATGGCGAATACGACAGGATTGCGCTCCTCGCCTCGGTGCAGCACGACAAGGCCCCGTCCTGGAAGAAATTTCCGACCGACCTGGGCGCCAATGTCGTGGAATTCCGCGAGGAACGCCGGTGGAAGTTTCTGCGGCTGCTGCGCATTTGCAGTGAAGAACGGTGGTATCAGTGCGCTGGCCGCGCTCTCGTGCGCCAGCGGCATGACCGCTCGATCGATCGCCGGGATCACGTAAGTCGGCAATACGCCGAGCACGACGCATAAAGCGGCAAGCAGCCCCAGCGATGTCCGGATTCCGACATGGGCTTCGCGCGCTTCAGCGGCGGCCGATGAACGCGACATGCCGAGAAAGCCTGCGGCGAAGACCTTCACGAAGCAGGTGACTGCAAGGCCAGCAGTCAATGCCAGCAGCGCTCCGCAGATGGCAAAAACGATCTTGATAGAGGTGGACGACAGAATGGCTGACCGCAGTATCGTCTGCAGCGTCAACCATTCGCTGACGAAGCCGTTGAAAGGTGGTAGCGCCGCTATTGAGAGAACGCCGACCAAAAAGAAAGCGCTTGTCCACGGCATTCCGCGAATGATACCGCCCAGCCGGTCGAGCTCGCGAGTTCCGGTTCCTGCTTCAACGGCTCCGACGCCGAGAAAGAGCAGCGCCTTGTAAACGGAGTGATTGGCAAGATGGTAGAGTGCCGCGATCAGAGCAATGGCGCCAGCGACTTGGTGATCGGTGGCAATGAAGACCATTGCGGCGCCAATGCCGGCCGCAATAATTCCCATATTCTCGATCGTGCTATGCGCGAGCAGCCGCTTCATCTCGCCTTGGGTGGTTGCATAGAGAATGCCGATGAGTGCCGAAATGCTGCCAATCACCAAAACGATCAATCCCGGAGCGGCTGCGGTCGTGGGTGCGAGGTCGAGGTTGACTCGCACGATTCCATAAACCCCCAAGTTGACAATGACCGCCGACAACAATGCCGAAATATTTGTCGGCGCGACTGGATGAGCCAGCGGCAGCCAGCTGTTGAGAGGAACGAGTCCAGCTTTCACTGCGAAGCCGAAGAAAGAAAGCAAGAAGATCGCCCAGCGCAGCGACTCGGCAACCGCAGGGGCGTTTGCGCGCAACGCTGCGAAGTCGAGCGCGCCGCTCGCCCCTGCGATCATGATGAAGGCGATCGCGACAGCAATTGTTCCGCCCTCGCTCATGGCCAGCATGACGTAACCAGCCCGCGAACTTTCGGTGCGTTCAAATTCGTAGTTTACGAGCAGATAGCTCGCGATCGACATTACCTCCCACGCGACGAGGAAGGAGATCACATCACCGGCAATGAGTACCAAGACGATCGAAGCAATCAGGACGTGATAGAGAGCGCTGAAATAGCGCAAATCATGATGTGCCAAGTATTTCGTCAGATACGCGCCGGAGAAGATCGAAACCGGCAAAAACACGAGGCCCGTGACGAAAATAAAGAAAGCCGAAAGTGGATCGGCGTCCAGCGTAAGTGTGCCCAATGCGAGAACCCGCCACAACGTGGCATGGAAGCGTGCTCCGGACGCGAGGAGCGCGGCACTTGCGATCAAAAGGATCAACGCGGCCAGTGAAGCAATGACCGCAAGCACAATCGGCTGCCATCGCTGCGGGCTCGCGAACGGCAGGACTGCTCCTGCTGCACACAGGAGGAAGAATATCAGGATAAGCTGAGCAGCCACGCTCATGGGCTCTCCTTTGACCCTCCCGATGCACGGGAAAAGACATTTGATGGCGGCTTTCTTTCGACCACCAGCAGTAAGCCATGCAGAATCGCCAATGGCGGCGGCGGACATCCCGGTACGACGACGTCGACCGGAATGACGTCGGCAATGCCGGCGGAGGCGGCAAAGCTCGGGCCGAAAACGCCGCCCGATGCTGCGCAAGCTCCAATAGCGACAACGCGTTTTGGTGTCGGCAGTGCTTCATATGTTTTGGACAGCGGCAGCCGCATGGCGTCCGAAACGGGCCCGGCAACAAGTAGGACATCAGCATTGCGCGGCGTTGGCGTGATAAAGAAGCCGAGTCGATGCATGTTGTAATAGGGATTATTGATCTGTCGCGCCTCACTCATACAGGCGCCACAAGCGCCCGCGTCAACAAATCTGATGTGCAGCGACCGACCGAAGATCGCCGCGAGCTTTCGCGGCGCCTGGTCATCGACATACGCTGCCCACTCGAAGCCTTGTTGCCATATTGGCGGCTCGTCCACCCCTCGCTGGCAGCGGAAGCAATGGATGCAGCGGCGCTGATCGATTGCAATTCCACTGCCGTCGGGGGCGATAGCCTGCGTGGGACAGTTCCGAACAAGTTGATCTACTGCGGTCGTCGAGCTCAAGCTGGTACCGATTGGACGACCCGGCGAGATGCCCGGCGCATCATCTGGTCCGGCGGGATAGGAGGTGGTCCTTATCCCCGTACGAAGTCCCTTGAGAACCCAGTTTGCCATCTCGGTCCCTATCGGTCGCACTCGGCGTTCGACAGCCCAAAGCTCGCAAGAATGATCGGGAAGTCCTGGAAGGCAAAATTCTCGGCCGCGAGATGAAAGCCATGCCAGTTTGTGAATGAGGGCGGCGTTACGCGGTAGCGGCTGACGTTGCCGCCGTTGTCGAGCCGCACCCAGTGGAAGGCTGCACCAAGTGGTGCCTCAACCGCTGAAAGAGCCGCACCGGCGCGCAGCTGAAGTTCATCCGAGCAGATTGCGCCATCAGGCAACGATGACAGCACTTTATTGATGATACCGGCCGATTGCGCGGCTTCCGCGAAAAGGACCCGCAAGCGGGCATAGCCATCGCCCTCTCGCTCGACGGGTACG
The DNA here is from genome assembly GCA_030037885.1 of Xanthobacteraceae bacterium. Taxonomy (GTDB): domain Bacteria; phylum Pseudomonadota; class Alphaproteobacteria; order Rhizobiales; family Xanthobacteraceae; genus BOG-931. The sequence goes on along the minus strand of JASHPU010000108.1, from coordinate 1,380 downwards.
GAGAAGTCAGTCGAACCATAGACTGCGTACGGAAGCACTTTGCGAATATCGCGAGCCACGCCGGATGCACGTGCAATGGGACCGACCAGACCATAGGAAAGGGCCTGGTCCTCCGTCACGACTCCAACCTCCTCAAGACGATCAAGAAAGCTTGAGGAATAGCGCAGCATCTGAAGAAGCCTGCGGAGTTCATGCGTAATTTCGCCGACCGCAGCCGTCAGATGCCTGCAATCCGTCTGGGACGGATTGCAGATGACGCCGCCTGGAACGACGGCGCCAAACAAATAACGATGACCAGTGATCTCACAGGTCAAACGTAAGAGCCTTTCCTCGATGAGCGCGGCCTGGCTGGTCGCCACTGCCAGTGCCGTCGAATTGCAGATGCCGGTGATGGCCGCTGCATGACTGCGCAGCCGCTCGAGCTCGGCCAATACGGCGCGCAGCGCCAGCGCCCGCGGCGGCGGCTTGATCCCGCAGATCGCCTCGATGGCCTGACAAAATGCCAAACCATGCGCAAACGCCGCGGTGCCGGAAAAGCGCTCCGCCAGCAACAGCGCCCGGTCGGGCGGTTGTCCTTCCGCAATCTTTTCGACGCCGCGGTATTTGTAGAAGAAGCGCGGTATCGTACGGACCACGTCCTCGCCCACGGTTTCGAGTAGAAAATGCGCCGATTCCGCAAAGTCCGAAAACACCGGTCCGATCGGCATGGCAAAGGCGCCCGGTGCTGTGACGATCGTCGGTGGCTCCCATTTCGGCTCTGTGGTTCTGGGTTCGAAGCGCTTATTCGCATCGAAGTCGCGACGCATGGGGTTGATGCCTTCGAGCCAGTCTTCATGCAGGACGAATTCGCCGAGCCGCGGATGGCCCTCGAAATGCAGTCCAAACAGATCTTCGACCTCGCGTTCATGCCAGTCGAAAGAAGGCCCATGCAAAAGGTCGACAACGGATGGCGCGACGGATAGCGCTGCATCGAGCTTCAGCTCGACTCGAACCAGTGGTGATTTGGCATCCTTATAGAAGGCGTAGATGAGCAACCAATTTTTAGGTGCCTGCTCCGCGACAAGCGTGGCGAATGCGAAGCCAAGGTCGTCCGTGAGCCATTGGCAGATATCCCGCAGGCGCTCGGTTCCGCAGTCTATTCGACAAGTGTTATCCGCTTCGTCAGCCGATGCGACCACCACTCCTCGCCAATGGACGCGACACAGCTCCAGGAAGCTCGCCAAGTCGCTGGTGTCGTCGTGGATGCGATAAAGCACGGCCATTGCCCTAGCCCCCCATCGCGCTCGCCGCCGCCTTGAGCAGGTCGTAAAGCGGCGTCGGCACATAGATGCCGATGACGACCAGCGGAATGGCGGCGAGCACCAGCGTTGCCTTGCATGA